>JAABTM010000413.1 GCA_011389855.1 Desulfobacteraceae bacterium
TGACCGCGAACCGGGCCGGCTGCATGGAGCCGGTCAGCACCATGACCTTGCCGGGGATCGGTTTGAGCGCCCGGGCGGTCTGGATCATGGTGTCGGTGCCGTGGGTGATTACGATCCGCCGGCGGTCCTGAGCCCGGACGGCGTCGCGGATCTTTTCCCGGTCGGCGTCGGTCAGGTCGAGGCTGTCTTTTTTGAGCAGGGAGATCACCTCATACCCGAAGGTCACGTTGGCGCCTTTGAGCACCTCCACGATCTGGGGATCGCCGATGGCGTAGTCGTTCTTTCGGTCGTAGTAGATCTTGTCGATGGTGCCGCCGGTGGCGATGAAGAGGATTTTCATGGCCGGGCGCCCTCCTGTCCGCCCGCCCCGGAATCGAGCTGTTCGGCGACCAACAAGGCCAGTTTCGCGGAAAAATCGGGTGGGACGGGCCGGGCCGGCAGGCCGCGGCAGAGATCCACCGTTCGCTGGAGGGTGTCGCGGCAGACGGCGCAGTGGGGACAACCGGTCAGATGGCGACGGATGTCCGCCGCCGCTTTCGCGTCCAGTTCGCCGTCGATGTATTCGGACATCTTTTCGAACAGGTCGCGGCAATGGGAGGGATCATGGTGGGGATGGGTCATGGTCGAAATAGCCTTTCAGGGCCTCCCGGAGGGCCAGCCGGCCCCGGTGGAGGCGCACCTTGACGTTGGCGGGGCTGATGTCGAGGATTCCGGCGGTCTCCTCGGTGGAAAACCCCTCGATGTCCCGCAGGACGACGACGAGTCGGTATTTTTCGGGGAGGGCGGCGATCTTTTCGCGGAGAGCGGCGGACAATTCCTCGTCGAGGAGCCGGTCCAGGGGCTGGACCGCCCAGTCGGGCGGTCTTTCCGGGAGGGCGTCGCCCTCCCCGGGCATGAAGTCTTCGAGGGGGAGATCCGGCTCCGGGGCGAATTTGGATCGCCGCCGCTTTTTGATGCAGACGTTGCCGGCGATCCGATAGAGCCAGTTTTTGAACTTGGTTTCCTGGCGAAAGCCGTCCAGGTGGCGGAAGACGTTGAGAAAAGTTTCCTGAACCAGGTCTTCCGCATCCTGGACGTTGTTGCACAACCGAAGGCCGAAGTTGTAGAGCCGGCCCTGGTATCGGGCCACCAGATCCCCGAACCGGCCCGCCTCGCCCCGGTTGATGGCGTGGATCAGGCCCGCATCCTTATCCGTTTCCCTCTCCGGTTTTGGGTTCGTCATTCTCCTTTTTGCTTGTCAACTGACAAGCATCCCGCATTCAGGTGGAAACCCCTAATTTGGGCAGGATGATCGCCTGGAGCGCCACCCACACGCCCACGATAACCAGAAAAATCCAAATCTCTCCCATCAGTTTACTCCTTTCACGTCCCCTTTTGAAGGGGAATTAATCCATTTTTTTGAAAAAGCCCAGCAATACAGGGCCGTCGGGATGAAGACAAAGACCGATCCCAGGTGGACCAGATCCAGCAGGATGACGGCTCCGGGCGGAAACACGTAGCCGGGGAAATTCTTCACCGCCAAAAGCAGGCCGGTGACGAGGATGACCCCGATAAGCCCCGCCCTCAGATACCCGGTCGGCGTCAGCTTCGGCCGTTCGGGCCGGGTCCGGAAATAAGCCGTGACGAAATAAGCGGCCAGTCCCAGGATCAGTACGGCGCCGATATAATGAAGATAATGTGTCACATAGAACATGGCAAGCCAGCCCAGTCCCGGAATGTCGGCGATATAGTACCGCTTGAAAATGGGCATCTGGGCGAATCCGGTCAGGGCCAATAGAAACATCAGCAGGCCGTAGCCGTACCGGACAGGCGGAATCGCCGCGTTACGCGTTGTCATGGTCGGTTCCCTCCTTAATATGCTCGGGTTTCTCTTTTTTCTTGTTGTCCGCCACGATCTGTTTGCCCCAGGCCGCGGCGATGCCGGCGATAGGGGCGATGGCCATGCCGAGCACGAGGTTGTTGGCCTTGGCCATGGTGTTCTCCGCCGGTTTGAAATGGGGCCGGCCCTTGCCTTTGTCGACGGCTTTGTTCAATTCCTCGAAGGGAACGGGGGAGACGTAGAGGGTGTTGGTCCCGCCGTTCTCCGTCTCGCCGTAGATGTAGCCGCCGGTCTCATCCGCCAGTTCGTGGGCCTTGCGGACGATCTCATCCCGGGGCCCGATGATCTGGGCGCCTTCGGGGCACGCCTCGATGCAGGCGGGAACGCCGCCCCCGGCGACCCGGTCGCAGCACCGGTCGCACTTGGTCATGATGCCGTTGCCGGCAAAAGAGGGCAGCAGCTCCAGGTACAATCCCGCGCCGGTCTGTCGCTGGGGAATGTGCCAGGGGCAGACCTTCCGGCATTTGGACCCGCCCAGGCAGATGTCCTTGTCGATGCGGGAGATGCCGTTTTTGTACTGCTGGGCCGCGCCCCAGGGGCAGAGCTTGACGCAGGGCGGATTGACGCAGTGCATGCAGCGCCGGGGAACCGTCAGAAACCGTTCCTCCCCGTCGACGTCCACCACCGCTTCCTGGATAAAGAGCAAGTTGTAAGGGGTCAGCCGGTCGGACGCATACTGATCGTCGGACCAGTCTTCCACCGGCACCCGGTTGGGATACATTTTCGGAAACGGCTTTTTCGCCTCCGGATATTTTTCATAATTGGCGTCCCGGCAGGCCTCCACGCAGGCCCCGCAGCCGATGCACTTGTCGATGTCGATGAGGGTGGCCAGATGACGGCCCCCTTTGGCCCCTTTGACGGCCGCCGCCGGCGCGCTGGTGGCCGCCACGGCCCCGGCCGCCGCCAGGCTGCCTTTTAGAAAGGACCGTCTTGAAAGCTGGATTGCCATTGAACCTCCTCTGATTCCAATATAGTTTAACGGCCCAATTCGGCCGTTTGACATTAAAGAGCCAGGGGAGGCGGAAAGGTTACAAAAATCTTTTTTCGATAAAATCCGCCAGCGCGAGAATATCGTCCAGGCCGAAAACCGGCACGCCGGGATCCATGTCGGCGTCGGTGACGAATGCGGCCAGGTCGGGGTGGCCGGGAAAAATGGGGGGCTTGCCGGTGGCTTGGCGGAAGACTTCGATTTTGGGGCGGGGTTCCCGCTTGTAGCCTTCGGTGATGACCAGGTCCATGTCCTGGAAATAGAGGGCGAGGCTGTCCAGGGAGTCGCAGCCGTTGTCCTTGACCATGGCGATGCGGCCCGATCCGGCCGCGATCACCGTGTCGGCGCCGGCGGCTTTGTGGCGCCAGCTATCCTTGCCTTTTTTGCCCATGTCGATGACGTGGGAGGCGTGTTTGATGGTTCCGATGCGGTATCCGCGCCGTTTCAGCTCGGGAATCAGCTTTTCGAGGAGGGTGGTCTTGCCGGAATGGGACGTGCCGACGATGGAGATGATGGGAGGCATGGGTTATTTTTTATTTTCCTTTTCCATGAAATGGATGGGGCACGACGAGCGGAATTTGCAGTAAATTTCGGGGTCGCGGCAGTGCATGCAGTCTTCGCACATGTAGATTTCATGCTTGGTGCAGCGGTACGGGGTCTCGCGATCGGGATGGTTGACGCAGGGGCCCATGGTCAGGTCCGGTTTCCGTTGAAGGCCTGGATCTCGCGCCCGATCTCCGCGATCCGGGCGCACAGGGCGTCCCGATCGATGGTGGTCAGTCGCCGGTCGGCCATCACCACCCGGCCGTCGATGACCGAATGGGAGACGTCGCTCCCCCGGACGGCGTAGACCAGGTGGGATTCGGGGTGGTACATGGGCGTGAGATGGGGCTTGTCCGTGTCGATGACGATGATGTCGGCCCGCTTGCCCGGTTCCAAAGAGCCGGTGATGTCCCCCAGCCCCAGGGCCCGGGCCCCGTCGATGGTGGCCATGCGCAGCACGGTGTCGATCGGA
>JAABTM010000414.1 GCA_011389855.1 Desulfobacteraceae bacterium
CTGCTGGAAAATATCGCTCATGTGCGGAAAGAGGCCCCGGACGCTTTGCCCCGTCTCCGGCTGCTGCTGATGAAACACGCCCATATGCTGAACGAGAACCGGGCCATCCCCCATGTGGTGTTTTCGGGCGGCATTTACACCGGTCATCCTGATCGCAAGGCCAAAGTCGCCGACATCCTCACCGGGTATGCCGCCGGCATAGAACGCATCGTTCGGGAAGGCATCGGGAACGGCGCCATCCGCGCCGACGTCGAACCGGCCACCACGGCGATCCTGTTCATCGGCATGATCCTGCCGGCCGCGGTGATCTGGAACGTCACGGAGGGGGAGTTCGACATGATCGCGCATGTGAAAGCCGCCTGGCCGGCCTTTGTGCGATCCATTGCAGCCGAATAAACAACAACTGACCGAGTACACAAAAGTTGGAAAGAACACTCCACACTTTCGCATCCCATTCAACTGAACCAGTGCCCAGGCTGCGGGTCAGTCGGAATTTTTCCGCCTACCATTCGATGATGTAGCGACAGGTCTCCTTTCCCTTTTTTCTGCACTCAACCGGGTCATGCCTCACCTTTGCGTAGTGGCTGCACTCTTTGGGCTTGAACTTATGAGCGAGGGCTTGAACCATGCCCAAAACGAACTCACAGGGATAAAATGAGGCGTTGATCAAAATCGCTCTGTTCCCGCCATTTCGATTGGGCGGAACGAGAATGCAGTGTCCGAGCTTTGATTCAATAACCTTGCCGGTTCGGGGGTCGAAACACTCTTTTCCATTCCGCCTGTGGTTCATATGATAGGAGATATCCAAGGAACAGAGCGATTTTCCCAGCGACTTGATCTCGGGCCATTGGGCCGTGTTGATCACCGCTGCTCCGATCAGTTTCAAAGTGCTGGATCTTCCTTCATCTTCCATCTTTTTAAAGACAAGCTGCAACGGCTCCAGAGGATACCACCGGCTTGCTTTCGGGTCTGATATCCCGTGTTCATTCAAAATCTTCAAGGCTGTCTGCTTGAAAACCCCCATTCCCTGAAGAAACCCTAAAATGACCCCCCCCTGGACCTCCACCCCTTCTATTGAACCTCTTTTCGGATAATCAATTCCCGTCATTCATACCTCCATTGTTTAGAATGCCTATAAACCGTTAAACAAATGAAATATATTTTATCTAAAGCCCTCTTTTTTGCAAGGGTAAATGATCCAGTAATACCCCCACCGACCGAGAATAAACGCTCACATCCTCCACAGGAGCAATGCTCCACAAAATCCGTCCCGTTTGATTTAAGTCAAGGACAGCCCTACCTTATTCCTGTTAGTCTGCCTACAAACACCAACCTTTTCCCCCCTCCGCCCCGACCTGAATCGCGGGCGAAAGCCGAGGTAACGGAATGAATAAACGGAATCACAAAAATAACGGAAACCTCCAACGCGTCATGACCATCGCCGCCGGCAACGGCGACATGGGCTTCGTTCGGGAAGTGGAAAAGCGCTCCGGCGCCGACCTGAGCGCCTGCTTCCACTGCCGTTGCTGCGCGGGCGGTTGCCCCTTCATCGAGGCCATGGACTATGCGCCCCACGGAATCATCCGACTGGCGCAACTGGGGCTGCGCGACGAGGTTCTCCAATCCGCCACCATCTGGACCTGCGTGGGGTGCCACACCTGCTCCATCGCGTGCCCCATGGCCATCGACATGGCCGCAGTCATGGATGCCATGCGCGGGATCGCCCTGGAGACCGACGCCGCCATTGCCGAGCCCGACGTGCTCGATTTTCACCGGGAAGTGCTCCGGTCCATCGAACGGTACGGCCGCACCCACAAGCTGGAGATCATGATGCGCTACAAGGTCAAGACCCGGGACTGGTTCACCGACATGGACGTGGGACTGCGGATGCTGGCCAAGCGGAAGCTGGATCTCTTGCCGTCTAAAGTGAAAAACACCCAGGACCTGAAACGTATGTTTCGCGAAACCGCTGAAAGGGGGACGCCATGAGCCGATCAAAACGCATCCCGTTGTCCTATTTCCCCGGCTGCTCCATGGCCACCACCGCCAAGGAGAACAACCGGTCCCTCATCGAATTCTGCGAGCGGATCGGCTACGATCTGATCGAAGTGCCGGACTGGAACTGCTGCGGCTCCTCCTCGGCCCACAGCGTCGACGCCGAGCTGGCCCAGGACCTGGCGGCCCGAAACCTCACGCTGGCCCCCAAGGGGCGCCCGCTACTGGCGGCCTGCCCCAACTGCATGCTCCGGCTGCGCGGCGCCCAGCGCCACCTGGCCGAAGTCCCCGACGCCCAACAGCGGTGCGAAGCCCGCTGGGGACGGCCCGTGGACCCGAACCTCAAGTTGATCCACTTCTTCGATCTGCTGGCCGGGGCTGACATGAAGGGCCTGAACAAGACGTCGCCGGGCCTCAAGGGGATGAAGTTCGTTCCCTACTACGGCTGCATGCTTGCAAGACCCCCGGCCATGCGCCACGAACCCAACCACCACGGGCTCATGGAGAAGATCCTATCCGACCTGGGGGCCGAACCCCGCCGGTGGGGATACGGGGCCCGCTGCTGCGGCACCTTTCTCTCGGTGGTGCGGCCCGACGTGGTGGGGGCCATGGTGGACGCCATCTTCCGGAACGCCGCCGCCGCCGGCGCCGACTGCCTGGTGACCGCCTGCGCCATGTGCCACATGAACCTGGAGGTTCGGTCCACGCTCCAAAACCGGATTCCGGTCCTCCATTTCTCCGAGGCCCTGGCTTTGGCTGTGGGGGAAGGGAACGGGAAGGACTGGTTTTCCCGACATCTGGTGGACCCCCGGCCCCTGTTGCGGTCCGCCCGTTTGATCGCTTAGCAAATTTTACAAAACCCTGTTCCTGGCCTTCTTGCACTTGGGCGGAGGGGGATGTGATCGGAGCAGATGCCGCTCATACGGGCGGGTCGGGGCGGGGCTTTGAAATTTGAAATTCCCTGGAAAAAAACATTGACAAAATCCTCATCAACATATAAATAAGCGCTTGTATGTTGATAATGAATCGCCTGAAGCATCAAACTACGGCAAAGTCGCCAAAAGGGGAATCAAGCATGTCTGAAAACGAACTATACGATTTGATCATTGTCGGCGGCGGTCCCGCCGGATTAACCGCCGGAATTTATGGAATGCGCGCGGCGCTGAAAACCGTTTTGATCGAACGGGGCGTCCCCGGCGGGCAGGTGGCCATCACAAAGGAAGTCGAGAACTATCCTGGTTTTATCGAGATAGGCGGCTTTGATTTGTGTGATAAATTTTTGCAGCATATCGATACCGAAGGCGTTTTTATTTTTGTCGGCTTTTCGCCCAATAATTTGCTCGTTCCCGCCGGCATTAAGATGAATCGCACCGGTTATGTCCTCACGGACGAAAAATGCGAGACGGATATTCCGGGCATTTTCGCGGTGGGCGACCTCCGGCAAAAATACGCCAATCAAATTGTGCTCGCCGCCGCTGACGGGTGCATGGCCGCCCTGGCGGCGGCCCACTATGTCGAAACCCGCAAAAGCGGTTCCACAGGTCAACCCGACGGTCTCGGACATGAACAGCACGCAAAACAAGTTGTCCAATAACGATGCGGGCCGCGGCCAGACAATCCGCATCGGCGGTTCCGCGTCAAGATGCGAGTTGACGAAGGACGAGCTTCAAAGCGCCGCCTTTCTGGCCAAAAGTCTGTCCGACGGCAACCGTTTGAGAATCTTGCTGCTCATCAGCGGCGGTCGGAAATCGGTATCCGCGATTGTCGAGGCCCTGGATTTGTCTCAGCCGCTGGTGTCGCATCATCTGAAAGAGTTGAAGCGATCCCTGATGGTCAAAGTGGAGCGCGAGGGTCCCTTTGTTTACTA
>JAABTM010000415.1 GCA_011389855.1 Desulfobacteraceae bacterium
CAGATCCGCCGCTTTTTCTTCGGCTTCTTTTTGGAGATGATCGACATCCTCGCCCGCCCATTCCAGCAAAGCGATGGCCTTCTCATAAAAATACCGGTTTCGGGGCCGTTTGCAGAAAATGAAATCCGGCGATCCGGTTTCACGGGCGGCCGTGTAGGCGTACTGGATGGGTTTGTCGGCTTCTTCCAGCAGTTTTCCCACAGCCCGCTTTTTTTCCTCCGGCGATTTCCGGCTCGATTGGACCCGTTCCGCCAAAGGCAGCAAGAGACCCGTAAAACCGGCAATGAACGGATAATCAGGAATCGGCATGTATTTTTCCTCCTTTAATTGGGTTTCAAATTCTTTCCATATTTCCTGAAGCCGGTTGATCCGCCAGGAATTTGCGTATCCGCTGATCAATCCGCCGGCGATCAAGACATAAAATGCCTGAAAAATTTTCCCCCGCGCCGCCAACCGGAGAAACTGTCCCGTGTGGGTGCGATTGCCCTTGTCGGCGTAACACCAGTAATTGAAAACATTGTCCCACTCGGCCAAAGCAGCAATAAACCACAAGGCCCATCGCGGCAGCCGGAATGTTTCTTCCCCTGGGTAGACTTCGATTTGAAACCCTTCGGCGAAAAGTTGGGGCGGGAAGATCGTGGCCATTTTCCAGAGGGAATAATGGTAAGCGCCCCAAATTTGAGCGAGCGGTTTTCTGTCCGCGAACTCCGTAAGGTGCAAGCTGATATAATTGCCGGCATGGACGTGTAAACTTTGAGCGACATATTTCCTGAGCATCATTTCGGCGGTAGGTTCTGCAACCGCTGAACCATCGACGGCTGACGCAAAATCGAATTTAACGTTAAGCGTTTCGGGGGTCAATTTAACGGGGCAGAGAAAAACGGTTGCGACGCAACATTTACAGAAGAGGTTTTTATCGTCTTTGTGCCTTCCGGATTGAGGCCGTTCATCCGCATCTTTTAAAAAAATCGCCAGTCTTTGAAAGGCATCGCTTTTGGCGACGATTTGACCGCAGGCGGAACATCTTGTCCTGGCATTTTTACCTCTTCCCGTCAGGAAAAAATCGCCACCTTGTACATGTTCTTCGATGCGCCTATCGGGAAGGTCGATTGTGTCGTAGCCGTTTTTTTCGATGATTTTTTCCAAGTCCTTAATCGCTTTGTCAATGCTGCCTTTTTTGAAATGGCGATTTCGTGATTTTCCGTATTGGTAATAGGTTTTCAAAAATACCGCCATGTCCTCCGATAGAACAGGAATGTCTTTAGAGTCCCATGGCTTTGCCTGGTTTTTGAAAAGCGTTTTGTTGTCGAGAAATAAACCGACAGATTGTTCCAAATGCCCACGAGAAGACAGTTTTTCCCAAAATTCTCGCCATGCTGAACGAATAGAAAAATCCACGTTTTTACAAATGATCAACAGGTCGCCGCGACCCAGATAAGCCCAGGTATCTTTTTGTATCAAGTGCTTGCAGAACTCGCCCCAGAACCAGTTCCAGCTCAGCGCCATCTGGGGTTCACCGGGCCGTGGCGGTAAATGCACAGCATTGCGATAGCCTCTGATGCATTCATCCTGGTCAACGATGGCATGATCTTTGGGTTTTAATGCAGGAGGCTCCCAATGCTTCTCCTCCGATTGCAAGGAAAGACGCCTCAAGCCCTTCAGGTTCCCGGTCGCATACAGAAAATATTTCAAATCCGGTTCGTAATCGTCTCTGTCCCTGGCGGAGACCAATGCCGTCAGTTCCTCTTCCCTCAGCAGGATAAGATGTTCTGTTTGAAATGAGTCCATCGCTTCGCCTCCTCAGCGGGTGATCGTCATGAGCAGATGTTGCCGGTTATGGCGACGGCGCATGAATGGCGCCGTCTTCGTCTGGCGGGTTCCGCCTGTATGCGGCCGCCATTTTCTGGGTCGTCTCTTTTGCTTCCGCCCTCAACCACGACGGCGCCAGGATTTCCGCCCCGTCGCCCCAAAAAAACGCCCACCACAAGACTTCCCTCGGGTAGGCTACATCGACCTCGAAAAAAATGCCGCCGTCCCCGGTGTTTTCAGTGATTCGCTGGCTGTGGTGCCAAAGCGTTTCTTCGATATAGGTCCGCGTCTTTTTATTGAATCGAACCCTCACCCTCTCCGTGCTCTCTCCGCCGAAGACGGAAAAGGCGTTTTTATACCGCTGCCCGAAATCATAATCCTCCCGGACGGCAAAGCCTTTGGATTTAAACGATACATCCGAAATGCGGTTGGCCCGATACACCCGGATCCCCTCTTCGCTCCAGGAATATCCCTCGACATAGAGGGCGCGCCGTTTGAAAAACAGGTGATACGGGTCGAGTTCTTCCAGTCCCGGCTTGTCCTGACCGGGCCTTTGATAGGTCAATGTAACCCGCCAATTGTCCGTGATGGCTTTTTCAAGACGATCAAGAATTTCCCTTTGGCATCCAAAACCCTCTTTGATCACCATGTCGTCGAACAGGCGTTCCCGGAGGGGAAACGGCAGGCTGAGGGAAAGCTTCCGGGCGGCGTTGAGTCCATGAAAGCTTAGGAGATGGTCCCCTGATGCCGAAAGCTGGCGAAGCGCCATCACCAGGGACAATTGCTCGCTCAGGGTCAGATTTTCCACGGGAAGGGTCGCATCCCGACCGACCTCCCATCGGTTTTTCCGGCGATTGAAATCGAACTCGAAGCCTATGGCGGCCAATGTCTTTTTATCTTTATAGAACTGGGTTTTTCCGATGCCGAGCTTTGTCCGCAGCGCATCCGGGCGTTGATGGGGGTCCGTCTTTATATCGAGCACAAGCCTTAACAGGCGGGATATTTTTTTCCGCGGATAATCCATGTCAGGCTACATACCCCTTTTAGGGGAACGGACGCAACCCCATTGTACCCTTCAGTTCACTACTGGGTGAACGGAGGCCCCTGACACTCCCGGCACTGCTCATCCCCGGTTCCGGCTTCCAGAACCTGCCGCGACTTGGCGCCGTAGCGGTACACGGTGATGCCCGTCGTCTCATATTCTCGCCGGTTCGGCAATGCTCCCGATTCGTTCCATACATTATAACAGGCAGCAAAAATACAGCCTTGACTGTATTCCCAGGCCGTAAGCACCGGGCGAAACCCTACCGGCTTTATCCGCGAAAATTTGAAAAATAGGTAGTTGAACCGATGGTAAATCCGGCCGTTTTATTCTATAGTTCTTTTTAACGCTTTTGAAATGCCGCCTGGCGCTGAAGCCGGTCCGGCGCGACGACAACAAAGAAGGGCAGGGGGACGGCGATGGACATCGAAAAACAGGATGAATGGCGATGGATCATCCCCAAAACGGGGAAAATGAACGTCGAGGGCCTGGTTTACGCCAATGAAGAGATGATGGCGGACATCCGGAAAGACCAGTCGCTGCAACAAGTGGTCAATGTGGCGGCCCTGCCGGGCATCCGCGGCAGATCAATGGCCATGCCCGACATCCATTGGGGATACGGGTTTCCCATCGGCGGGGTGGCCGGGTTCGATACAAGCGAGGGCGTCGTCTCGCCGGGGGGCGTGGGCTACGACATCAACTGAGGGGTCCGCCTGCTGCGCTCAGGACTGAGCCGCAAAGACATCCAGAAACACGCCCACGAACTGGCCGAAGCCCTGCTCCGCAACATCCCTTCCGGGGTCGGCGCCCGCAGGAAAGACCTGAAGCTGCGCCGCAAGGAGCTGGAACAGGTGCTGACGGACGGCGTGGGGTGGACCCTGGAGAACGGCTACGGCAATGCCGACGACCTGGCCCATATCGAAAGCGAGGGGCGCATCCCCCACGCCGATCCGGACAAGGTGAGCGACCGGGCCCTGGACCGGGGCAAGGCCCAGTTGGGGACCCTGGGCTCCGGCAACCATTTCGTGGAAGTGGGGTACGTGA
>JAABTM010000416.1 GCA_011389855.1 Desulfobacteraceae bacterium
GACAAAGGCACAAAGGGACAAAGGGACAAAGGGACAAAGGGACAAAGGGATACGGGCGCAGGATTTGATAATATGGGTGATGGCCGTCAGGGGGTGTCTTGGGTTCATGGGATTGCGTCTCTTCGGTTGTGGATTAATGCCAATAAAAGGCCCCCGGCAAAGGGGGAATGTCCAAACGCGATAAAAGATAATTATATTAAAAACCGGTTCAAGGTGTCAAACTCTGAGTTGATGCCGCGAAGGCGAATTATGGAAATGAAGATCCCAAAAAGGTGAATTCAAGGGATCGCTCACCGCCGGCCGCGCGGGAGTGAACTCCCACGCTACTATGTGTCGTCCCTACGGGACTGAAATTGCAAAAAAATGTCCTGTAGGGACATCATAAAATAGCGTGGGGATTCATCCCCTCGCGGCAAAAGGCGAGCGGCGCCGTTGAATTCGCTTGGAATAATTATTCCAGCAATTCGCGTAAATGGAAGCCACTGCGGGTTCCTGGCGGGCTGGCGGCTCCGGAGCTGGGCCGAAAAACGGATGATCCGGTTTTTCCGGGACCATGGGGCCGAACCGTCCCCTAAGTGATGATCGGTTTCATAATCGGATCGACAATCGGATTGACAATCGGGATGGGGCGCTTACTTTCTGAGGTCGGCGTTTTCCAGCGAAAGCGCCGGCGGCAGCCATATTCTAATAAAAATTGATGTTCATATCTGGAGGAGTGATCCATGGCCATTGAAACCAAAGATCAGTATTTTGAACGCGTCATGTCGCAGGACAAACCGGTGTGTCCCCATTGTCAGACGGAGATGAGTCTGTGGGAGACCCCGCCCATCAATTTCAGCGACGGCCTCGGCTGGGGCAGCCCGTATCTGTTCGTCTGCTTCAACGACGAGTGCCGCCTGTATCAGGAAGGGTGGGAGAACATCGAGGAGAACTTCGGCCACACCGCCTCCTACCGATGCATGAAGTATCCGGATTCAGACGGTTTCGAATGTATGCCGGTCTTCAGCCCCCAGGGCGCGACGGGGCAGGTCATCGACGACCAGGCGGTGCTGGAACAGGAGATTCTTAAGGAAAACACCAAAAAAGGGTTTTCCATCCTGGCCGACTGCTATGTGCAAAAGGACGGCGTAACGGCGCTGCGGATGCTGCTGGATTCGTCCGAGCCGGCCCGGGTGCGGCTCAAGGCCGCTGAAATGGTCGGCGACATCGGCCTGGTGGAAGCCGTCGATCCCCTCCGGAGCCACACATTCGGCAACCCCAAGCTCCAGGAACAGGTCGATCTGTCGATCCGGAATATCCACAACCGATACGGCACCACCGAATGCCCCGCCTGCGCGGAAATCATCAAAAAGCGGGCCAACGTCTGCAAGCATTGCGGCCAAAAAATGTGATGGAAAAGGGACAAACCGGGGTTCCCTTTGTCCCTTTGTCCCTCTTCTGTTATTGCCCGAAAATCTCCTTTGACGACAGCTTTCTGTAGTTGGAGGGGATTTCGAACTCCGACGCCATCAGGGGTTTCCGGACGACGTTGACGACCTCGGTTTTGTCCGGGTAGCCTTCCTCGTCGTAGGTGACGGTGCGAAGGGGCCATCCTTTATTATAGAGGGCGATGATATTGGGGTCCGAGAAGGCGGTTTCGACGTTGTAGCCCAAGGTCGAGTGGAAGGTCCGGAGCATCTCGCCGTATGCGTCCACATCGAATTCCGTCGAGACTTCGATGGCGTCGGCGATCCACATCTCCTGCCGCGGTTCGCCGTTGATGTGGATTTCGTGCTTCCGCGCCCGGTATCCGGCGATGATCTCATAGGCGGGGGCGACGTTGACCACCACCGTGGGCGGCGGACCGCCGGTCTGACGGAGCATCTGGCGGCGGAGGTTTTCGGCCATGGTCTCCTGTTCCTGGGGCGGAACCTCCTCGAGGTTTTCCTCGATCATGTCCTTGATGTCCTCGGATGTCAGCCTGGCGCTGGCGGCGAAGGTCTCGGGCGCGCCCTTCCAGTAGGTCTTCATGTCCGGGTTGAGAAAGGCGATTTTGTTGTCGGCCACGTCGTAGATCATGATGTGATCGGACGCGGCGAACTTCAGCCGGTTGTTTGCAATGTAGGTGGTCTGCTGTTCCTGGTCGCCGTCCGAATGAAAAACCCATCCGGCGGCGGCGTGGGATGTCAGGGCCAGGAGAAGGGCCGGAACAAGGGTCCATCGAATCTTCATGGGGCCTCCTTTCGGGGTCGTCGAGGTCGTTCTATTTTTCACGCAGTATACCGAAATCCAGGCGGATTGTACAGGTGTTTTCATTTGACCTGAGCCGGAACCTGGACTATAATTGTTAAAATAAGAGCCTATCCGAAATCCAACCGACCGGAAGGGGGCAAAAAAAGATGAACAAGAAACTGATTCCAGTCCTTGTGCTGGTGTTCGCGACAGCCTTTCTGGCCGCCGAGGCGGCCGCCAAGGTCAAATTTCTTTCCCTGACGGAGTTCGGCATCAGCGTCAAGGCGAACAATCTGTACTCGGCCAAGGGGAACACGGCCGCGGGAACGGTGATCGACGCCACGAAGGCGCGGCTCGCCGCCGGCATGACCGACGCCCGGCGCGGCCAGCGGGTCACGGCGACCTATGTGGGCAACGGGTTCGTCGAGGTCAAAAACGCATCCACCGGCGCCCGCGTGACCATCGAGATCAAAGAGCACGTCCCGTAAAGCGGGCGGATCGGAAACTTCAGAATCAGAAGAGCGACATCGGGTGACCTCGTGACACAGGAGACCACGGAAACGGCCAAAACGCGACCGATCTGGCTGGATGAGGATGGCCGGACGGTCAAGGTGATCGACCAGCGGAAGCTGCCCCACCAGTGGGTCATCGCCGACCTGAATACGGTGGACGACGCCATCGACGCCATCAGGAACATGTTCGTCCGGGGCGCCCCACTTATCGGGGTGACCGGCGCCTGGGGCGTCTATCTGGCGGTCCGGAACACGGAATCGCAGCATTCGTTCATCGACGAGTGCAACCGCCTCAAACTGGCGCGGCCCACCGCGGTCAACCTGGTCTGGGCCGTAGACAAGGTTCTGGTGGACGTGCTGAGCGCCAAAGACGACGAGGGGCGCATGGAAGCGGCCCGGCGCGGCGCGGAGGATCTGGCGGAACTGGAGGCGGAAAACTGCCGGATGATCGGGGTCCACGGACTGCCGCTCATCGAGAAGCTGTCGGCGTACAAGGGCGGGCATCCGGTCAACATCCTCACCCACTGCAACGCCGGATGGCTGGCCTGCGTCGAGTACGGCACGGCCACCGCCCCCATGTACGCGGCCCATGAACGGAACATCCCCATCCACGTCTGGGTGGACGAGACCCGTCCCCTGAACCAGGGCGCCCGATTGACGGCCTGGGAACTGGGGGAGGCCGGCATCCCCCATACGGTTATCACCGACAACGCCGGCGGCCATCTGATGCAAAAGCGGATGGTGGACATCGTGATCGTGGGCACCGACCGCACCACCTACGGCGGCGACGTGGCCAACAAGATCGGCACCTATCTCAAGGCCTTGGCCGCCAAGGACAACGGTGTGCCGTTTTATGTGGCCCTGCCGTCTTCCACCTTCGACTGGTCCCTCAAGCGGGGAAAGGACATCCCCATCGAAGAGCGGGACCCGGACGAGATCCGGTATGTCCAGGGTTGGGAGGACGGCGGCATGCACACCGTCCTGGTGCCGCCGGAAGATAGCGTGGCGGCCAACTATGCCTTTGACGTGACCCCGGCCCGTCTCGTGACCGGCTTCATCACGGAACGGGGCATCTGCGGCGCGTCCGAAACCGATATCCGGGGGCTCTTTCCGGAAATGGCGGCATGATC
>JAABTM010000129.1 GCA_011389855.1 Desulfobacteraceae bacterium
CCGAGCTGATCTCCTCCTTAAGGGATGTTATCGATAATTTTCGGAAATGGCCCTTTTTCATTCAAAAGCGTCATTTCTCCAAATGAGGAAAATGTAAGCGCCCCCCGTCGGATGTCAATGGTCCTATTGCCATCGCCCCGGCCCGGTGCTATAGTTGCAAAATGACACGACAACCCAACCATCCAAGGAGGCCAGCCCATGATCCGATCCACATCATCCCCGTTTTTCCGGATGGCGCCCGTATTGATCCTCTCCACCCTCTTTTTCTGGGCGGGATGCGCCACCACCACCCGGACCATCTCCACCAGCGAAGAGATCCATTACGATGAAGCCTACGATTTTTCCGACAAGAACCAGATCGTCCGGGGGCTGGTGGATCCGCTGCTGGAAAGTTACCCCGCCGGCGGCCGGCGGCCCGTGGTGATCGTTTACCCCGTGGCCAACCGCACCTCGGAGCACATCGACACAAGCGGCATCACCGACGACATCCGTGAAGAACTGCTCCAGTCGGACCGGTTCCGGTTTCTCAACGAGAACCAGCGGGACAACATCGCCCGGGAGCTGGACTATCAGTACAACAGCGGCATGGTCGATCCCGGCCAGCGGATCGAACGGGCCCGGCAGGCCGGCGCCGATTACATCCTCTCCGGCACCCTCCGATCCATCGAAAAAGAGGAGGGAAAAGGCATTCGGCTGAGAAAGAAAAAGATGAACTACTACAGTCTCCACCTCCAGATGACCGATCTCAGGTCGGGCCTCATCGACTGGAGCCGCAGCGTGGACCTGGCCCGGGAGTCCTCCGAACCGATCATCGGGTGGTAGGTTGGAGACCATCCGGCGATCATACGGGCTGACGGCCCTCCTCCTGGGGGGCCTGCTTCTTGTGGGGGGATGCACGGCCGCTCCCATCCGCGACGCCCGAAGCGCCTTTTACAACGGGGCGCCGGCGTCGGCGGTGGAGACGCTTTCCGAAGCCGAAGAGGTGGAGGGGCGGGACCGGCTTCTGTGGCTGATGGAGAAAGGCGCCATCCTCCATCACGCCGGCCGGTACGAGGCGAGCGCCGACGCCCTGCTGGCGGCGACCCGGCTCATGGACCGGCAGGACATCCTCAACGTGGGCCAGCAGACCGCCTCCCTGGCGACCAACGACTGGGCCACGGAATACAAGGGCGAATACAGCGAACGGCTCTGGGTCCATACCTATCTCATGATGAACTTCCTGATGCGCCATCGGTACGACAGCGCGCTGGTGGAGGCCAAAAAGGCGCTGAAGGTTTTCAAGGACCATCCCGAGCCCCTAAAGCGGGCCTATTTCACCCGCGCCCTCACGGCGCTGTGCTACGAAAACCTCCGCCTCTACAACGACGCCTACATCGAGTATAAAAAACTGGCGGAAGTTCTTCCCGATCCGGCCGCAGCGGCGCCGGACCTCTACCGGCTGGCCCGGACCCTGGGGTTCAACGACGAAGCCGAACGGTACCGGGCCATGATCCCGGCCCCGGACCTCCCGCCGTCGCCCGCCGCCGCCGAAGTGGTGATCTTCGCCGCCACGGGGAAAGGACCCGTCAAGGTCTCCGGCGACATCGTCGTGCCCCCCTCCATCCGCTTTTCCTTCCCCCGCTACCTTCGGCGGTCTTCCGCCGAAGCGGTTGTCGCCCTCGCCGGCGCGGACGGCCCGATGACCGGAACCCTCGTCACCACCGACGTCGCGTCCGTGGCCGAAGACGCCCTCTCGGCCCGGGCGACGCGGCTGGCCTTTAAAGAAACGGCCCGGGCCGCCCTCAAGGAGTCGGCGGCCCGGGCCATCGAGCGGAAAAACGACGAACTGGTGAGCGTTCTGGCCCGGGTGATCCTGTTCATCATGGAAGAGCCCGACACCAGGGCCTGGGAAACCCTTCCCGGCGGGCTGACCCTGGCGCGGTTTCGGGTCGCCCCCGAAGTCGTCCACCGGGATCTTACCGTTCGGGTCTCCGGCGAGTCGGGGACGGCGTCTCTCTCCATCCCTGAACTCACGCTCCGGGCCGGCCAGCGGGTCTTTTACGCCATCCGGACGACCCGGTAACGTCTTTTCACCCCTCCTGCATGATGTGGCCGTATCGTGACCGGACCCATCGGATCACCAGGTATCCGATGAGCAACAGGGCCACGAATCCGCCCAGAACATAGGGGTTCATGCGGCCCACCGAGTCGCCGACGCCCATAAAGGGAATGCCCATCACCCACTGGACGATCCAGCCGGTAAAAAAATAGAGGCGGAAGGAGACGCCGCCCAGGGGCAGCAGAAGATTTTTTAACGCATAGGGAATGCCGGGGAGGGCGAAAAAGACAAAGGTGAAGGTTCCGGCGCTGGACGCCGGCACCTGGGGAGGATTGTACCCGACTTTTTGGGCCAGGCGCCGGATGGGGGCCCGCAGGAGACGCCCGGCCAGAAGATAAGCCGCCAGCAGGTGGAACGGCATGGTCGCCGCCGAGACTACCAAACCGCCCAGCAGACCGAATTTGAGACCGGCCGCAACCAGGAACAGGCTGATGGGAAAGCCCAGGATCGGCAGCGCCGCCATCAGAACGACGAAGGCGAGGGGGGATGTGTCCTCGCTGCGCGCCACCTGTACGAAATGGGAGACGACCGACTTCAATCCGTCGATGGGATCATACGCGCCATCATACGCAACGACGAGCCAGTAAACGACCCCGGTCAGAACCAGGAGCGCGGCGCCGACGGAGAGGAGGAGGTATGCCTTCGACCGTACCTTACACATTCGACTCGGTTTCCCGGAAAAGCGGCCCTTGCCGGCCCGCCGGAAAACCGGTCTCTCCTCCCCGTGTCACTTTGAAAGCGGGCCTTTCAATTCCGGTGCATCGACAGATTGGACGGCAACTCATAACAGGGAGACGCATCCTTCACCAGAATGTGATCGTCGAGAAGCGGTTTCTGGATCAATCGATGGGCGCACTGTGAGCAGTCCCAGAACTGCCAGTTCCGCTTGGCGGAAAAATCGAGGCATCCGTCGTAATAGGGACAATAGATATTTCGGGTTCCTGATTTTCGGACGGGATTGGTATTTTGCGGCATAACGACCTCCTATGATGAGGGGAGAATCAAACCTGTTTATGACCACAGCAAGATGGGCGCCATTTTTTTCGGATATTTCACGACCTTTTGCAAATCGGCTTCCCTCCTTCTTTAACGGAAACCCGAAACGATAAAAATACGGTCAACACCCCATATATGGGGGTGGGTTGACCCTATAAAAACGCTTTAAATCATTAAGTGAGTTTAACATTTTTTGACAAGCCTCCGACAAAAATTTGTCCGGCTTAGAGCCTGTTTTTGGCGTAGGCGGCCGCTTCAAGACCGGCCACGCACCCTTCCCCGATGGCCTTGGCCATCTGCCAGGGCGGGCCGCAAATATCCCCCGCCGCATAGATGCCGGGAATGTTGGTCTCCTGCTTTTTATTGATGAGGATAAACCGCATCTCCTCGGGGTCCAGGGCGACCCCCAGTCCGGTGGCCAGTTCCAGGGCGCCTTTGGCCCCCAGTTCCACGAAAATGGCCGAAACATCGAGGGTCTCGCCGTCGTCGAGGGTAACGCCTTCCACGCCGTCGGTTCCATCGATGGAGGCCACCCACCGGCCGGGATGGCGTAGGATGGCGCTTCGCTCCACCTGCTCCTTGAGCCGCTCGTCCACCTCCAGCTCCTTGTAAATCAGATGGACGTCGCCGGCGATCATCAGCAGCGTCATGGCCCCCGCGGCTGCGGCGCTGCCGTTTCCCACCACGGCGACCTTTTCGTTCCGGTAAAAATTCCCGTCGCACTCGACGCAGGCGCTCACGCCTTTTCCCTGGAGTTCTTTTTCGCCCGGAACCCGAAGCCGGTTCCGTGAAATCCCCATGGCCAGGATCATGGCCCCCGCGCTCAAGGCGTCCCCGGATTCCAGCATTAACCGGAACCGGCCGTCGCTCTCCGTCTCGATGCCGACCACGTCCTCGTCGAGAAAAGAGGCCCCGAACCCTTCGGCCTGGGTTTTCCCCTTGGCCAGCATCTCTTCGCCGGCCATGACATTGCTCATGCAGCAGTAGTTCTCCACATGAGCCTTGTGAAGCGAACTCTTCTTCAGGCGGCCCAGCACGGCCACGTCGGTTTTGGCCCGGGCCGCGTGGACAGCGGCCTGAAGACCGGCCGGCCCCGAGCCCAGTATGATCACATCGTATGCGTTTTTGGCTTCCGTCATCGTTTCACCTCCTGTGGGCTGGGTCGATTATACTGATTTCTTTATACAACCCATGAAACGAACGGGACAGTGGGTGGACACCCTATTTTCCAGGAAAAAAGCCCTTAGAATCTTATTTCGAGAATGATTCGCCGAATGTCAGATCGGCATAAACCGGCAGGTGATCCGAGGCGAGCTGGACCTCGTGGTTTCGGGGAACGCAGACATCCTGTACTTTCAATTGGGGCGAGACAAAGATGTGGTCGATCCGGAACAGAGGGTTCCGGGAGAAAAACGTGCCCCCGGACGACGCGGCGCCGTTCCGGGCGTCCGACAAATGGGCGCCGAGGAGGCGGTAGGCCGGGGATCGGGGCCCGGCGTTGAAATCGCCGCACACCAGCACCGGCATCTCCGGATCGATGGCCCCCAGCCACTCCGATCCCACCAGGGCCGCCATCTGGGCCCGGCGCTCCCTGGGATAGAGGCTCAGGTGGGTGATGAGAATCCATACCGGCCCGCCCGGCACATCGACGACGGCCTGAAGCACGCCGCGTCGCTCCCGCTCCCGGTCTTCCGGCAGCGACGGCAGCCATCCGCGGCGGATGTCGACAATGGGAAACCGGCTCAACAGGGCCAGACCATAAGCCCCGTCGCCGTCCTCGACCACCGGGAAAAACCGATAGGACATGGAAAGGGTCTTTGCCAGGACGGCCGCCTGATCCTGGCGCCGGGTGCGCCATTTGCCCACATCCACCTCCTGGAGGGCCGCCACATCCGGATCGCACCGGCCGATCACCCGGGCGATTCGCTCCGGAAAGATCTTGCCGTCCATGTTCATGCAGCTGTGGATGTTGTAAGTCATGACCCGGAACCCATTCTCCGTCGGCCGCTTCCGGGAAGGTTTGGGACGGTCCCGGCAGGCCAGGAAGTTTTGGACTTTTCTCCGGAGTTCCAGCGGCCGCGGATACGGTTTATCCGACGGCATCGACGGCGGCAGGAGCAGGAACCCGCGGGTCTCCTCGATCCCCGGCCCCCCGTGTCCGCCGTTTTCCACCGCGAAGCTCAGGGGCGGCCGGCCCGGCGACCAGCCGGAGATGACAAAATCGCCGGCGTCGGGATGCCGGCAAACCGCCGCCAGATCCCGGGCGACCCGGGCCAGAAAGGGATGTCCCGGTCCCAGAACCCGCTCCCGGTCGGTCATAAGGTTGTAGCGGCCGCTGTCGTTTACGGCGATCACCTCTTCGCCGCTGCAAAACAGGATCAGGGGGATCCGCGCGTCGGCCGCCAGCCGTCGGGCGATGGTCGTCTTCTCCGCGCCGGTGGTGGCCAGGGGAAGGTAGATGTGGCCCAGGGGGCCCATGTCCGCCACCCGGATCCGCTGGACTTCGTCCTCGGAAATCGCCGGCGGCGGAGGCGGGGCCTTCTTGCCGCTCCGGATGTGGCTCTTGCCGCGCTGGTAGAGATTCTCGTGGGCGTCTTCCGACAGGGAGGCCCCCATGGGCGCGTCCGACAGGGGGCCGGCGGCCAGAACCTCGCGCACCGCATCCCCCACGCGACGTCCGTAGCGGCGGCGGTAGCTCTCCGCGGCCTCCTGGCCGTGATCCGAATAGACCACGATGTGGTAATCCCGCCGGTCCGACCGGCGGGCCGTCCGGTAGATGTCTTCGATGGCGCCGTCGATGCCCTTGAGACTCCAGTGAGCGAAAGCGGAACTCGGTCCCCGTCGGTGAGACTGCTCGTCGTACCCCAGGAGGTTGGCATGGATGACGGGGACGCCCCGGGCCACGTTCATCTTGACCCGGAAACGAATCAGCTCCCGCAGCACGATGGCCACCCCGACCCGGGTGGGGATGAACTTCAGCTCTTTGAAGACGTTCTTACGCTCGTACAACCCCTGGAAAAAGTCCCAGACCGCCAGCCCCAGTTCGATAAAAACGAGCCCCAGGATCCGGAAAAGCTTTCCGCTGTGCAGCAGCAGGATCAAAAGGGATTTGAGGGGATGGGTGGACCGGACGAACGATTTGAGGTTGAGGGTCTCGATGCAGTACCGGGCCTCGTCGGCCCCGCCGGTGTAGATGTTCGAATATGAGGCCCCTCCGGACAGCAGCGGTTCGCCGGAAACGGCCAGGGACCGGGCCACCTTGTCGGCGGCCCGGTAATCGTAGAGAACGAACGGGAGGCCCGACTTCCGGTGAATGTAGGAGAAAGCGGGCACGGCGCCCTTCCGGCCGTAGAAGAGTTCCGCCTGGACCGCCGGGGTGGTGGAGGGGATGCCGGAATAGAACGGCTTGAAATCGTACCCCTGTTCGTCCATGAGGCCCTTTAAAAATGGAACCCGTCCGTTCCGCAGGGCGCGCCTGAACTGGGTATGGGCCAGGCCGTCGATCTGCAGCAGGATGACCCCCGGCTCGGTGGCCGCGTCCTCGGCGCCGGGCGGCCCCAGAAGTTTGACGGCCCATTCGCTCCGGCTCAGGTATTTGCGCAGCCGCCGGAAAAACTGTTCGACCCGGCTAATCAAGAGATGCCTCTCGTTGCTGTCCCTCTGTTTTGATGAGGCTGGCCACGGCCGCCGCCTTCTCCCCCAGAAGATCCCATTCGGTCTTGATCCCCTGGATCATCTCTTCGAAGCGGTCCATGGAGGGCGGCTGGGCCGCTTCCCGATGCTCCGCCAGGACCGACCGGTAAAGATCCTCCATCTTTCGGGCGCTGGACTCCCGGGAGAATTCCTTGGCCGTCTCGGCCGCCGATTCGCGCCATTTTTCCGCCGCTTCCGGCGACTCGAAAAAGTCGCCTACGGCCTCGGCGAACCGCTCGGGCGGGGCGTCGGACTCCAGCAGACGGCCGTTCTCCCGGTCTTTGACCACCTCCCGGGCGCCGGAGGCGTCCAGGGCGATGACCGGCCGGCCGGCGGCCATGGCCTCGGTCAGCACCATGCCCTGGGTCTCGGATTTGGAGGAGAAGACGAACAGATCCATGGCGCGGTAGGCATCGGCCAGGGACTGTCCGGTCAGCTTGCCGGCCAGGACCAGCCGATCCGACATTCCCTCGCCGCGGAACTGCTCCTCGAGGGTCTCCCGGCTCGGCCCGTCCCCTACCACCAGGAACCAGGCCGTCTCATCGGTTTTCATGTAGTCCGCGACGGCATCGGTCAGGTAGCCGAGGTTCTTCTCCGGGGCCAGGCGCCCCAGGTGGCCGATTACCCGGACATCGCCGGGGATATCGAACTCTTTCCGGAACCGGTCCCCTTCCCCTTCGCTGAAAAACCCGACATCCACGCCGGTGGGAATTTCGGCGATGGGCCGTTCCACCCCCCGCTTCCGGATCAGTCGGGCCACGGATGCACTGGGCGCCACCACATGGGTGCAGAGGTTGGCGTACTCGGTCGAAAGATGGATGGCGAACCGTTTCATGGCCTCGGATTGGGCCGAAACGTAATGGGTGTATCGTTCGTAAAGGGTGTGATGGGTGAACACCATGGGAAGCCGGCGGTGCCGGGCCGCCCGCATGGCCGCATCCCCCAGCAGAAAGGGGTGGTGGCTGTGGACGATGTCGGGCCAAAACCGGTCGATCTTCTGGTCGATAATAAAAGGAATGGGGATGCGTACCGAAAAATCGCTGCCGTTGAAGTTCTGGATCGCCGGCACCCGCAAAATGCCCTCCTCGATGCCGCCGATCTCCTGGGCGTCGGGAAACGTCGGGGCCACGACCAGCGCCTCGTGGCCCCGATCCCGCAGATCCCGGGCAAAAAAATCGACGGAACGGGCCACTCCGCCCACGTGGGGCAGGTAGGTGTTGGTGAACATGCATATTTTCATAATGGCGTCATCCTCCTTTTAGTGAGGGGTCGGTTTGTGTGCGGACACCCCATTTTGGTCCGTCGAGGGCCGTATTCGTCATGGCCGCCGATCTGTCGTCCATGATTGCCGATCTGTCGTCTATGATTATAGTTGAAATTTTTTTCCTTTCAAAGTGTAACCTTTCCGGCCCTCGGATCGACATAACTCCCTAGACGGCGACTCCGACGCCCCTTGTTGGGAGACGACGCCGGATGTTTGCTCTAATTTTAATTGACGCTCACCGGTTTTTTTCGTTAAGCTGCCCCCGATTTTCGGAACCGGAACAGAAACCATATGACATTGGAAACCGCCCCGGCAATTTGTCCGGGCGGCGCGGAGGAGAGACATAATAATGGCGGAAAAAGCCTTTCAGGATTATTACCCCGACGATGTGAGCCACTGCTACGGATGCGGACGACTGAACGAGGTCGGCCACCGGATCAAAAGTTATTGGGACGGGGACGAAACGGTCTGCACCTACCAGCCCCAGCCCTGCCATACGGCCATTCCCGGTTATGTCTACGGCGGGCTCATCGCCTCGCTCATCGACTGCCATTCCACCGGGACCGCGGCCGCGGCGGCCCATAGGGCCGAAGGCCGGGAGTTGGGAACCGAACCGCTTCCGCGGTTCGTGACCGGCGCCCTCAACGTCAAGTACCTGAAGCCAACGCCCATCGACGCGCCCATCCACCTCCGGTCCCAAATAGAGGAGGTAAAGAAGCGCAAGGTGGTGGTGACCACTGAATTGTCGTCCAACGGCGAGGTCCGCGCCACCGGCGAAGTGGTGGCGGTGATGATGCCGGAGAGCATGACCGCCGGATAAAAACGCCGGCGACGACGGATACGGCGCCCCTTGCAACACGCCGCCGACCTCATTATATTATCCGGTTGATAAAACCGGTTGATAAAGATGGATCAACATTAATTTGGACCTGTAATGCCTGTCTACGAATATACGGCTCTCGACATAAACGGAAAAAGCGTCTCGGGGATCATTGACGCCGAAAGCTCCCCGGTTGCGCGTCAGAAGCTGAGGATCTCCAGGATCTTTCCCGTCTCTTTGAAGGAGACGCGGAAGATCCGGGGCAAGAAGGAGGGGTCCGCCCTGTCGGGGTTGACCCTGTTTCAACGGATCAAACCCTCGGAGGTGGCCATGATGACCCGCCAGCTGGCCACCCTGGTGGGCGCCGGGTTCGCCCTGGTGCCGGCCCTGGACACCCTGATCCCCCACACCCGGACCCAGGGGTTCCAGAAATGCCTGGCCCAGATCAAGGATTCCATCGTCGAGGGCAACACCTTCGCCGACTCCCTGGCGCTTTATCCCAACGTCTTCTCGCCGGTTTACATCAACATGGTCTCGGCCGGAGAGACCTCCGGCACCCTGGAGATCGTCCTGGACCGGCTGGCGGACATCGCCGAAAAGCAGCAGGCCCTGAAGAACCGGATCCGGACCGCCCTGGCCTATCCCGTGCTCATGACCTTCATCGGCGTGGTGGTCCTGTTCCTCCTGCTGACCTTCATCGTGCCGTCCATCTCCGCTATCTTCACCGACATGAACCAGGTGCTGCCGGCGCCGACCCGGTTTCTCATCGCGGTCAGCAACCTGTTCCAATCCTTCTGGTGGGCCATAGCCATGGGGCTGGTGATCGCCGCGGCCGCCTTCCATGCCTTCAAGCGGACCGAAAAGGGACGGCATCGAATGGACCGGATAGTCCTGCGCATGCCCCTGGTGGGCGGCCTGGCCCGGAAGATGGCCGTGGCCCGGTTTTCCAGAACCCTGGGATCGCTGCTGGAAAACGGCGTAACCCTGCTCTCGGCCCTGGAGATCGTCAAGAACATCGTCGGCAACGTGATCCTGTCCGAGGCCATCGAGCGGGCGGCGAAAGAAGTGGGCAAAGGCCAGTCCCTGGGCAAGGCCCTGTCGGAGTTCGACGTGTTCCCCGCGCTTTCCATCCAGATGGTCCAGGTGGGGGAACAGAGCGGGGAACTGGAAGGGATGCTCTACAAGGTCGCCGACGTCTACGAGGGAGAGGTGGAATCCACCGTCCTGAGCCTGACATCGCTGCTGGAGCCCCTGATGATCCTTTTCATGGGCGTGATCGTCGGCTTTATCGTGCTTTCCATCTGCCTGCCGATCTTTGAAATGAACCAGTTGATCCGGTAGCCGAACGGCGGCCCGAAACCCGAACAGCAACATCCGCTCCGTGAGTGAAAAATCAGCATTCAACCATTGCAATGGAGGAACCCATAAGAATGACCATAAGAACGACAACATCGTCATCGAAACCCAATTACACCCTTTGTCCCTTTGCCCCTTTGCCCCTTTGTCCCTTTGTCCCTCGGTCCCTTTGTCCCACCCGGCAACGGGGCTTCACCCTCATCGAACTCATGGTGGTCATCGTGATCCTGGGGATTCTGGCCACCCTCATCGTGCCCAACATCATGGACACCCCGGACGAGGCCAAACAGGCCAAGGCAAAAGTGGACATCACCGCCCTGGAAACGGCCCTGAAAATGTACAAACTCCACAACGGGTCCTACCCCACCACCGAACAGGGGCTCCAGGCCCTGGTCAGCCCGCCGGAAACCGGCTCCGGCGCCAACAACTGGAAGCAGGGGGGCTACCTGGAGAAGGGCAAGGTGCCGCTGGACCCCTGGGGCAACGATTACGTCTACCTGAGCCCCGGCGTCCACATGGACTTCGACATCACCTCCTTTGGCGCGGACGGCGTGCCCGGCGGCGAGGGCAAGAACCGGGACATCAACAACTGGGAGATCGAGTGAGGGGATTCACCCTCATCGAACTGGTGGTGGTGACCGCCCTCATCAGCCTGTTGCTGGTGTTCGCCATCCCCAGTTTCCAGGACGTTTCCATTTTCCAGGAAAGCAACAAAATCTCCCGGTGGATCATGGTCAAGGTGGGGTCCCTCAAGGATCGGGCGATCAAAGAGCGGAATGTGTACATCCTCCACATCGGAACCGATTCCGGCGAGATGTGGGTGTCCGGAGAAGGAATGGACGAAGAGACCCGGGAAAAAGCCCGGGAATCCGCCCAGTCCCTGCCCTCCGGATACCGGATCAGCGACGTGGCCCTCCCCGATCAGGGAAAGATCGCCGTGGGGCGGGTCGATATCCGGTTCTATCCCAAGGGCTATTCCGACAAGGCGATGATCCATCTGGAGGACGACGACGGGAACTATCTTTCTTTTCTCATCGAGCCCTTTCTGACCCAGGTGAAACGGTACGAGGACTATGTGGAACTCGAACAGTAGGGGCGACGCCGGCTTCACCCTTCTGGAGGTGATGGTGGCGGTGGCCATCATGGCCATCGTGCTGGTGGCCGTCTTCCGGCTCCACGCCCAGACCATCGCCATGAGCGGCGCGGCCCGGTTCTACACCACGGCGCCCTTTCTGGCCGAAGAAGCCCTGGCCCGGGTGGAATTCAAAGCCGCCAACGAACTGGGAGGCGATTCAGGAGAATTCGGCGACGCCTTCACCGGCTTTACCTGGCGGGCCACCGTGGAATCGGTGGAATCGGAATACCTGGGACAGGCAGCCGAGGACTTGAAGCGGATCGACCTGACGGTGGTGTACGAGCCCGAAGGGCTTTCCTACTCTATCCGGACCTATCGGATGATCTATGAAGAGTAATACGCGGGGGTTCACGCTCCTGGAAATCCTGCTGGCCATCCTGATCTTCAGCATCGTGATCACCACCATCTTCGGCTCCTTCAATGCGGTCTTTTCCAGCGCCGACGCCCTCCACAAGGGAACGACGCTTTACGAGATGGGCAAAAACTGCCTGGCGCGGATGACGGCCGACCTCCGGGAAATCTACGTGATCCGGTCCCCGCTCTACACCAAACCCGGCTTCGACAGCCCGCCGGGGCCCTACCGGGTCTTCGGCGACAGCGGTTATACGGTGGACGGAACCTTTTCCCGGATGCGGTTCGCCTCCTTCGCCCACCTTCCCTTCGGGGAGAACCGGGAGGAGGGCATCGCCGAGATCATCTACTATGTGGCCCTGACCCGGGAGGGGGAGGCCGTGCTTCGCCGCGCGGACAGCCTCTTCCCCTACGAGCGGTTCAAGGACAACCGCCTGGAGGAACTGGGATCGGACCCGATCCTCTGCGAGGGGGTCAAATCCCTGGCCTTAACCTATTTCGACGACGAAGGGACGGAATACGAGTACTGGAATTCGGAATCCGAGGAGTTCGATTACGCCACCCCCCGGGCGGTGAAGATCGCCCTGGAGATCGGGTCTCCGGACGATGATTTGTCTTCCCTTTCATTTGAAACTATGATAGCGTTTCGCACTTTTAGGGATAAGCTTGAATAACTTGAAATGCTTTCGCAACAACCGGGGCATGGCCCTGCTGGTGACCCTGTCGGTCATCACCGTTCTGATCGTCGCGACCCTGGAGCTGAACCGGAAGGTCCGGACCAGCGTCGTGACCACCGCCACCCAGCGGGACCGCATCACCCTGAACGGGATGGCCGCCGGCGCGGTCCATGCGGCCATGGCGATGCTGGCCAAGGACCGGAAGGAGACCCAGGTCGACTCGATCCAGGAAGACTGGGCCGACCCGGAAAAAGTGGCCGAGGTCCTGGCCGACCTCCCCTTCGACAAGGGTAAGGTCACCTTCACCATCGCCGACGAACTGGGGCTTGTCCAGGCCAACGCCTTGGTGGAATTTCCCAGGGGACGGCAGTTCAACGAATCCCAGAAGATCATGTGGGACCGGTTCATCCGGCTGATCATCGACAGTCACGACGCCTTCGAGGAGCTGGAGGCCACCGAGATCGTCAACTCTCTCAAGGACTGGCTCGACTCCGGGGACGACGACGCCATCACCGGCCTGAACGGGGCCGAATCCGACTACTACGAATCCCTGGAGACGCCCTACGTCTGCCGCAACGGCCCCTTCCCCCACATAGGGGAACTGGCCAAGGTCCGGGGCGTGACGCCGGCCCTTTTCGCCGGTGTGGAGGGAATGCCGGGCCTCGGCGCCTATGTGACGGTCCATGGGGTGGAAAAATCCGACGAAACCGTCGATAAACGGTCCTTCGCTTTTCCCGGCAAGGTCAACATCAACACCGCCCCCCTGCCGGTGCTGGTGGCCCTGATCCCCTCGGAGAATCCCGAATACGCCCAGTTGATCCACGACTA
>JAABTM010000417.1 GCA_011389855.1 Desulfobacteraceae bacterium
GATTCCGGCTGTGGCGGACAAGTTTGTAGTCCTTCACCAGCCGGTGGTAGGGGTTTTCGGGAAAGGCCAGGGGCGAGAGGTAGAGGGTGTCGATGACCGGAAGACGGAGGAGATTCAAGTCCGGGCGGATGGCCGACAGAACCGGCAGGTCGTGGGCCAGGATGTTGTGCCCCAGGACGAAGGTCGCACCCCGTCCCAACCGATCCAGGTCCGCCAGGGCCGATTTCATGTCGAACCGGTCCGTCCGCTCGAAGGTTTCGTCCCCCAGGATCGCGCCGATGGCGAAAATGCGGCCTTCGGGGGCGGCTTCCAGGTCGATCAGGAGGCCGTCTTTCATGAAGGCGCCGGCGATCTCCCGGGCGTCCATTCCCGGCGGATCGACATGGAAGACGTGGGCGCATTCGCCGCAGCGGACCCGGACGCCTGGACGGGATATCCGGTCGGCGTCGAGGCGGAAGCGGGCGCGGCATGCGGGGCAGGAGATGTTCATAGTGCGGAATGTACGTTAGGCGGCGGGTGAAATCAAGCCTTCCCAGGGCGATGCCGGCGATGATTAGGGCTGGTATGTTTCGCCCCTTTGGCTCTTAGGGATTCCGATGCGTGCTAAACGCCCTTGACTACCGATTCCCGCTGCTGGTATATCTTCCTAAATGCGGTTTAGTGTATGAATTCGATTCCCTGGTTGGGCTCGGGTTCATGAATCCGCGGGGAATAACCCCATCATCCATTAAAAAGGAGGTTTCCATGATGAAACGACCGAATCGGTTCAATCTGATCACCGCCCTCGTTCTGGGCGCATGCCTGGTCCTGTCCGGCCCGGCAATGGCGAAGATCACCTTCATCGGCATCGGCACCGGCGGCACCGGCGGCATCTACTATCCCTACGGCGGCGGCGTGGCCGAGATATGGTCCAAGCACGTCGACGGGGTGAAGGCCGTGGCCGAGGTGACCGGCGCCAGCGTGGAGAACGTGCGCCTGGCCCACAGCGGAGAAACCGTCATCGGCGAGGTCATGGGCGACGTGGCTGAGGCCGGTTACATGGGAACGGGCAAATTCGACGGCAAGAAGCACGACATCCTGGGCATGGCCATCATGTATCCCAACCTGTTGCAGATCGTCACCCTGAAAGACAGCGGCATCACCGATGTGGCCCGGTTGAAAGGGAAAAACATCAGCACCGGCAGCCCGGGCAGCGGCACCAACTTCATGACCGAGGCGGTGCTCAAAGCATTGAACATCCAGCCGGATTCCTACAAAGACAGCCGCCTGTCCTTCACCGAAAGCGCCAATGCGCTGCGGGACGGCACTATCGTTGTCGGCTCCTGGGCCGTAGGGCCGGGGACCAGCTCCATTCTGGATCTGGCCACCACCCACAAAATCCGGATTCTCGGATTCAGCGAGGCGCAGCAGAAACAGATTCTGGCGGCCAACGACACCTATTCGGCGGTGGATTTGTCCGGCGGCGTCTACCCGGGCGTGGACGACGCCGTCCCCACCATCGGGGTGTGGAACGTGATGATCTGCCAGAAATCCCTGGATGAAGACCTGGTCTACAAGCTGGTCAAGGCCCTGTACGAGCATCAGGATTACCTGAAGCAGATCCATCCGTCGGCGGCCTACACCACGCCGGAAAACGCGGTGAAATATTCGCCCATCCCCTTGCATCCGGGGACCATCAAGTACCTGAAGGAAGTGGGCGTGGATGTGCCCGAGCGGCTTGTCCCGTAAGATCGTGAGCGTCAAAGGGCCGGCCCGGCGGATCGTCTTCGCCGCGGCCGGTCTCGTTCTTTTGGCGGGACTGGGACTGGCGGCGGTCATCCCCTCCGGACGACTGGAACTGACCGTGATGCCGGTCCGGGGCGGCGATCCCCTCTTGGTCCTGCCCATGTGGCCGGGGGAGCGGTTCACCATCCATTACTACCATTCGGTGGAAAACGCCCCCATCTGGGAAACCCACAGCCTTGACGCGGACGGCCGCATCTATATCGAAGAAGAGCGCTATCTGAAGTTCGGCGCCGGCATGGGGAAGATGCCCGGCGTGGGCCGCATGGTCATGCGGGGCCCCTACGAGGTCATCGAGGACATGCACATGCCCACCGGCGATTTCGTCCTCCGGGTGGGCAGCCCCGGAGTGGACCACACCGTGGTCTGGCGGGGAACGCGGACGAATCTGTCGGATCGGGTCCCGCATGAGGCGGTGCGGTTTTCGGCGCGGAAGATGAGCTGGCTCCATTGGTTGTGGCGGCGGTGGGTTCCGGATGGGGCGACGCCGGAAGTGAGATGAACGGAGATCTTGATTGGAATGGAGCCCCCTTGAATCGACGCCTGGGATTGAAATCCCAGGCTGAATCATTTAAAACCGGCTGAAGCCGGTTAGGGTGAAAATATTGTTGTATTGAGACGATAGCCAGAACCGGCTTTTAGCCGGTTTCAAATGATTCAGCCTCGGAATTTATTCCGAGGCGGCACAGCCGAGCGCATTGCCGATAGCCATGGATTTTAACGGTTCATCCCTGTCAGCAACAATTCTCAAGACCGGAACCAGGAAGCCCCCATGACCAACACAGACACCCAACCCAAAGAATCCCTCTCCCCCGCAATCACCTTCACCGCCCGCCTTGTCGTGGTGGTGGCCATTTGTTTGAGCCTTTACCAGTTGTACACGGCGGGCATCGCGGCGCTGACGGCGCTGGTGCAGCGCTCCATCCATCTGGGAGCGATCCTCACTCTCACCTTTCTCATCAAGCCGCCGTTTCCGAGCGTGCGTAAAAACCGGGTGAACCTCTGGTTCATCCTGGACTGGATTCTGGTGGGATTGTCGGTCTATTGCACCTGGTACATCTGCTGGAACCTGACGGCCATCTTCGAGCGGCAGGGGGCGTGGCTGACGGCCGACCGGGTGGTGAGCATCATCGGGGCCTTGCTAGTGATGGAAGCCTGCCGGCGGGTAATCGGGTGGATCATGACCGGCATCTGCCTCGTGGCCGTCCTCTACGCCATGTTCGGGCCGCACATGCCCATGCTGATCATCCACAAGGGGTACAGCATCGAGCGGATCGCCACCACCTTGTGGCTGACCACCGAGGGAATCTTCGGGCTGCCCATCGGCGTGGCGGCGACCTTCGTCTACGTCTTCGTCCTGTTCGGGGCGTTTCTGGAGACCACGGGCGGCGGCAATTTTTTCATCGATCTGGCCTATGCGCTGACGGGCCGGTTTTCCGGTGGTCCGGCCAAGACGTCGGTGGTGGCCTCCGGGTTCATGGGGTCGGTGTCGGGGTCGGCGGTGGGCAACGTGGTGGCCACGGGGTCGTTTACCATCCCCATGATGAAAAAAGTGGGGTACCGGGCCCATGTGGCCGGGGCCATCGAGGCGGCGGCCTCCACGGGCGGCCAGCTCATGCCGCCCATCATGGGCGCGGGCGCGTTTCTCATGGCGGAGTTCACCAACACCAGCTACCTGACCATCATCAAGATCGCCCTGGTCCCGGCCATCATGTACTATGTGACGCTGCTGTTTTTCGTCCACTACGAGGCCCAGCGATACGGCTTGGTGGGGCAGCCCAAAGAGAACCTGCCCAAGATCCTTCAGGTGGCCAAGGACGGGCTCCATTTCATCATTCCCGTGCTGATTCTCATCTACGTCCTGGTGCAGAATTATTCGCCGATGATGGCCGGATTCGTGGCGGTGCTCTCCACCCTGGCCGCCAGCCTGGCGGCCAACAGCGTCCGATGGGCGATGGGCGTTCCCCTGCCTCAGAATGACGCCGTGGGCGGGGATGTAAGGGGGGAACCCCTGGGCCGCTTTGCAGCGCGGGAAGGCAAACTCATTCTTAAGGCCCTGG
>JAABTM010000418.1 GCA_011389855.1 Desulfobacteraceae bacterium
GACGCATTTTCTGGGCAATTCCAGTTGCCTGCAAAGATTGTTGAGGAACTGCATTTCCCGGGGATCGTAATCGCCGTCGGCCCCCAGCATGTAAACCACGGCGCGGATGATTTCTTCGTTTTTCATTGGGCGGTCCTTTCCGGGCGTTCCATATGAAAAAGCGCATGGACGGTTTCAAGTCCATCGGTCGTTTCTGACAAGAAACTCAGATTCTTGGAAAATCCATAATCACTTTCAATCCTTCATACACCTCGTTCACCCGTTTCTCGGAAAGCGCTCCGATCAGTTCCCTGACACTGCGTTTATCCACTGATTTGATCTGAGTAAGATTAATGACGCATCGTTTGGGCATATTGGCTTCACCCTTGCGAAGGGTTACATTTCCTTGCAAATCTGCAAATCTGAGCGTGGAAGTGATCGCCAATACAATGACGGTATTCAGCCCGCTGTCATTCAGACTATCATTTTGAATCACCAGTCCCGGTCTTCTTCCGCGAGGTTCGGACCCTTTGCCGGGTGAAAATTCAATCCAATATATGGAATCTTTTCGAATCACCACTCCTGCCCCTCGTCATTGCCGCGGTTCTCAAACCACGCCGCGGTTTCAAGCTGCTCTTTGCGCACAGATTCATCTGAAAACACGGCGTCGTAAGATTCTTTAAGGCTCAACTCTTTTTCTTTAAGAATTTTTTCACGAACCGCCTCGGAAATGAATTTGCTTCTGGACGTTTTTTGATGCTTGTTCAAACTATCAATCATCTCGATAAGATTTTTGGGTATATCAACGACAACTTTTTGAGTTTCCACAGAATATCTCCTTATTCCATGATGTTGTCCACCATCTTTTCAGCCTTGACCATCGTTTCGGCCGATGAATGCCGCAGAGCGGCAACGGCATATAGCCTGGGGTTTCAACCCCAGGCCGAAACCGCGGCTCAGGGCAACAAGGACGGCCGGTGTTCCGCCACCAGCCGGTCCAGGGCCTTCGGGTCCAGGGGTTTGGTGACCGCGGCGTCGAACCCGGCGGCCGTCAGGCGATCCGTCTCGTCTTCGAGCCGGTCGGCGGACAGGGCCACCATGAAGGCGGATCGGGCGGCGTCCATCTTTCGGAGTTTCCCCACCGTCCCGACGCCGTCCATCCCGGGCAGCCTCAGATCGCACACCACGATGTCGGGGCGGAAATCTTCGGCTTTTTGGACGCCGATTTCTCCGGACTTGGCCAGGACCGTCTGGTAGCCGTGGGATTTGAGTTCCATGGCCATCATCGCGCCCAAAGCCGAATGATCTTCGATGAGGAGCACCCGGGGGGGACGGTCCGGCGGATTCGGTTCAGCGGAGGGGTCAGGGGGAAAGCATGCAAGTCTTGACAGATTTCTCGGGTGTTTGTATGCTTTGAAAGCGTACAATGAAAGGTGTATGGCGATGCCTCAAAACCCTGTGGAAACCAATAGCCGAATGTCCCTGCGAATTCCGGCTGAAGAAAAAGCCCTGCTCATGCGAGCGGTCACCCTGGAAAGAACAAGCCTGACCGATTTCGTCGTCCGCACCGCTGTAGAGGCGGCGCGCGGCGTGATCGAGCAGGCTGAACGGGCGCCCCTCAGTGAGCGGGACAGCCTGCGCGTGCTTGAATTGCTGGAAAACCCCCCAGCTCCGAATGAGAAGCTGATGAAAGCGGCCCAGGCCCTGCCGGAAGCGCCCTGATGGTTCATTCATGGCGCGAGGAGCCCATTTCAAAGGCCCACGACCGGAAAAGTTTTGACTGCGGAGATTCTGACCTGAATGCGTTCCTCCACCGGCATGCACGTAAAAGCCATGAATTGGGCGGGGCGAAGACGTTTCTTGCCATTGACGACAGCGATGGAAAGACGATTCTCGGTTTCTACAGCCTTGCCCCGGCCTCGCTGGCCTATGATCAGACTCCCGCAGTGATCAAGCGGGGCCTTGCGCGTCATGAAGTGCCGGTGTTTCGGCTCGCAAGGCTCGCTGTGGATCGTTCAATACAAGGACGAGGCATGGGAGGGCAACTTCTTCTCGCGGCGGGCCGTCGTTGCCTTCGGGTTGCGTCTCAGGCGGGCGGCGTGGCGCTTCTTATCGACGCCAAAAATGAACAGGTTTCTCAATGGTATGCCGGTTTCGGGGCGATCCCGCTTATAGATGAACCGCTTTCTTTGCTGTTGCCCCTGAAAACAATCCATACCGCGCTCGCGGCCGCCGGCAAGCTCTGATCGGTTTCTCTCTCACTACACTTCCGACTCCCGGTACTTATCCACAATCACCCCGCAAAACGGGCACTCCCCCGAGCCGTGGGGGCCTTTGATCAGGGCGTCGTCGGGGTCGATGGCTTCGTAGCCGCATTTGGGGCATCTGGCCAGCACCCGCTTCCCGGCTTTGGGGCCGCCGCTCAGCAGATCGTCGGCTGTGAGGGCGTCGATGTCGTAGGCCGGTTCGGCGTTTTGCCGGGCGCGGTTTCCGATTCGATGGGCGATCTCCGAGGCGGGGATTCCCATCTTTTCAGACACCCGCTGGAGGGCCTTCCCCTCGCGATCCTCGATTTTACCGTCGCTCATGGCGGCATCGATGAGGTGATCCATGATGCGGGATCTCGCTTCGGGATCCGCCGGTATTTTGATCCGGGTTTTGCCGCTGTTGATCCCCCTGAACGCGTCGATGACGCATTTTCTGGGCAATTCCAGTTGCCTGCAAAGATTGTTGAGGAACTGCATTTCCCGGGGATCGTAATCGCCGTCGGCCCCCAGCATGTAAACCACGGCGCGGATGATTTCTTCGTTTTCCATTAGCGGGGGTCCTTTCCGATTCACCAATAATTACTTTTTTAACAAAATTTTAAAACCTGCCTGTTCAAAATGGTGGTCGGTTGTGAATATTACATTGACCGCCTGTCGATGGAAAATGGAACTGTCGCTTTTATCGCCCAGAGCAATGAGCGCCGCCGTGTCTGTGAATACGGTTTTCGGTCTTGATCATCGTTTCGGCCAGAACCACTAGCGCCCTTTAGGGCGGTTTAGCTTGTAGGCCGGGGATTCATTCCCGGCCGGCGCCGCCGGGGAATAAATCCCCCGGCTACAAGCCAAACCCGGCTGAAGCCGGCTGCAACCGCTTTTCCTCGCGCATTGGCCGAAACGGTGATCATCGCCCGGTTTTCATTTCGGCGTTCCGTAAATGTAGCGGTCATGATTCACAGAACCGTCTGTTCTGCCGGTCTCGACAGCTACAGCTTCGATATCAAGAGCATCCCACGGATCCGTTTCGGATTCATCATGTTCTTTTATATCCCGTTTTTGCTCTTTAAGAAGCTTTTCATGAACCGCTTCGGAAATGAATTCGCTTCTGGATATTCTTTGGTGTCTGGTTAAAGCGTCAACCTTCTCAAGAAGAGGTTTAGGAACAGTAACGGCTATTTTTTGGGTGTTCATGTGTGTTCTCCTTAGTCCCACGGGGATTTCTCCTCCATGAGTCCTTTCAAATGGGGGTTCACAACAGCAGGCCGGTCAAGAGCTTCTTGAAACTTTTGCCATTTCTCATCATCCAAGAGGAACCATCTCTGAATTAAAGCCTCCTGTTGAAAAGTTACAGGCAAATCCAGCCGAAGCGTTGAGATTGAATTTTCTGCTGAAACAGACATGTTTGTAAACTCCATATCCTGTTGTCCACCATCTTTTCGGCCTTGACCATCGTTTCGGCCGATGAATGCCGCGGAGCGGCAACGGTATATAGGCCGAAACCGCGGCTCAGGGCAACAAGGACGGCCGGTGCTCCGCCACCAGCCGGTCCAGGGCCTTCGGGTCCAGGGGTTTGGTGACCGCGGCGT
>JAABTM010000008.1 GCA_011389855.1 Desulfobacteraceae bacterium
TCACCACCGGGATGCAGTTGATGAAGATGGCGGCCCGGGAGGCGGGCACCTGGGTGAGGGCGTAGTTGTAGCAGAGGAAGGCCGCGATGGTGGCGAACAGGGTCAAATAGATCAGGGACCCCAGGGACGCCATGGAGACGGCCGACCACTCGATCCCCGGCAGTTCCCAAAGAAACCCCGGCGCGAACATGATCGCCCCCCAGAAAATTTGCAATGTCGTGATCTCCAGGGCCGTGTGGCGCGTCCCCAGGTTGCGGGCGATGATCATGTAAAGCGCCGCCGAGATCACCGCCCCCAAAACCAGCAGGTCCCCGAACAGCGGGCCGCTCAGGTCCCACCCGAAGGACGGATCCCCGGTGATGAGGATGGCGATGCCGATCAGGGAGACGAAGATGCCGATAATGCTCGCCCAGGTGGTCCGCTCGCCCAGCACGGTCCGGGAGAGGATGGTGACCGCCAGCGGAATGGTGGCGATGATGAGGGATGTTTTGGCCGCCGACGTGTACTGGAGCCCCAGGGTCTCGAAGACGAAATAGAGTCCGGGCTCGAACAGGGCCGTGAAGAAGACCTTGACATGGTCCCGGCGGCTGAACCGGGGGAATCCGTGCCGGCCCATGAGGATCAGAAAAAAGATCGAGGCCAGCCCGAACCGGCCGAAAATCAGGGTGAACGTCGGCAGGGTCTCCAGGGCGATTTTGGTGCCCACAAAGGACAGACCCCAGAACAGCACGGCGCCGGCCAGCGCCAGGTAGGTCAATAAAACGCGTTTTTCGGACAACATTTCCGTTCGGCTCCTCTCCGTCTTTTCGAGTGATGCCCTCTACCACACCCGGGGCCGCCTGTATAGCCTTTTCCCGGAGCGTCCCCTTCCAGAACCATTCCGGCTTGTGTTGACCTTTCGGCGGGAACCGGTATATCCTTCCCGCGGGTCATCGGATAGGGTGAATTTTTTGTATTGATTTCGTGCGTTTGTAAGAAAGGGTCGGAAAAACGGGGTGTTGGGCAAACTGGAAATCGGAGGGCCGTACAGCCCCAACAAGCGCATCGCGGAGTCGGAGCGGATCTTCGGCTACCGGCAGCTGACCCTCGGGCTGCTGGCCCTGGTGGCCTGGATGTTCCGGCAGGTGATCGACGCCCATCCCCTGAAAATCGAATACGGCTACTCCCGGCTCCTCTATCCCTACCTGGCCGAAGGGCTGGCCTGGATTCCCCGGTTGACCCCGGGAACGGTTTCGGCCAGCGAGGCGGCCCTGATCCTGGGGGCGTTCGCGGCCCTGGCATGGCTGGGATTCCGGCTCTACGGGGCGGGTTTCCAGGGACGGGCGCTGGCCGTGGTCTTCGTGAAAACCATCGTCAACGGGTCGGCCCTGCTGTTGGGCCTCTACTTCGTTTACCAGATGGGATGGGGGCTCAATTACCTGCGGGCGGATTTCGCCGACGCCCTGTTCCAAGGCGAGGAGAGAGTGGCGGAGATCCCCGTGGATTACGAGGGGATGGCCCGGGACATGATGGCGCTGGCCAACGACCTCCAAAGGGATTTCGACGACCGGCCGGCCCGGCTGTGGCTCCGTAAGCTGGACCCGCTGGTGGACGATTCGATCCGGCGGGTGGGGGATCTGACCCGGCCCGGTCTGCCGCCCCACCCGCCGCCCACCAAGATCCTCATGGCCAACGAGATCCTCTCCATGTTCGGCGTCTCCGGGTTTTTCTCCCCCTTTCTCATGGAACCCCACGTCAACGCCAACCTGCTGCCCTGGGAGTTGCCCGTGTTCATGGCCCACGAAAAGGCCCATTTCATGGGGTTCGCCTCTGAAACCGACGCCAACCTCGCGGCCTACATCGCCTGCCTGCGGTCGTCGTCGGACCACCTCCGGTACGCCGGGGCCGTCCGGGTTTTGCTGGCCCTCAACCGGCCCATCGGGGACGAGCGGTGGCAGGAACTGGTCCGGGACGGACTCTCGGAGCGGGTCAAGGCGGACATCCGGGCCCGGAACGAGCGGATTCTGGGGTACCGGCGCCGGTATCTCAGGCTGTTCAGTATCCAACGAAAAATCAATGATTTTTACCTGCGGCTCAATTCCCAGGAACTGGGGGTGGACTCCTACGGCGCCGGGCTCGACCACCTCGTCCGGTGGTGGCGTCTGCGGCGGGTGTCCGGCCGGGCCCGGCCGCCGGGCGGGGTTCCGCTACCGGTCGTTTTGTTCCACTGACAGGGCCTCCTCCTTTTTCGCCGCCTTCCGGTCCTTCTGAACCCGATGGTCGTCGATCCGCTTTTTCATCCGGTCCCGCAGATTTTTCGATTTTACGTTGAAGACGGTATACCCGTATCGGATGTTTTTTTCGAAGAGGTCCGGGCAGTTCTTGATGCTGGATTTCAGTTTCATGGAGTTGGACGCGGCTTTCCGGATGATGTGGATCTCCTTGCCCACCACCCGGGTGCGGCCCTCTTTCACGGCATCCAGAAAGTCCTGGCGGGTCGGCGCGCATTCGGCGTAGGTGACTACCTTGCCGAGATAGAAGAGGGTGTGGCCGTCGCTGCCGCCGGTGACGGCCTTTTGCAGGTTGAAGCCCAGCAGGGCGCACTGGAGGTTCCATTTGTTGAGGTTTTCGCCGTTGATCACCTCCACGCCGTCGGCCATGGCCAGGAGTTCCTGGAGGCCGCCCCTGGAGAACTGGAGATTGCAGACCCCGGTGTAGACCCCGCAGTAGGGGTGGGGAAAAATGATCACCGACCGGTACTGCCAGGCCCGGCGGATGATCTCCTTGAGATCCAGGGAAAGGGAGGTCATGGTGTCGTGGCCCATGAAGGGGACGATGTCCTTCCGGTAGAACCATTCCAGGCTCTTGATGTCATAAAAATAGATGAGCAGGTGGGTGCCTTCTTTAGCGGTGACTTCGATGCCGGGGATGCTCAGGACGTCTTTGTAACCGTCCATTTCCACGGCGCCGTCGATGGCGTTGTGGTCGGTGATGGCCACGCCGATGTTGAGTTCGGCGGCCCGCTCGGCGATGGCGGCCACCGAGTTCATGCCGTCGGAATGGCGGGTGTGGAAATGGAGATCCGCTACGGTATAATCGGCGGTCAGGGCGCCCAGGTCGGGCTTTTGGAATTCGATCTTGTAGGGACAGGCCATGGCGATTTTCTCCCCTTGGGGTCAGCGGGCGTTTCCGTTGCCGGCGATCCGGTTGTCTGGCCTCAGCGGCAGCAGTCGCATCAGCACGTGATAGGCGCGGTTGATTTGGAGGAATCGGTCCCCGGCCCCGTCGCCGTGATCGGGGTGGTGCTGTTTGGCCAGCCGGCGGAACCGTTTCTTGACCATGGGGATGTCGGCGGACAAGGGCAGGTCCAGCACGGAGAAGCTGTGTTCATAGTCGGCGTAATGGGTCAGGATCTCCCATGTGCCGTTCATGAAGGCGTCTATGGTCCGGGCGTCCAGGGCGTCGTAATTGGCTGTGTCGAGGTAGAAGCTCCGGGCCGACAGATGGGCCAGGGCGTCGTCCCCGACCTTGTCCCGGTGGAACCGGCAGTAATCGGCGTCGTCCGCGGCGTCGGCGCAAAACCGGCCGTCGTGGGGGTGGTAGAACCGGCACCGGCCCGGCGGCGGGTAATCGGCCAGAAACGTCCGCATGAAATGGATGTAGAGGTATTTGTCCTCCCGGTAAAAACGGTCCTGGAGGCGATAGAGGAGATGGAACAGCAGGAAATGATGCCGGTAGAGGGTGAGGGAATCCGCCCGGTAAACCGTCAGATCCGGAAAAGCGCTCCGCAGGAGCCCGCTTTCGTAGCAGGGCGAGGTCAGGGAGAGCAGATGGGACCGGACGGCGTCCGCGTCCATCTGTCTGAATCCTTCCTCGAAGTCGTCCATACGTCTCCTTCGCCCTATCCCCTTCGCATCTTCCGGACATCGCCCACCCGGATGGTCACGTTCTGGGCGTCGAAGTATTCCAGTAGCGGAATCAGGTATTTGCGGGAAACACCGGTCATCTCCTTGAAATCGGGGGCGCTCAGGTCGGTATGCTCGGCGAAATAGGCCGCCAGCCGCTGCCTCAGCTCCTGGATGGCGCCGGCGTCGAAGAAGAGGTTCTCCTTGGCCTTGACCAGCTTTCCTTCTTCCACCAGCATGTCGAGGACGTCCCGGGACCGGCCCCCGTCCAGATCCAGTTCCCGCTGCAATTCCTTGAAATAAGGCGGCCGGAGCCCGCCCTCCCGGTAGGCCGTAAGGATCTTCTCCTTGACCGCCTCCTGGTCGATGCCCAAAGAAACGGCGTGGGACGCCGACCGGACGGTCCGATCTTCCTGGACGATCTCGCCCTCCCTGGCCATCCCCTGGAGCACCATGTTGAACAGCTTGACGCCGAGCACCGGCGGTAGTTTCGATTTGATCTCTTCTTTGGACATCCCGATTTTCAGGGGATTGTTCCGATGGTAGGTCTCCAGGAGATCCCGGATCTCCGATTTGAGTTTCTCGAAGGTGTTCCGGTGGATGAAGATCCGGTTTTCCTTGTCGGTCTGGATGATGGCGCGGTCCGTCAGCAGCCCCTGGAGGACCCCGTTGAGGGGCTTGTCCGACAGGTTGGCGACGACCTTCAGTTCCGAAAAGGAGACGCCGCGGTACCCGGCCCCGCCGACATGATGGGAGATTATGGCGGCGGGCTCGGCGTCCAGGAGACCGCGCAGGCCGTCCACGACATCAGGTCGCAGCCGTTTGTGCTTGGCCGGCGCCGGATCGAGAACCCGGCCCCCGGCGATGGTCCGCACCGGCGAATAGCTCCGGAGGACGAACCGGTCGTCCCGCACCAGGGTGACGGGGGTGTCCAGCCGCAACTGGGCGATGGCGGTCTCGCCCGGCGGGAGATCGTCGCTTTCCAGCAGGATGAGGTTGCCCAAAATCTCGCTGGTTCCGGAGTGGAACCGGACCCGGGTGCGATTTTTGATGGGCTTTTTGTTGCTTTTAAGGTAATGGACCGTCACGTCCACCATGTAGCTGGGCACCAGGGCGTCGGGGGTGGAGACCGTGTCGCCCCGCTGGACCGCGGCCTTGTCGAGGCCCTGGAAGTTGATGGCCGTGCGCATGCCGTGGCGGGCCTCTTCCACGCCGGCGTTGTGGACCTGGACCCCCCGCACCTTGGAGGTCACTTTGGACGGATAGATCATGATGGTGTCGCCCACCCGCACCTGACCCGAGGCGAGGGTGCCGGTGATGACCGTGCCGAACCCCCGCATGGTGAAGACCCGGTCCACGGGCAGGCGGAAGATGTTGATGGGGCTGCGCTCCGGCGCCTGGTCCGCCGCCTCGGCCAGGGCCTTGAGAAAGTCGTCGATTCCCTCGCCGGTGGCGGACGACACCGCCACCATGGGGCTGTCTTCCAGAAAGGTCCCCTCCAGGAATTCGGCGATGTCTTCCTGAACCAGCTCCAGCCACTCCTCGTCCACCATATCGATTTTGGTCAGCACCACCATGCCGTGGCGGATGCCCAGCAGCGAGCAGATCTCCAGATGCTCGACGGTCTGGGGCATGACCCCTTCGTCCGCGGCGATGACCATGGCCACCAGGTCGATGCCCGAGGCGCCGGCCACCATGTTTTTGACAAATTTCTCATGACCCGGGACATCCACGATGCCCACCTGGGCGCCGTCGGGAAGGGCCAGGGAGGCGAATCCCAGTTCGATGGTGATGCCCCGCTGCTGCTCTTCCTTCAACCGGTCGGTGTTGGTCCCGGTCACGCGTCTGATCAGACTCGTCTTGCCGTGGTCGATATGGCCCGCCGTGCCCAGAATGATCTCTTTCAATGGTGGATCGCTCCTCCCTGCGTTCGTTCAGGTTCCGCTGTCGGGCGGACTACTCTTTGGTTTTGGATTTCCGGATGGCTTCCAGAACGTAGGCCATGCCCACCAGGAAAATGCCCAGTCCCGCCATGTAGGCCGGGTTGGCGTCGGGGTAAAAAATCCGGCTGATCAGGACGGCGAAAAAACCGGCCAGAACGACCCTTATGAGAAAAATATAGAATGGATTCAAGAAGGAAACCCCTTTCCGGCAAATCGTTCATGTTTGGTTCCAGTTTCTGTACCACAAGGCCCGAAAAATTGAAAGGAGATAAAAAAACGCTTGTAAAAAGACTTGGGATTTGATACTTAAACTTTTGCTTACGGTGGGTGTAGCTCAGCTGGTAGAGCACCGGGTTGTGGCCCCGGTTGTCGTGGGTTCAAGCCCCATCACTCACCCCATCCAAAATTCTTTAGCGCCCGTAGCTCAGCTGGATAGAGCGCCGGACTTCGAATCCGTAGGCCGGGGGTTCGAATCCCTCCGGGCGTACCAATAAATCTAAGGGGTTAACCGAAATCGCGGTTGGCCCCTTTTTTTTGTTGGGTAGGGCGTCACATACCAGACAAGGGCGATGCCCTGGGGGTGGTTCAAGCCCAGCCAATAAAAAGGGCGGCCGGAAAACCGGTCGCCCCAACAATTTAAAATGGCGGAGAGAGAGGGATTCGAACCCTCGGTAGAGCTTTCACCCTACACTCGCTTAGCAGGCGAGCGCCTTCAGCCGGCTCGGCCATCTCTCCGCGATATGTTTTTTTTCTTGCGTCCCTGGGTCGTCCATGGCGGAGGGAGTAGGATTCGAACCCACGGAGCTTTCGCTCAACGGTTTTCAAGACCGCCGCCTTAAACCACTCGGCCATCCCTCCGAAGGGAACCCTTTAAATACCATTTCAGCCCCCCATCGTCAATAGATTTGTCAAAATTTTTCGTAGGGCCGAAACCGCCGTCAGGCTTCGGTCAGGTGCTTGGCCAGATGGCCCAGCTCCGGGAAAATCAGCTTTTCGCAGGCCAGCTTGCAGGCCTTGAGGCTGCCGGGCATGCAGAAGACCGCGGCCCCTTTGATGACCCCGGCCGTGGCCCGGGAGAGGATGGCCGGAGACCCGATCTCCTCGTAACTGAGCGCGGCGAAGAGGGCGCCGAAGCCCGTCATCTCCTTTTCCAGGAGTCCCTTGACCGTTTCGATGGTGACGTCCTTGGGGCTGATGCCGGTGCCGCCGTTCATCAGCACCACCTGAGGCCGATGGTCCTGGATGGCGTCCAGGGTCGTGCCGGCGATGATGTCCGGATTGTCCGGGATCACCTCGTGGTGGACCACGTCATGGCCCATGGATTCCAACCGTTCTTTTATCCACCCGCCGCTGGCATCGTCCGTCAGGGAGCGGGTCGAAGAGAGAGTGATGATGGCGATCCGGACGGTTCTGGCTGCCGCGGCTTTGTGTTCTTCCGTTCCCATGGCCGATTGCCTTTCTGTTCAGGGTCCATAATGGCCTTGATTTTACCGGATGATTTCCGTATGATCAAGAGTCTTTGGACGACGGCAACCGTTTACGCGTTTTACGAGAGGCTTTCATGCGCTACCCCTGCACCGGCGTCATCCTAGCCGGCGGACTCAACACCCGATTTTCCGGCCGGAACAAGGCGTTTATCGAAATCGGCGGAGCCCCGATCCTGGATCGCATCCTGGCCCTCTTCCGGGAAATCTTCGACGAGATCGTGCTGGTCGCCAACGATCCCCTCCAGTACCTGGATTGGGATCTCCAGATCGTCACCGACATCTTCCCGTTGCGCAGCTCCCTGACCGGCATCCACGCCGGCCTGGTGGCCGCGTCCCGGCCCCATGCGTTTTTCTCCTCCTGCGACGCCCCGTTTCTGAAAAAGGCGTTGGTGGTCCACATCCTGGGCGGGATCGATCCCAAAATCGACGTGGTCATCCCCCAGGTCACGCTGGGCCTGGAGCCTCTTTGCGCCGTCTATTCCAAGGCGTGCATCAAGCCCATCGAACGAAATTTATCCAACAACCGGTTAAAAATCCAGGGATTTTTCCCCGATGTGCGGGTTAAAAAAATCCCCGGGGAGGTTCTGGACCGGACCGATCCGGGCCTGACCTCTTTTTTCAATGTCAACACGCCCGAGGATCTGGAGCGGGCCAGGGCGATGATAAATGGCGATTAACGCCGGAAAGAAGGAAAAAATGGACACACCGAAAGCGGGCGACACCATCGATTTAGGGGCCGTCATGGCGGCCGTCAAAGGCCATCCGGATTACGACAAGGTGGGGATGGCGCTCTACCACAACGGCGTGGTGCGGAGCACATCCCGGGACGGGCGGAAGGTGTCGGGCCTTCGGGTCGTCGTCGATCACGACAGGCTGGAGGTCATCCTCGCACGCTTCAGGAAAAAGCCCGGCATCATCGACATCCAGATTCAAATCGCGGCGGGACGGGATCTTGTTGTCGGAGACGACGTGATGTTTCTGGCGGTGGCCGGGGATATCCGCGACAATGTGGTTCCGGTGCTGCGGGATATGCTGGACGAGGTTAAATCGACGGTGACGGCAAAAACGGAATTTTTCGTTTGAGGAGATAGTTGAGGGCGTCACCCCAACATTGACCGCCCTGGAACCGAAGAGTTGAAACCGACCGAACCGGACCGAATACGCTTATGGGAATCGCAGCGGACATCGCCATTATCATCCTGGCCGCGCTTCTCGGCGGTCTGATCGCCCAGGCGCTCAGACAGCCGCTGATGCTGGGCTACATCCTCGCCGGGGTCCTGGTGGGCCCCCACACGGGACTGGTTACCGTCTCGGATATCCACAACATCGAACTTCTGGCCGAAATCGGCGTGGCGCTGCTGCTGTTCGCCCTCGGGCTGGAATTTTCCTTCAAGGAACTGAAGCCGGTGCGGTCCATCGCCCTCATCGGCGCCCCGATCCAGATTCTGTTGACCATGGCCTATGGATTCGCCATCGGCAAAGCGTTCGGATGGGGCTGGCACCCCTCCATTTGGCTCGGCGCGCTCATTTCCCTGTCGTCCACCATGGTCCTGCTCAAGACCCTCATGTCGACGGGCCGGATGGGGACCCTCTCCAGCCGGGTGATGATCGGGATGCTGATCGTTCAGGACCTGGCGGTGGTCCCCATGATGATCATTCTGCCGCAGCTCAGCGATCCGGCGGCCGGCCTGCCGGCGGTGGGGCTTGCCGGATTGAAGGCCGCGGTCTTTATTGCCCTTATGGTCATTCTGGGAACCCGGCTGCTGCCCATGCTGATTCGCGCCATCGCCCGGTGGAATTCCCGGGAGCTGTTCCTGCTGGCCATCACCGCCATCGGCCTGGGGGTGGGGTACGCCACCTATCTGGCCGGACTTTCCTTTGCTTTCGGCGCGTTCGTGGCCGGCATGGTGCTGAGCGAATCCGATTACGGCCATCAGGCCCTGAGCGACATCATCCCCCTGCGGGACCTCTTCGGCCTGCTGTTTTTCGCATCCGTGGGCATGCTGCTGGACCCGGTCTACCTGCTGGCCAATCTCCGGCAGGTGCTGCTGCTGGTTTTTTTGGTTTGTCTGGGCAAGGGAACGATTTTCGCTTCTATCACGCGTCTTTTCGGCTATTACAATGTGGCGCCCCTGGCGGTGGGACTGGGGCTGTTCCAGGTGGGGGAGTTTTCCTTTCTGCTGGCCCGGGTGGGCATCAGCACCGGCTCCATCAGCCATGACCTGTACATGCTGACGCTCAACACCACCATCATCACCATGATCCTGACCCCCTTCATGGCCCGTCTCACCGCCCCCCTTTACGCCCTGCGCAAGCGGATGTTCAAACACGAGCCGGTGCAGACCATGAACCTTCCGGCATCAGGTCTCAACGACCATGTGATCATCGCCGGCGGCGGAAACCTCGGCTTCTTCCTGGCGCGGATTCTTCGAAAGCTTTCCATGAGTTTCGTGGTGGTGGAAATGGATTTCCGGCGGGTGGAGGCCATGAAGGCGGAGGGCCTGCCGGTGATTTACGGCGACGCCAGCCAGCCCGTGGTGCTGGAGGCCTGCGACTTGGAAAAGGCCAAGCTGTTGCTGGTCACCACGCCTTCTATCTTTATCGCCCAGGCCATTGTCGAGGGGACCCGCCGGGTGCGGCCGGATCTGGTGATCATCGCCAGGGCCGAAGGAACCGACCAAATGAAAACCCTCAATGACCAGGGCGTGGACGAGGTGGTCCAGCCGCAACTGGAAGCCGGGCTTGAAATCACCCAGTTGATGCTGTTCAACCTCAACATCCCGGCCGGGGAAATCGTGAAATTCACCGATGCGGTGCGAAAGGAGCAGTATGCCTCGCTTTATGAAGAGCGCGGCGGATACACCGCCATCGACATGCTTCAGAACGCGAGCCTGATGATGGATGTGAGCTGGATCCAACTGCCCGACGGCAGCCCCCTGGTGGGCGACAGCATTGGTCAGCTTGAAATCCGCAAGAAAACCGGCGCTTCAGTGGTGGGCATCATCCAGGACGGACAGGTCCATCCCAATCCCGACGTCGGGCACCGGTTTTTACCGCGTGATTTTGTGGCGGTCCTGGGGAACAAAGACCAGATAGAGGCGTTTCGGGAGTTTGCGTTTCCGGCGCTGAAGTAAAAGAGGGACAGAGGGACAGAGGGACAGAGGGACAGAGGGACAGAGGGACAAAATTATGCGAAAGAAAATATCGATGCGAATCTGGCTGGTTGTGTTGGCGATGTTGGTGATGGGACCGTGGTGGGCCTGGGGGCAGGAGGATGTGTCTGATGTCGAACTGGCCCTGGGGCAGACCGTCTATGTGCCGGCCTATTCCCACATTTACAGCGGGGACCGGGAGCGGCAGATTCCGCTGGCCGTGACCCTGAGCATCCGCAACACCGATCCGGCCCATGGCATGCGACTCACCATGGTCGACTACTACGATTCCCACGGCAAGCTGCTCAAAGCCTATCTGAAAGAACCGCTCGCTTTAGACCCCATGTCCACCATCCGGTACGTCATCAAGCAATCCGACCTGAGCGGCGGCTCGGGGGCCAATTTCCTGGTCCGCTGGGCGTCGGACAAGCCCGTCAACATCCCGATCATCGAATCGATCAATATCAGCACCATGTCCCAGTTGGGCATTTCCTTCGCATCCCGGGGCCAGGCGATCCGAATGCCCTGACGGACAGATGCCCCTACCGGAGGTGATACCCTTCTTCGTTGAGCGCCTGCGCGTGATAGATCCTGTAGAGGTCTTCCCGGAAGGGATAATCCCAGCACCCCTGGCGATGGTACAAAAACCCGCCGAAACCGGTTTTGAATCGGTAGAGCCCGTACATGGGATGGGACGTGGAGGGCGACGGGGCCACGCCGAACATGTCGTAATACCGGCATCCGTATTCTTTGGCCAGGCAGATGGCCCGCCATTGAAGGGCGTAAGGGGCCATTTTGTTCCGCTGGCGGGATGACGAGGCGCCGTAGAGGTAACAGGCCTGGTTTTCGGATATGGAGAGGAACATCCCGGCCAGGGGTCTTCCTTCGGCTTCCGCCATCAGCAGGTGCACCGACGTTCGGTCGTCGGAATGGGTGTTTCCGGCGGCCAGCAGGGCCTCGAAATACCGGCGGTCCTGGTTGATGATATGATTCCGCGCCGCGGTCTCTTGACACAGCCGCAGCCACTCGTCCAGCCGGGATTCATCCGTTTCGTTGACCCGCACCCCTTTTCGCCGGGAAAGGCGGATGTTGTACCGGGTTTTTGACTTCATCCGGTGCATCAGCCGGTCCTTGCCGTGTTTCAAATTGATGAAGACGGTGTTGGTGGGCAGCGCGTTGGTGGGGGACTTGTGGAGATTGCCGTACCGGGTGTCGAAGTTCATCCGGATTTCCTGAATTTCCACCCTCGGGGGGCCGATCCATGCCGAGTTGTCGTCATACCGGTCCGGATCATCCGCCCAGGGCGACGCCCACGGCAGGTCGTAGCGAACAAAAAGGCATTCCGGCGGCAGATGCGCGCGAAGCCATTCCGACAGCTCTTCGAGCACCGGCCCCTGGTATTCCTCACGGGGCTCGAGGGTCGGGCCATAGGGCACGTAGGCCATCAGATGCCCGTTTCCCATGGGCTGCACGACGACCAGGAGATCGTCGGAAACGACGGACCGGCCGTTCCCGTCCATTTGCGAACGGTCCAGGCAGTACTCCGCGGGAAGAGACATGCCGTAGGCGCGGACGTCGCGTCCCTGGTATTCTTTGAGATCGCCCCAGAACGGCGTTTGCTGGAGGATCGGGCCGGTCGACAGGTTTGCTTTCTTTTTGGGCGTGACGTTCAAACGGGCGCTCCTTTGCTTGCTTCTCCGAACATGACTGTGTTATGCCAAAATGGAAATGGACGATCAAGGAGAAATGGAAAGTTGATGAAACCCTGCATCCGTATATCCTTCCTTCTTGATATGAGCCGCGCGGGAATATCCGCCGAGATCATGATCGGACAAAACGGCACGGCAACAATGTAACCTTCCATCCCTTTCTTTGTCCACCCGAATTTTCGAGAATCGCGAGACAACCATTGACGCCGCCCCCAAAAGATGCGAGACGGGACGCGACGCGTCGGAGGGATGGCGCGAAAATATCGAAAAACCAAAAGGGGAAAGGACATATGAACTCAAAAAGCGTCAAGCGGCTGGTCAGGGAGATTCCGTTTTACACCATCGGGTGGACCCTGCGTCGCGTGGTGTTCGTGGTGATCGGGGCGGTGATCGCGGCCCTTGGGTACGCCGTCTTCCAGGTGCCGTTCAACCTCGCGGCCGGCGGGGTTTCCGGTCTCGGGATCATCATCAACCATTTCACCGGATGGCCCGTGGGGACGATGTTCCTGATCATGAACATTCCCCTGATGTTTCTGGGATTCCATTACCTGGGGCGGTGGAAGTTTCTGAGCTACACCATCGTGGCCGTCATTACCTTTTCCGCGGCGTCGGACGCGTTCGTCTACTGGCTCCCGAAGGTCATGGAGGAATACCCCGTGACGAACGACATGCTGCTGAGCGCCATTTATGCCGGCATCATTTTCGGCGTCGGCTCCGGCATCATCTTCCGGATGGACGGCACCATCGGCGGCACCAACGTCACGGGGCGGATCATCCAGATGAAAACCGGCCTGCCCCTGAGCCAGATTTACATCTACACCGACGGGGGGATCATTCTCATCGCCGGCCTCATCTTCGGATGGGAGAGCGCCCTCCACGCCATGATGACGCTCTTTTTCGCGGGGATCGCCACCGATTTCGTCATCGAGGGCCCCAGCTTTATCCGGACCATCACCATCGTCACCGATTATCCCACCGACGTCACGAAGGCGTTGATGTACGGTCTGAAGCGCGGCGCCAGCGAATGGAGCGTCACGGGCTCTTACACCGGGAAAAGCCATTCCATGGTGTTTTGCACCATCTACCGGTCCCAGGTGAACGAACTCAAACAGATCATCGCCACCGTGGACGAAAACGCCTTTGTGGTCATCGGGAAAGGGCACCAGGCGTTAGGGCTGGGCTTCATGCGCCTCGGCCAAAACGGCGGACAAGGCCGGACGACCCGATGATCGGTCGCCGTCCGCCTACAGAATCGTCAACCCCAGGCTGGACGCCACGAGTTCGATGGCGAAAACGGCGCTTCCGTTCTTGTGATCGAGGATGGGATTGATCTCCGCCATTTCCAGGGAGGACATGCAGCCCCGTTTGGCGATGGTCTCCATGAGCAGGTGGGCCTCCCGGTAGGTGAGGCCGCCGGTGACGGGGGTGCCCACGCCCATGGCCACGGACGGGTCCACGCTGTCGATGTCGAAGCTCACGTGGATGTGGTCGGCGCTGTTTTCCAGTTTCTGGAGCACCGTGTCGAGGATGGCGTGGATGCCGAGGCGGTCGATGTCGCTCATGGTGTAAACCGGCAGCTTGAGGTCCCGGATGATCTCCCGTTCCGGCGGATCCACTTTCCGCACGCCGATGAGGGCGCAGTGGTCCGCCGCCACCTTGGGCGAAAACCCCATCAGCCCCGTCAGCCGTTCGTTGCCCAGCCCCAGGGAGATGGCCATGGGCATGCCGTGGATGTTGCCCGACGGCGTGGTCGATTCCACGTTCATGTCCGAGTGGGCGTCGATCCAGATGATCCCCAATGTCTTGCCCGCCTTCCGGCAGTGGGACGCGATGCCGGCGATGGCGCCGATGGCCATGGAATGATCGCCGCCGATGCACAGCGGAAAATGGCCATTGTCCAGGGAACCGGCCACGGATCGGGCCAGCTCCTCGTTGCTCCGGGCGATGCCGCCCAGGTGTTTCAGCTTGGGATTGGTGAACCCGTTTTCGGCGTAGTCCCGCACCGTCACGTCGCCGAGGTCGGCGACGGCGTGGCCGAGATCCGTCAGGGTCTCCGCCAGCCCGGCGATGCGCAGGGCCGCGGGGCCCAGGTCGACGCCGTGCCGATCCGCGCCGAGGTACATGGGAAAGCCGATGATGTCGATGGTCTTGGGGGCGGCGGTCGCGCTCATCCGGTTGCCTTTCCGTTAAAAAGGTTGGGTATCGTCGCCATGGACCCGGTTCGGCGCCCGAGGCGTCCATCCCTTCATTTTAGCGAACAAGCCGCCGTTTGTCACGCGCTTGGCGCCTGTCCGGAAGGCGCGAATGGCCTTGACAAAAAGGCGCGAAATCTTTAACCTCCTCTTTTTTGAACGGAAGCGCCCGCCACCGCCGGGACCCCACGCACAGGAGACCTGTCCATGCCGACACCGCGATTCGCCCCCCTTTTCGAGACCGAAACGGACCTCAAATCCCACCAGCTCGACGGGCTGAAATGGACCGTGGCCCATGCTTACAATGGCTCTCCGGTCTACCGTGAAAAACTGGGTGCGGCGGGCGTATCCCCCAACGACATCCAAACCCTCGACGATATCCGAAAACTGCCCTTCACCACCGCCGACGATCTGCGGTCGGGGTATCCCTTTCCGCTGCGGTGCGTTCCCTTTAAGGACGTGATCCGGATCCATTCCAGTTCCGGCACCACCGGTACCCGGAAGAACCTCTGTTATACCCAGAAGGACGTGGACGACTGGGTCCATTTTTTTGCGAGGGCCTACGAGATGGCCGGGGTGGGGCCCGAAGACCGGGTCCAGATCGCCGTGGGCTACGGCGTCTGGACCGCCGGGATGGGATTTCAACTCGGCTGCGAGAAGGTGGGGGCCTTGGCCCTGCCGGTGGGACCGGGCAACGTGGACATGCAGTGCCAGTTCCTGGTGGACCTGGAGGCCACGGTGCTCTGCTGTACGGCCTCCATGGGGCTGCTCATGGCCGAAGAGGTGAAGCGGCGCGGCATCAAAGACAAGGTCAGACTCAAAAAGATCATCTACGGCTCCGAGCGTTCTTCGGTCTCCATGCGCCGGAAAATTTCCGACCTCCTGGGGGGCGCGGAACTCTTCGACATCCCGGGTCTCACCGAACTCTACGGCCCCGGCACCGGCATCGAATGCCCGGATCACGACTGCATCCACTACTGGAGCGACTACTACATCCTGGAGATCCTCGACCCCGACACCCTGGAACCCCTCCCGGACGGCGAATGGGGCGAAATGGCGGTCACCACGCTTTGCAAGGAGGCGGTCCCGCTCATCCGGTACCGGACCCGGGACATCACCCGAATCCTGCCAGGTTCCTGCACCTGCGGCACGGTCCTGCCCCGGCACTCCCGCATCAAGGGCCGCACCGACGACATGTTCAAGTTCCGGGCGGTCAACATCTACCCGTCCACCATCGACGCCATCCTGTCGGGCTTCCCGGAGATGGGGTCCGAGTATCAGATCCACCTCTCCCGTGACGCATCCGAACGCGGCGTCATGCGCATCGTGGCCGAACTGGGGGAAGGCGTGGGAACCGACATCGCCGACGACCTGTCCAAAACCCTGATCCAGCGGATCAAAAAGAAGGTGCTGGTCACGCCTTCGGCCGTGGAACTGGTCCCCTACGGGTCGCTGCCGAGATCCGAAAGAAAGAGTCAGCGGGTCTTCGACACCCGGATTCAGGATTCGATTGTGTAGCATCTTGAACCGTGATTCTGGTGATGAATATGATGAGCATGAGGAAAATGGACTTCAAAACCGCCGTCGCGGGTTTGATCATCGCAACGCTTTTCTTCCCCGCCTGCGCCACCACCGGCGCCGGACCCGACGCCCCGGACGCCGACGCGGCCGTCTCTCCCCTCATCCGCTTCTACCGGGGCCCCCTGAACCATCTGTCCTCGGTCCGCCAGGGCCAGTGCCCCATGCACCCCTCCTGCTCCGAATACGCCGACCAGGCCATCGCGAAACACGGCCCCGTCGTCGGCTGGACCATGGCCCTCGACCGCCTCATGCGCTGCGGCCGGGACGAAACGAAGCGGAACCGGAAAATCCGGGTGAACGGGGATGTGTTGTTTCACGATCCGGTGGAAGAGAATGATGGGTGGTGGGATGAAAACAGGCCTTCTGCTGAAAAAAGCGATTTTGTGGAGAAACCGTTTTTTGCAAGTCCATGAGGAAAAGGCTTTCAGCTTGATTTTAGATGGGACATCTGTTCTGCTTGGTATTCCAGTAGGTTTTCGTAAAGCGCCATCCACTCCATGATATTCATGTCGTCGCCTAATTCGCCGCGATGATATGCCTGCCAAGCATCCTCGCTGCTGAGACTGAATCGATTTTCAAAAAGCCCTATTTCATCCTTGAGATTGTTGATTTTGGCTTGTCGGCTATCATTTTTCATTTTCTCGGTTCCCATCAGCTCAGCGCTTTTTCAAATCTTCATCAACTCTAATCCAGCCACAGACAGCGTCTTCATACCCACCGGCAAACTCTTTTTCAAATCCGGGTAAAACCCCGCCTCGTGCAACATCGAAACGTCGCCATTTCCGCTTTTAGCTGCATCTAACCGCTCACGATCGGTAACGCCCAACTTGTAATACACAAGCGGCACGGCCGGTTCGGTCCGCCCGAAAAACCCGAAGTCCTCGCTTCCGGTGGAGGGCGGGGTCTCTGTTACGTTTTCGGCGTCCAGCAGGTTCGTAAACACCTGGGTCAACCGGCGGGTCAGACCGGGATCATTGATCACGGGAGGGAAGGGCGGTTCCGCGGTTTTGACGATGGGGCGAAGATCCGGCGGGAGGCCGGCGGCCCGGGCCAGGCCGTTCGCGGTCCGTTCGATGGCTTCAACGATATGCTCGCCGACTTCGGGTTTAAAAAACCGGATCGTCAGATCCAGATCCACCCTGTCCGGGATGATGTTGCGCTTGCTGCCGCCGTGGATGCTTCCGACGGTGATGAGGCCCATATCGGCGGGATCGAGTTCGCGGCTCACGATGGTCTGGAGGGCCAGAACGAACCGGGATGCGAGGACCACCGGGTCCCGGGTCTTGTGGGGCATGGCCCCATGGCCGCCCCGTCCCCGGATGGTAACATCAAGCGGATGGCTGCCGGCGGAGCGGACGCCGGGGCCGAGGGCCACGCCGCCGGACGGCAGGTCCGGCTCCACATGGAGCGCGATGCCGAAATCGGGACGACCCGTCCGGTCGTAGAAACCGTCTTCCATCATCAGGCGGGCCCCTCCTACCGTCTCCTCCGCCGGTTGCGCTACCAGGAGAATCCTGCCGGACCAAACATCCTTCATTTCAGAATGCAAGGTCATATCGAAGCTGGTTTGAACCGGCTTCAGCCGGTTTTAAATGATTGAGCCTGGGGTTTCAACCCAAGGCGGCACGGGCAAGGTATAGGAATTTAAATGAGATCTACATTTTTACAATTCACCCAAAGCCCGGCTTGGCGTATCATTGTTGAAAAATAATCTCCCCATCAATAACGGTCATCTGAACCCCCACATCGGCCCACTCCTCCGGCGGGATCACGGAAAGGTCTTTTTCAAACACGGTCAAATCCGCCAGATTGTCCGGCTTCAATGATCCCAACCGGTCTTAAAATAATAGGGAACGACGAGAAAAAAATCAACATCAATCCCCGGAAGGGATCGCACCTTATACACAATAATTCCGCATAAAATACAGCCTCCCGCCCATTTTAAATTCCGTTGGATTATGATTCGCTTACGGTTGATCGTTCCCGTCGGCAGTGGCGGTGAAAAGGAAAAACATAAAACGGCGAAAAAAGGAAGCCATGCAATTAGAACGACGAGCACCCTTTAGATACATGATTTTCTGTCTGATCCTGTGGATCGGCGCCGTGGGCGTTTTGCCGGCGGCAGGCCAGGCGGCCCGGCCGACCGATCCTTCACAGGATGAAATTCAAGGGGTTATCGATGTCCTGAAAGACCCGGCCGAGCGCGACAAGCTGATCCGGCGGCTGGAGATCCTGGCAAATGCCAAGACGGATGCCTCAACGGAAAAAGAGGCCCCCACCGCGACCGCGCAATTGTTGGAGACCATCTCCACGCGAATGGAATCGGCGACCGGCGCCATGACCCAGTTCGTGGATGTCGTCGAGGAGGTTCCCCAGGGGCTGGCCTGGGCGGATCGCCAGGTTCGGCTGCCCGAGAACCGGGCCTTCTGGCTCCAAACGCTGTTCAACATCGCCGTCGTGGTGCTGCTGGGGTACGTGATCTTCCACCTGTCGCGGGGACTGTTCAGGCGCCCCAGAAAGCAACTATCCGATGCAGGGGCGGATGCGTCCGTCTGGAGCAAGGCATTGCGGCTGGTCGTCCGGTTTCTGCTGGATCTGATGCCGGCGGCCCTGTTCATTCTGGCGGTCTATGCGATGCTGGGGTTCCTCGATCCCCAGGAGAAGATCCGCTTTGTGGTGCTGGCCTGGACTCACGCCTTTGTTCTCAACCGCCTGGTCTTTCTGGCGGCCCGGTTCGTGTTCGCGCCCCGGTCGCCGCGCTTGCGGCTGATCCGGCTTTCGGACGAAATCGCGGGCCGCCTTCAAAAGTGGACCCAGCGCTTCAGCGGCCTGATCATCTACGGCTACGCGGCCCTCCAGGCGGCACTGCTGCTGGGGCTGGAGACCGCCCTGTATGAGAGCCTCCTGCGGCTGTACGGCCTTCTGGTCGTCGCCATGGCCGTCGCTTTTGTCTTGCGGCATCGAAAACCCGTTGCCGACGCGCTTCGGGGGGTCGGCCGGGACCGGGAAAGCGGGAAAAGACGGTTCGCCGGCAATACTCTCGATCAGGCGACCCGGATCTGGCATATCGCGGCAATCCTCTACCTTTTTATCGTTTACGGCGTTTGGGCCTTCTACATGGCCGGGAGCGCCTTTTTTTTGCTGAAGGGAACGGTCCTCACGCTGCTGGCAGCGGCGATCGGCGCGGCGCTTCTGCGTGGGCTCCATCCCCTTTTTCACAGGAAGGTTCAGGTCTCCCATGAGATGAAAGCACATTTTTCGCGGCTGGATCAGCGGAGTCACCGTTATATGGGGATCATTTACAAGATTCTCCGGTTGGTGATCGTTGCATCCGTGATTCTGACGGTGATCCAGATCTGGGGGGTGGACGTCCTGGGATGGCTGTCCGGCGAAACGGGCCGGTTGCTGCTGGAGACCCTGTTGAGAGTGGCGGGCGTGCTGATCCTGGCGCTGATCGTCTGGGAGATCGCCACCGCCTACATCGAAAAATACCTCCAGGAGAAAACCGAAGACGGGGTTACGCAATCGTACAGCGCCCGCACCCGCACGCTGATGTCGGTCATCCGGAAGGCGCTTTTGATCGCGCTGGTCGTCGTCACCACCCTCACCGTGCTCTCGGAACTGGGGGTGGATATCGCGCCGCTGCTGGCCGGCGCCGGGGTGCTGGGACTGGCCATCGGCTTCGGCGCCCAGAAGCTGGTGCAGGACGTCATCACCGGCGTCTTCATCCTGCTGGAAGACCAGATCTCCGAGGGCGACGTGGTCAGCGTCGGCGGCAAGGCGGGCCTGGTGGAGTCGGTGGATATCCGGACGATCCGGCTGCGGGATTTGTCGGGAACCGTCCACACTCTCCCCTACAGCGCCATCGATTCGGTGAGCAATTTGACTAAGGAGTTCTCTTTTTATATATTCGATGTGGGCGTCGCCTACCGGGAAGACGTGGACTATGTGATGGCGGTGCTCCAGGAGATCGGCGACGAATTGAAGGCGGACCCCGAATACGGCCCGGTCATCCTGGAACCGCTGGAGATGCTGGGGGTGGACGCCTTTGCCGACAGCGCCGTGGTGATCAAGGCCCGGATCAAGACCGTCCCCATCAAACAGTGGTGGGTGGGCCGGGAGTTCAACCGGCGCATGAAGAAAAGATTCGACGACCTCGCTATCGAGATTCCGTTTCCCCACCAGACCCTTTATTTCGGGGTGGATAAAGACCAAAACGCCCCGCCGGCCAGGGTCCGCCTCATCGCCCGGGGCGACCGGGCGGTTGCGGAAGAGGCCGAGGAACTCGCCGGACGCGCGCCCGAAAGGATCGATCCCGGCATGACGGATGAACCGGAGGCCGACTAGACGACCCAAACCGGTCCCGCTCAAAGCGATGTTGACAGCCGGCCGCGCGGCCGCGCGGGATCAAGTTTGGCATCATTATTCCAGCAATTCACATTAACGGAAAAAAGCATATGAAATCAAAAGACAAGAATGGGAGTGCCGAGATACCCGTCGGCTTTCCCATCGTTGGTCTGGGGGCCTCCGCCGGGGGCCTGGAGGCCCTGAAAGCCTTTTTCTCCGAGGTGTCGGAAACGGGCGGCATGGCCTATGTGGTGGTCGTTCACATGCCCCCGGATTCGCCGAGCATGATGCCCGAGTTGCTTCAGAAAAAGACCTCCATCCCTGTTTCCACGGCCGAAGACGGTCAGCGCATCGAGCCGGACCATGTCTACGTTGTTCCGCCGGACAAAGAGATCAGAGTTTTCAATGGCCGGCTTCAGCTTTTGGACAGGATGAAAAAGGCCGGCGGCCTGCCCATCGACGGATTCCTGAGATCCCTGGCCCAGGATCAGGGCGACAGGGCCGCGGCGGTCATCCTGTCGGGCACCGCCACGGACGGTACCCTGGGCGCCAGGGAGATCAAGGCCAACAACGGTCTGCTCCTGGCGCAGTCCGAGGAATCGGCCGGTTACGACGGCATGCCCCGGAGCGTCATCAAGACGGGGCTGGTGGACGTGGTGCTGCCGCCTGAAGAGATGCCGGAGCGGCTCGTTCAGTTTTTCACGCACCCCTCGTCGGCGCCGGATAGGAAGAAGATCGAGGAGGGGGGCGGCCGAAAAGAATGGCTGGACAAGGTCTTCGCCCTTTTGCGCGCCAAAACCGGCAACGATTTTTCGTCCTACAAGGCCAACACCACCCTTCGCCGCATCGACCGCCGCATGGGATTGAACAGGATCGAGGACCACGACTTGTACATCCGCTTCATGCGCCAAAATCCCGCCGAGGTGGAGGCCCTGTTCCGGGATCTGCTGATCGGCGTCACCCGGTTTTTCCGGGACGCCGGCTCTTTCGATGCGTTGAAGGAGAAAGCACTGCCTTCTGTTTTCGACGGGATGACCGAAGACGCCGCGTTCAGGGCCTGGATTCCGGGCTGCGCCACGGGCGAGGAAGTCTATTCGCTGGCCATGGCGCTCCAGGAAAGCCTCGATTCGGCTTCCAAACGGATCGGGCTGCAATTGTTCGGTACGGATATCGACGATTTCGCCATCGACAAGGCTCGGGAAGGGGTTTTCCCCGCCAGCATCACGGCCGATGTGAGCCCTGAACGGATTAAGCGGTTTTTTATCATGGAAGAGAATTCCTTCCGCATCCGCAAGGAGATCCGGGACATCGTCGTCTTCTCGGTCCAGAACCTGCTCAAAGATCCGCCGTTTTCCCGGTTGAACCTGTTGTGCTGCCGCAACCTGCTGATCTACCTAAACGCCGACGCCCAGAAAAAGCTTCTGCCGTTGTTCCATTATACCCTGGCCCCAGGCGGCATCCTGATGCTCAGCTCGTCCGAGAGCATCGGCGGGTTCACCAATTTGTTCGAGATCGTGGATAAAAAATGGAATATCTACCGGCGGCGGGAGGTCTCCCAATCCCTGCGCCCGCAGCTGGAGTTCCCCACCGGGCCGCCGGCCGGAAAGTCCGGCCGCGAACCCGCGCCGGCCGCTCCCGGCAACGGCAAGACGCCCGATTTCGCCCAGGCGACCCAAAAAGCGCTCCTGGACGAATTCGCGCCCACGGCGGTGCTCATCGACGCCGACGGCGAGGTGCTGTATGTCCAGGGCCGCACCGGCAAGTATCTGGAAACGCCCAGCGGCCCGCCGTCCCGGAACATCCTGGATCTCGCCCGGGAGGGGCTGCGCATCGAGCTGTCGTCGGCCCTTCGATCCGCCAAATCCGCCAACCATCGGGAGACCCGCCGGCAGGTCGCCGTCAAAATCAACGGGGGCGCGCAGAATATCGATTTTCACGTCTGTCCGCGGACGGAACCCAAGGCGCTGGCCGGTCGGTTTCTGGTGGTGTTCGAGGACGTCGAGGCCCAGTCGCCGGACTGGTCCGCCGAAAAAGGCGACGGAAGCGAATCGGGTCCGGGATCGTCGCGTATCGACGAGATTGAAAAAGAACTCAAGATCACCCGGAAAAGCCACCGGTCCACGGTGGAAGAACAGCAAGCCGACAACGAGGAACAAAAATCCACCAACGAGGAATTGCAGTCGGCCAACGAAGAACTCCATTCCACCAACGAGGAGCTGGAATCTTCAAAGGAGGAGCTTCAATCCCTCAACGAAGAACTCCAGACGGTCAACGCCGAACTCCAAAGCAAGGTCGAAGAGCTGTCCGCCACCCAGGACGACATGCGCAACCTGCTCAACAGCACCGAGATCGCCACCATTTTCGTGGACAACGACCTGCGCGTCCGGCGGTTCACGCCCGAGGCCACCGCCATCGTCAACCTCATCCCGGCCGACACGGGCCGTCCCCTTCGGCACGTTACGACCAACCTGTCCTACGACGGCATGATAACGGATGTGGAGGAGGTTCTGAAGAAACTGACGCCCAGGGAAATCGAGTTGCAAACCACGGAAGGCGCGTGGTACAACATGCGCATTATGCCTTATCGCACCACGGACAACCGGGTCGACGGGGCCGTATTGACCTTTACGAACATCGACGATCAGAAAAGGGTCCAGGCCACGATCGAGGAATCCAGGCGAAAAGCGGAAGACGCCTGGAACCTGGCGCGCGCCGTTTTCGACATGGACCCGGACCCCATGGCGGTGCTGGACGACGGGGGCGGAATCGTGATCGCCAACCAGGCCCTTTCCCGGCGGATGACCATCGCCCAGGAAGAGATCGAAGGGACGGATTTGCTCAAGGTCTTCAACTCCGTCCAAAGCTCCGAATTGAAAGCCGCCCTGGAAGAAGGCCGGGACTTCACCCTCCGGGGCTTTGAAATGAACACGCCGGAAGGCGAAGAAATCTTTACGGTCGCCGGCCGGATCATTCGAAAAGACGAGAACACCCCATACCGGATCCTTCTGCGGTTTAAGGCGGAAGAGGAAAAGGACAGATAAGATGCCGCACACCCGGAATTTCCCCGACAAATTCGACGCCCTCCGGGACCAGGCCGAAGCATTGGTCGAACGGCGGCCGGATTCCGCCCCGCCGTCTCCCACCGACGTGCTGGAGCTGATCGACGAACTCAAAATCCACCAGGCGGAACTGGAAATCCAGAACGAAGAACTCAAGCGGGCCCAGGATGAGCTGTCCGACCTTCACCAGGAATACGAGCGGTTGTATGAATTCGCGCCCTGCGGCTACCTGACCTTGAACGCCAAAAGAATCGTCACCCGGGCCAATCTGGCCGCCGTGGGTCTTCTGGGGGAGACGAAACTCGGTCTTCTCCAGTCGGGCCTCGGCCTGTTCGTCGCCCCGGGCTGGGTGGACCCATATCACGCCGCCCTGCAAAACGCCGCGGCGACCGGCGAAAAACAGAGCGTCGAGCTGATGCTGAAAAAGACAAACGGCTCGGCCGGCTGGGTCCGGGCGGACATCGAGGCGGACCGGGACGACGCCGGCGCCGCGTTGCAGTGGCGGATGGTGCTGCTGGACACCACCGAAACCAAGGCCATGGAAGACCAGCTTCGCCAAGCCCGAAAAATGGAATCCATCGGAACGCTGACGGGGGGCGTGGCCCACGATTTCAACAACATTCTCTTCGTAATCCTAGGCAACACCGAACTGGCCATGGATTTCGCGCCGGAGGGAAAGCCGCTGCGCAAATGCCTGGAACAGATACAGGAGGCCGGTCTGCGGGGCGCGGCCACGGTCAAACAGCTTCTCAATTTCAGCCGCTCGTCCGATAAAACCTTCAACCGGATCGACGCCGTCGCGGTCGTCAGGGAATCGATCCGGTTTCTCCACGCGACGATCCCCGCCGCGGTGGAGATCCATGCGGACCTTCCCGACAGGGAAACCGCGATTTTCGCCGATGCCACGCAAATCCAGCAGGCCCTGATGAACCTGTGCATCAATGCCGCCCAGGAAATGGAAGAGACGGGCGGTACCGTGGATATCGCCGTGGAGATCGAGACCCTGGAAGCCCCGGACGCCGCGCGTCGCCTCGATCTTTTGCCCGGCGAGTATGTCGCCGTCACCGTCAGCGACACCGGGCCGGGGATCGATCCCGATATCGCCGACCGACTTTTCGACCCCTATTTTACGACAAAAGAGGTCGGAAAAGGCTCGGGGCTGGGGCTTTCGGTGGTCCACGGCATCGTCAAAAACCACCGCGGCGCCGTTTCCGTGGACAGCCGACCCGGGGCCGGCGCCGCTTTTACCCTGTATCTTCCGCTGGCGGCCGGAGAACGATCGGAGACGCCGCCGGGCCCGCACGGGGAAACTCTCACCGGCAACGAAAAGATTCTTTTTATCGACGACGAAAAAAGCATCGTCAAAATGGCGAGGCTCATGCTGGAAGGGCTGGGCTACGCTGTCCAGGCGTTCCAAGACCCGGCGAAAGCCCTGGCGCTGTTTAGAGAAAAACCTGATCATTTCGACCTGGTCATTACGGATATGACCATGCCGGGAATGACCGGCGTCCAATTGTTCAAGCAATTGAAGGCGGTGCGACCAAACATCCCGGTCCTCCTTTGCACGGGCCACAGCTCCCTTATCGACGGCGAAGAAGCCGAACAACTCGGCATCGCCGGTTTCGTCCCGAAACCGATGGCCAGGCGGGAATTGGCCGCGGCCATTCGGAAGGCGCTGGGGACGCCCCCATGACCGACCCGACCCTGAATGAACTGCAAGGTCTGTTCGAGGCCGCGCCCGTGGGGTATGCCGGCCTGACCCCCAAGGGCGAAATCGTTACGGTGAACCGGGCCGCATGCGATTTCCTCGGATGGGACGCATCCGACATCGTCGGGCGCCCCTTTTCCCGCCTGATATTCCCCGGGGATCGAACAGCGTTCCATCGACGCCGGAAAAAAGTTCTCGAAACCGGCGGCCCCGAAACCATGGCGCTGCTGCTTGTCCAAAAGGATGACGGCCGCCTTGCCGTCCGCCTGCATCTGACGGCGACCCCGGCCGGTGACGGCGGGAATATTCGTTTGTGGGCGACAATCATGGATGTCTCCGAGCTGAAACAAGCGGAAGCGGCGCTCCGGCGGACAACGCTCTCGGCTGAAGCCGCCAAGCGGACCCAATCCGAATTTCTGGCCAACATGAGCCATGAATTCAGGACCCCGTTGAGCGCCATCCTGGGGTTCGCCGACCTCCTCGGCGACGGGGAGGATCTGGACGAAACGCGGAAAAAGCAAGTGGCGATTATCCGCACCTGCGGCGAGCATCTGCTGACCCTTCTCGAGGAAATCCTGTCCCTGAGCCGGATCGACACGGGGCAAACGTCTTTGGAAACGGTTCCCTTCAGCCTGACCTCGGTGATCAATCATGTTTTCCACATCATGCGGATCAAGGCGAATGAAAAATCCCTGGCGTTCCGTTATAAGACGGACGCGGAACCGCCCGACATCGTCAGAGGCGACAAACGGAAGCTGACCCAGGTGCTGATGAATCTCGTGAGCAATGCCGTTAAATTCACCCAAGAGGGCGAAGTGACCGTGCGCACCGGATATTGCGCCAGGCACGGCCTCTTCCGCGCAACGGTCGCCGATACCGGACCCGGAATCCCCGCTGATCGTCTCGACCACATTTTCGAGCCGTTTTTCCGGTCGAGCGACCGGGACGGGTACGTGGAAGGCGCCGGCCTCGGTCTGTCCATCTCCAGAAAGTACGTCGAATTGATGGATGGAACGCTGACGGTTCGCGGCGCGGGCGGACGGGGGAGCGTCTTCACGATGGAAGTCCGGTTGCCGGCCGACGATCTGGAACCGACCCCGAACGCCGGGCCCCAGCGCCGGGTGGCCGGGTATGCGGGCAAACGGAAACGGGTGCTTCTTGTGGACGACAACTCCGACAACATCGCCATGATGATGTCGTTGCTGGACCCGCTGGGGTTCGGCGTCGTCGTGGCCAACAGCGGGGAAGAAGCGATCGACGTCGCCGGCCGGATCGTTCCCGATGCTGTGCTTCTGGATTTCGTCATGCCCAAGATGGACGGGCTCGAAACCTTGCGCCGGATTCGGGACCGATGCGGCGCCGGTCCGCGCCGCCCGGCCGTTATCGGCATCTCCGCGGACGTGGTGGATCGGCGGCGAAAACGACGATTCGCGGCGGAATGCGACGATTTTCTTTCCAAACCCGTCGATCAGAGTCTTCTCCTGGCGAAACTGAAACATCGCCTGGCGCTGGACTGGATCGGGCCTGAAAACGACCGTCCGCCATGCGGGAGGAATGCGCCCCGGGACGCCTTTGTCATCCCGGCGCCCGAAACCCTGAACCGCCTCCGGGATCTCGCCCGCCGGGGCGCGCTGAACGACCTTGAAAGCCTGCTGCGAACAACGGCGGCGGAGGATCAGGCGCTTCGCGTTTTTTGCGAAACGGCGGCCGGCTTTGTCGACCGGTGCGACGAAGGCGGGCTGCTGGCCTATATCCAGCGGATGGAGGAGGGCTTGAATGGAGCAAAACCAACCCGATAGACCCACGATTCTGATCGTGGACGATTCCCCCATGATGATCGGGTTGCTGCGGACCGTGCTCGGTCAGAAAGGATATGAGGTTCTCGCGGCCACGGACGGGCACAAGGCCATCGAGCGGGCGAAGGCGGAGCGGCCCGACCTGATCCTGCTGGACATTCTCATGCCCGGCATGGACGGCTATGAAACCTGCCGGCGGCTCCGGGAACAGCCGGAAACCCGCGACACCCCGACCATCTTTCTTTCGGCCCTGACCGAGACCCGGGATAAAACCGCCGGCCTCGATCTCGGGGCCGTCGATTACGTCACCAAGCCCATCGACGCCCCCGAGCTGCTGGCCCGGATTCGGACCCACTTGACTCTCCACGACCTGCGGCGAAGCCTGCGGGAGATGAACCGCACCCTGGAAGACAAAGTTCGGGAACGGACCCGGGAACTGTCGGCCACCAACGAGGCCCTGCTGGCGGAAATCGAGGAACACCGCCGGACCGAAGCCCGGCTCCGGGAGAACAAGGAACGGCTCAAAGAGGCCCAGCGCATCGCCCGGGTCGGGCACTGGGAGATCGACCATGTCGCCGGCACACAGGCCTGGTCCGACGAGACCTATCGGATCTTCTGCGTCGATCCCGACGAGGGCGCTTCCTATGAAACGTACCTGGACCAAATTCATCCCGACGACCGCGCCCGGGTCAAAGCCGACCACGAGGACGCCGTCCGGAACCAAGGATCATTCGACGCAACGTATCGGATCATCCTCCGGGACGGCGGGATCAAGCACGTCCACGAACGGTGTCGAACGGATTGCGACGCCGCCGGCCATCCGCTTGGAACCATCGGCACATGCCAGGACATCACCGAACGGGTCCGAATGGAAGAAGAAAACCGCCAACTGGCCATGCGGCTGCAGCATACCCAGAAGCTAGAAGCCATCGGCGTCCTGGCGGGGGGCATCGCCCATGATTTCAATAATATCCTGGCCGCCATCATCGGATACGCCGAAGTTTCGAAAATCCGTCACGCCCAGGGCGGCGACGTGAGCGAGTCCCTGGATTCGGTTTTAAATGCCTGCATCCGGGCCCGGCAACTGGTCCGCCAGATCCAGACTTTCAGCCGCCAGGCCGAGACGGAAGTGCAGCCGGTGTCCGTTCGCGCCATCGTCAAAGAAGCTTTGGCGTTCCTCCGGGCGTCCGCCCCGGCCAACATCGAATTGCGTTCCGGCATCGAAACGGCCTCCGGCGTCGTTCTCGGAGATCCCACCCAGATTCACCAGGTCATGATGAACCTCTGCACAAACGCCGTTCACGCCATGAAGGAAACGGGCGGCGTGCTCGACGTGCGCCTCGACGAGACGACAATAGAAGGCGACGGAAGCGAGGCGGACGGGGGCTTGAAGGCCGGCGACTACGTGCTGCTGACGGTCGGCGACACCGGCCGCGGCATCCCCCCGGAGATCCTTGGCCGGATTTTCGACCCGTTTTTTACCACAAAGCGGCGCGGCGAGGGCACCGGCATGGGGCTGTCCATCCTCCACGGCATTGTGGAGGAAATGAAGGGCGCCGTCACGGTTTCCAGCGAGGTCGGCGAGGGGACCGTTTTCAGGGTGCTGCTGCCGCGCTACGAGCGCCGGGCCCGGGATCGGGCCTCCGAAGCCCCGGCCGTCAAAAAGGGCAGGGGACGCATCCTGTTCGTGGACGACGAACCCGATATCCTCCGGTCGGCCCGGGAAATGCTGACGGCGTTCGGCTATGACGTGGTCTCGGCGGCCGACGGCGAAGGGGCGCTTCGCCGGTTTTCCGAAGACCCCGACGCCTTCGATCTGGTGATGACGGACCTGAGCATGCCGGGAATGTCCGGTCTCGATCTGTCGAAACGGATCATGGCGATCCGGCCCGGCACGCCCGTGGCCCTGTGTACGGGCTTCGGCGCCGACGTAACCCCGGAGACCATCGAAGCCGCCGGGGTCCGTCAAATGATCCAGAAACCGCTGATCGCCGGGGAACTGTCGGTGCTGCTCCACGATTTTATGAATCCCGAAAATTCCCGATGAACTGAAGATAAAAACCGAAACGGAACCCTTATACGGATTTGGAGACGTAACGCATGAAATCGAAAAAAATGGCCTTAAAGACGAAAATCATCGGCGGCAATTGTTTTCCCCTGATTCTGGTCATCGTCCTCAGCGCCGTTGCGTACGCCAGCGTCACTTCCCTTCGGAACTCCAGTGATTGGGTGGATCATACCAATGAGGTGATCCAGGAAGCGCTCAAGATCGAGGCTTCGGCCGTGAACATGGAGACCGGCGTGAGGGGCTTTTTACTGACGGGCAAAGAAGCGTTTCTGGAACCCTACACATCCGGGGAAAAGCGGTTTGACAAGCTGACCGCGGATTTGAAAAAGCGGGTGGACGACAACCCGGAACAGGTTGCGTTGATTGGGGAAATCCAAAACACCATTTCAGAATGGAAACAAGCCGTCACGGAACCCCTGATCGCGCTTAGGCGAGAGGGCGGCGACGCGGGGTCCATGAGCAGGGTAACCGAGCGGATCGTCGAGGGAGAAGGCAAGACCTACTTCGACAGGTTTCGGGGCCAGATCCAGACCTTCATCGACAGAGAAGAAGACCTGATGTCCGAGCGGCAAAAGGAAGCCCAAAGTACCGCCGACAACACAAAGCAAATCCTGGTTTTCGGAACCGCGGCCATCCTACTGATGGCATGGGTCATCGCCTATTTTCTGAGCCGGGTGATCGTCAACCCGTTTATGCAGGTCATCTCCGGGCTGAACGCAAGCGGAGAGCAAGTCGCCGCTTCGTCGAGTCAGATGGCCTCGTCCAGTCAACAGTTGTCCGAAGGCGCATCCGAACAAGCGGCTTCTTTGGAAGAGACGTCTTCCTCCCTCGAAGAAATCGCCACCATGACCCAACAGAACGCGGAAAATGCCGCTCAGGCGGACCGACTGACGAAGGATGCCTACCGGACGATCACGGAAGCCAATGACGCCATGGGCCGATTGACCGCCACCATGGAAGAGACCGTAAAAGCGAGCGAGGAAACGCAGAAAATCGTGAAAACCATCGACGAGATCGCCTTCCAGACGAACCTGCTGGCCCTGAATGCGGCGGTGGAAGCCGCGCGGGCCGGAGAAGCAGGCGCCGGCTTCGCGGTCGTGGCGGACGAAGTGCGCAATCTGGCGCTTCAGGCCGCCGAGGCTGCCAAAAGCACGGCGGATTTGATCGAGGGGACGGTGAAAAAAGTAAAGGATGGATCGGAAATGGTCAACAAAACCAATGCGGCGTTTTCGGAAGTGGGCCGGAGCGCGTCCCAGGTGGCCGATCTTGTCAGTGGGATCGCGACGGCGTCGAAAGATCAGGCCGGCGGGATCGAACAGGTCAACAAAGCCGTGGCGGATATGGACAAGATCGTTCAGCAGAACGCGGCCAACGCCGAAGAAAACGCCGGCGCGTCCGAGGAAATGAACGGCCAAAGCCTGCAACTGAAGGCCATTGTCGAGAGGATGGCGGCGATGGTCGGAAATTGGGAAAACGGACATGTGAAGGTTAAACCCAACGGCCGCCCGGCCTCCCCGAATCGCGCCGCCCCCAAAGGAGTCGCGGGACCGAAGCCGACCGAAAAAAAACATCGGCCGGGCCGATCGCCCGCCGGTGAAGTGAGATGCGTCATCCCTTGATCATGATCAATACATTTGCTATTTAAACGTTGTTTGTTGTTTATAATGAACGTTTTCAAGACTTCAAACGACAGCGGTGTATTTTAATGCAAATCCCTGACTTCATTGAACGAAAAACTTATCTGGACCGGATCGAGCCCTTTATTCAAAAGGATATCATGAAGATCCTGGTGGGTCAGCGGCGGGTGGGCAAAAGCTACATGCTGTATCAAATCATGCAGCGCCTTTCCGTGACAGACCCCAACGGGCAGCAAATCTTCATCAACAAAGAGCTTCACGAATTCTCGGAAATCCGCACCGGCGACCATCTGCTCGCGCATGTCGACAAGCATCGCCAAACCGGCGCCCGGTGTTACCTGTTTATCGATGAATTGCAGGATATCGATAACTTTGAAACGGCGTTGCGGAGTCTCCAGGCCGGGGGCGGCGTGGATATTTTTTGCACCGGCAGCAACGCCAAACTGCTTTCCGGCGAACTGGCGACCTATCTTTCCGGCCGATATATCGAAATAAAAGTGTATGGTTTGAGTTATTCGGAATTCCTTGAATTTCACGGCCTGGGCCCCGGCCGGGACAGTTTCAACGCTTACATCAAATTCGGCGGTCTGCCTTATCTGAGACATTTGCCGCTGGAAGACAACGTGGTGTTCGATTACTTGCGGAATATTGTTGACGCCATCCTCCTGAAAGACGTCGTCGCCCGGTACGATGTGCGGAATGTCAATTTTTTAAAACGATTGGCCCGCTTTTTGGCCGACAACGTGGGCAATTTGGTCACCGCTAGAAAAATCAGCGAATATCTCAAGTCCCAAAAAGTCAAGGTGTCCCACAACCTGGTGCTGGATTATTTGACCTACCTGACCAACGCCCTGCTGGTGTTTCGCGCGGGCCGGGTGGATGTGATCGGGAAAAAACATTTTGAAATCGGAGAAAAATACTATTTCGAGGATCTGGGGATTCGCAACGCCCTGGGCGGATTTCGGGCGACGGACATCAACAAGATGCTTGAAAATGTGGTGTTCATGCATCTGAAAATGGCCGGATACGATGTGAAAGTGGGGCAAATCGGAAACCGGGAGATCGATTTCGTATGCGAAAAAGGAGGGGAACTGCTGTACGTTCAGGTCGCCTACATGCTCACCGATGAATCGGTGAAGGAGCGTGAGTTCGGAAACCTGCTGAAAATCGACGATAATTATCCGAAAATCGTCGTCTCCATGGATGAATTCGCCGGGGGTTCTTACCAGGGGATTCGACATGTCCATGTCGAGGAGTTCTTGTTGGGGATTGTCGAGCCCGACTCTGTCCGCGCATAGTCATCCCGCCCTTTTGCGCGCCCGGATCGCCGACCGGCCGTAATCGAAGAAGATCGACAGGAAAAAGGCGACGCCGCCCACCAGGATGATCATGGCCCCGGAGGTGAGGTTGAAGGTGTAGGAGAGCCACAACCCGCCCACGGTGAAGACCGTGCTTAGCAGGGTGGAGAGGATCATCATCCGGGAGAGGGTGGGCACGTATTTTTCCGAGATATAGGGCGGGATGGTCAACAGCGCGATGACCAGGATCAGCCCCACCACCCGGATGATCATGACCACGGAAACGGCGATCATGCCCAGCAACAGAAAGTGGAAAAACGTGACCGGCACGCCCCGGAGGCGGGCGAAATCCTCGTCGTAGGACATGGCCAGAAAGTCGTGATAGAAAAGAACCGTGATTATGAGGATGGCCCCGCTCATGGCCAGCATGATCCAGAGATCGCTTTGGGGGACCGCCAGGATGGAGCCGAACAGGTAGCTCATGAGGTCCACGTTGTAGCCGGGGGTCAGGTCGGTGAAGACGACCCCGACGGCCATTCCCACGGCCCAGAGTACGCCGATGATGGTGTCCGACCGGTGGCGGGCCCTGAGGGTGACGGCGGCCATGATCAGGGCCGTAAGCATGGAAAACCCTAAAGCGCCGGCGATGAAGGGGATCCCCAGGTAGATGGCCATGCCGATGCCGCCGTAGGCCGCGTGGGCGATGCCGCCGGAGATGAAGACGATCCGGTTGACGACGACAAGGGAGCCGATGATCCCGCAGGTGAGGGACGCCAGAAGGCCGGCCGCCAGGGCGTTTCGCATGAATTCGTAGCCGAGGGCTTCGATCATCGGTCGGCGCCTCCGCCGCCGTCGTGGGCCCTGAGCACCCGGTGGGGCAAGCCGTGGGCCACCAGTTCCACCGGGCACTGGTACATGTCGATCATCTCCTCGGTGACCTCGGCGTGGTCGTGGTAGTGGACGCACCGGTTCACGCAGGCCACCGACTTGACGTAGGCGTTGATCATCATCAGTTCGTGGCAGACGATGACGATGGTCGCGCTGCTGTTGAGGGCCTTGAGTATCTCGTAGAACTCCGACTGGTGCTTGGTGTCGACGCTGGCCGTGGGTTCGTCCAGAAAAAGGATCTCGGGGTCCGTCGCCAGGGCCCGGGCGATCATCACCCGCTGCCGCTGCCCGCCCGAAAGCTGCCCGATGTGGCGGTTCCGGAACGCCCACATCTCCATTTGCTCCAGCGCTTTCCGGGCCGCTTCCTTGTCCGCCCGGGAATAACGGGGCCATCGCCGGAAGGTCTTCAGCCGTCCCATGAGCACCACGTCGAACACGGAGATGGGAAACCGCTCGTTATCGTCAAGATTCTGGGGCACATATCCCAGCCTTTTGGCCACCTGGGCCGGCGGTTTTCCCAGAACCCGCACCGTTCCCTGATCGGGTTTGAGCAACCCAACCATCAACCGGATCAGGGTCGTCTTTCCCCCGCCGTTGGGCCCGATGAGGGCCGTGAAATTCCCCTTTTCAACCGTCAGATTGACGTTCTGGAGCACGGTCTGGCCGTTGCGGGAGAACAGGACGTTTTCGATCTCGATGACCGGGTCGTTCATGGCCGCCGCATCGCCTCCGCGAACCGCCGGGCCGTGTCCCGCAGGTTGTCGGCCCAGTCGGCGGCCAGGGGATCGGCCGCGGCCACCCGGCCGTCCACGGCGTTGGCGATGATCCGGGCGCTCTGGTCCGAAAACTGCGGCTGGACGAAGATCACCCGGATGCTGTTTTGCCGCGCCAGCCCGATCAGCCGCTGGAGATCGGCGGGCTTGGGGGATTTCCCCTCGATTTCCGCCGGGATTTGCTCCAGGTCGTAGGCGTCGGCGAAATAGCCCCAGGAGGGATGAAAGACCATGAACCGCCGGTTTTTCACCGGCGCCAGGATTTCGCGGATCTCGCGGTCCAGCGCGTTCAACTCGGCGGCGAAGGCGGCGTGGTTTTTCTCGAATTCAGCGCGATGGGCCGGCGCCGCGTCGATGAGGGCCGTCAGAATGTTCCGGGCCTGCTGCTGGACCAGGGGAGGGGAGAGCCAGACGTGGGGGTCGGGAATGCCGTCATCGGCGTCGCGGCCATGGCCATGATCGTGGTCGCTGCGGTGGTCATGGCGGCCCTTCATGCGGCGGAGTTCAATGCCGTTTTGGGTCGGGATCACCGTCATGTCCGGGTTGGCGGACCGGATCCGGCCGAGCCAGGCCCGTTCGAAGGGCACGCCGACGGAAAAATAGAGCGCCGCTTCGGAGAGACCCCGCATCTGGGCCGGTTTGGGCTCGTAGGTGGCCGGGCTGGCGCCCGGGGGAACCATCACCGACACCGCGACCCGGTCCCCGCCGATCTTTTTGACGAAGTACGACTGGGGGGCCACGCTGACGAATGCGGGCATCGGATCGCCGGGGGCGCTTCGGGCGGGGTTCGGCAAAGCGACGGCGATGATCGTCAAGAGCGCCGCCAATGCGCAATATGTCTGTTTCATCCGATGGTTTCCTTTTCAATGGTCACAATGCGGGGGCAGTATGCAACTTGTTTGCATGGAAGTCAATGGGGGTTTGCGGGGGACGATGGGTCGGTGATGGAAGGCGGGAAATCCGGCGTTCCCGACGGGTCGGGAACGCCGGATGGTTTTAGATCAGCTCAGGGTGATGGGCATGCCCATCATGGGCCACAGAAAATAGACCGCGAACCCGGTGACGATCATCAGCAGGATCGAGGCCGGGATGCCCCAGAGGAAAAACTCGGCGGTGGTGAACTGGCCCGAGTCGTAGGCGATGGCGTTGGGCGCCGCGCCCACCAGCAGCAGGAAGGGCATGCCCGCCACCACCAGGGAGGAGAAGAGGATCACCTCGCCGGCCACGCCCAGATAGGGGGCGATGACCAGGGCCACCGGCAGTGAGATGGCGATGGCCGCGACGTTCATGATAAAGTTGGTCATCATCATGACGAAAAAGGCGATGCTCATGATGAAGACGAACCAGTGGGCGTTCTGGAACATGGCCAGCCAGTTGATGGCGAGCCATTCCGCGGCGCCGGTTTCCCAGAGACAGAAGCCGATGCTCATGGCGCCGGCGAACAGCAGAATGATGTTCCAGGGGATCTCTTCCAGGTCGTTGATGTCGAGGATGCCGGTAATAAAGAAAAGGATCGTGCTCACCAGAATGACCGCCGTCTTGTGGGGTGGAACGAATCCGGGAACGGCGGTCTTCATATAGGCGAAGATGGCCAGGGCCACGATGCAGATCCCGACGATGGAAGCGGCCAGCACCTCCTTACGGGTAATGCCGCCGAGTTCTTTATAAAGCGCTTTGGCCCGTTCCTTGAGCCCGGGGATGGTTTTTTTCTCAGGTTTCATAAAGACCAGGAAAAAGATCCACAGCAGGAAGGTCATGATCCAGCCGATGGGGAACATGTAATAGGAGAGCTGAAAAAAGCCGATGTCCTGGTGGACTACGTCCTTGTAAAATCCGATGGCCACCGCGCCCCGGGCCGCGCCCAGCAGGGTGACGATGGAGCCCGCGCCGGCCACGTAGGCCATTCCTATGAACAGCCCCTTGCCGAACTTGGTCGGTTTGTCCCCCTCCCCGTACAGGGAATAGATGGCCACCAGCAGGGGATAAATGGTCGCGGCCACGGCGGTGTGGGCCATGATGTGGGCCAGGGCGGAAGTGACCAGAAAACATCCCAGGTAGATCATGCTGGTGCTTTCTCCTACAATGGAGAGCATTTTATAAGCCAGCCGACGGGTCAGTCCGGTCTTGGTGAACACCAGGCCGATGACGATGGAGCCGAAGATGAACATGACCGACGGGTCCATGAAATCCTTGAAGGCCGCGCTGGCCGGCCGGATCAGGAACAGGGCCTGCAGCACTCCGATAGCCAGGCTGGTCACGCCGATGGGCACCACCTCGAACACCCACCAGGTGCCGGCCAGCAGAAAGACGGCGATGGCCCCTTTCCCGGCCTGCGTCAACTCGAAATGTTTCCCCATGGGGTCCACGGCGTCCGGCCATGACGGGGAATAATAGACGATGAAGAAGAGCAGGACGCCGGTGAGCAACGCGGCTATTTTTCCCCAGTTGATGTTTCTGTCAGCGGCTTCTTGAATGTCGCTTGGCATGTTCTCTAACCTCCGTTTGAATTGTCGTTGTCGCGCGATTCGCCCGGTGATCGGGTCCTGAACGCTATCCGGTCCGTCCGTTGTCGATGGAACACGCTTTCATGGCCTGGAAAACGGCGGCGAAAACGTCGGTCAATCGAATAATGCCGATGATGGATTTGCCCTTGGTCACCAGCAGCGACTGATGATGGCCGATGACCAGTTGATGGATGGCCTGGTCCAGCGTGGCGTCCTCTTCGACGTACTCGCCCTCCGAGGGGCTGTACATCACGTCCTTGGCTTTGATCTCCATTGCTTTTTTGCAGATGTCCGTCATGGGCTTGTTCCACATGCCGTGGCCTTCCATGATCGTCATGATGAACTTTTTGGAAAACCCGACGGCGGCGGCGCCTTTGCCGCTGAATTCAGAGTACTTGGGTTCCAGCGATTTGAGCGCATCCAGTTGACTGATTTTCCCGACGACATTTCCCGCCTTCGACAGCACCAGAATGGCCCGGTGCCGGTATTTCTTGCTGTCGAAGTTTTCCTGGGCGTCCTCCAGAGCGCAGACCGCCTCGAACAGACTGGCATTCTCATCCACCGTGGCATACTCCGCCAACGGCACCATCAAATCTTTTACAGTGATTGAATGCATCCCGAAACCTCCTTTATATAATGATGAACCGCCATTAAAAGGCATGGCCGCTGGGGAGGCGACCCCGACCGTTCCGTGATGCTCCCCTTGCCGGACCACCTGCATACGGACGGGTCGATCACCTCTCCCAAAAAAAGTAGCCTTTATCATGGTAAGCGGCGAATATCAAGAAGAGTTCGGGGATATCGGAAAGACGGTTTTTTGAGGCCATCAGCAGCCCACGATGTGGAAGACCTTTCCATCCACGGTTTCGGTCTTCCAGAACAGTTTGTTCTTCCATGACGGCTTTTTCCGCCGGTCGAAGATCACCAGCCAGCCTTCACCGCAACCGAGGGTTTCCATGTAGGCGCTCAGTTGGGCCTTGCCCGCTTCGATGGTTTTGTTGTCCCTGCGAATTTTAATTTCAATGGGATAGCGACCGCCGCCATGCTGGATGCAGATGTCAAGCCGTCCCCGGCCGGAGGCCATCTCCCGGGTGATGAAGCGATCTTGCCCGGCGATTTTCTGCAAAAACGCCATGAGGACCAGATGAGGGGCCGCTTCCTTGTACTGGAACCGCTCCAGCCAAATCCCGGAATGTTCCCGCCAAAATGCCTGGAAATCCGTCAGCAGCCTTTTCATATCGAGTCGGTCATCCGTCGTGTACGCGACGGGCGCTTCTCGATTCGAAGGGAGTTCATTTTGGGCCTTCATCCCCAGATACCGCACGACGACTTCCGAATAAATGGGGTTGGAAAAAGAGAGGAGACCGTCGCTTTCCTTCAGCAACCCCAGGTCGAGCACATACTGGTAATCGTCATCCAGCGGATCGACGCCCCTGGTTTCGCCCATAAGCAGGGGCTCCACGATCTTCTGCACTCGTTCTTCCTTGAGGCGCTCCAACAGGCTGTCGATATGGGTGTGGCGGCGTTGGATGATGGTTTCCACGGCCTGATCGACGTGGGAAGGGCGGGGGGACCGGGAAAAGTCTTTGTTCAGGATTTTGACCACGACCTGCCGGGCGAGGGCATTGACCAGCCAGGGCTGGCCCTGGGTGTAATGGAATAACCGGTCAAGGAATTCCGGTGAAAACGCCTGACCGACGTCCCGGGTGTGTTGGGCCAGTAATTGGTCAATTTCTTTCCTTGTAAAATTTTGCAGCGTAAGGGCTTCAGTGACGATGTTGAAAGGGCTTGCGCTGCCCAGGGTGTCTCGTTCATCCCGGATTTTGCCTTTGTAATCCCGGATGTTGCGCATGCCGATAAGCCCGATGGAGTGAACAAAAGGGGTGGTCGCGCGGTTGACGTAGCCGTTTCTCAACTGTCGGAGAAAGGCGATCAGCGTGCCGTTGGAAAGGCAATCGATTTCATCGAAGAGGATGACCAGCGGTTTGGAAAGTTTCTTGCAATACATCGTCAACGCAACCCGAAGCCCGTCCAGATAATCCTCGTAATCCAAATAGTCCCGGAACGCGGCCCCGTCCGGCAACTCTTTGAGCATGATCTGGTTTTTGATCATCCGCATGATGGCGGGAATCCCGGTGGCGGCGTCTGGAACATCTTGAAGGGCTTCCAGCGAACAATACAGAGCGAAATAATTCCCGGTGGCGTTGAGTTTGTTCACGAGGTCGAACAGCAGCGTCGTCTTCCCCGACTGTCGGGCCGCGTGGATGACAAAATACTGTTTTTGCTGAATGAGTTCCGGTAGTTCCCGACGCCGCATTTCCGCGGGCAGCATGTAATGCTCTTCGGGATTGCAGGGGCCGGCGATGTTGAAATAGCGGTTCATGGCGGGTATCAGGGTTCTTCTTTCCACAGTTCAACCTCTTGCTTCATCCGCCCGACCTCTTCGATGCTCAAGTTGGCTGCTTGGGCGATCTGCTCTTCGGTCAATACGTTCAGCAGCAGCAGATTCCGGGCGGTTTCTTTCCTGCCCTCTTCTTTGCCGATATCGATGCCCTTTTCAATGCCGACTTCCTCAATGGATTGCAGCATTTTAGCCTCCATAAACATTGGGTTCTCGCCGATGATTTCCCGGAACTTTTTTTCTTCCTCCGGGTTCAGTTCAAGGCTTTGTTGAATCAACGAATACAGCACCGAGCGCTTCGGCCCCTGTTCGACACTGGTGATGCCTTTTATGGCTTTGGCCTTGATCAGGGGCCGGTCTTTTTTTCCCCGTCTATTTCAAAAAGCGCGATCAGCTCCTTGTCCGGAAAGCGGGCGGTCTCGAACCTTATTTTATCCACCAGATCGGGAAAAAACAATTCAAAATATTCCCGGAGAAACAGCGTCAGGGTCTCTTTATGGCGGATATCGAACCGGTTGCCGGTTTTTTTCATGACCTCTCCTCCATTGGAAATCCTTGCCGCCGCCGTAGTTGGTGTCGAGCCGGAAGATGGACGCCACCCCGCCGCCGTCTCCCCGGCGCCGTCCGCAGACATTCCACATCAAATTCCGGAGCCCCCGGGTCGGATGCGTGTAAGCAACCCCTTGCGGACATCTTCCCTGGGAGTGTAGACATCGAACAGGGTGGGCAACGGCATATTCAAGGGCTCCTTAACGTCAAGAGTTCGCCCCGCAACACTCCTTCACCTTCTTCCCGCTGCCGCAGGGGCAGGGGCTGTTCTGAATTTTGCGGTTCAGGTTTTTGAATCGTCCCTGGTCGGATTGGGATATTTTATTTTTGGACCGGCCGGCCGCGGCCTCGGTCAGCTTGTCGGAGACGGATACGATGAAGAGTGATTGGATAATCAGCAGGGTCGCCCCGATGGACAGGCCGACCACCACGGTCGCTTGAAAGAGGTCCAGGGGGACGAGCAACGTGGCGAGATATCCCAGACCGATGCTGACGCCGACGGCGGCCGCGATGACGATCAGGACCCCCGCCGCCAGCAGGAGGGTTCGTATGAGCAGCGAGAAAAAAGTTGGATCATGGTCTACTCCTGATAAAAAAAGGTCGATGGGCGTATGCCGACCCGCTCTAAGTGCCATGATCACGGCGTCCTTCACAAGGGGTTTGTGTGGCTGGCGAGGGGTGGAAAAATCTGAATTCCGTTCAAATTTTAGGAAAACCATTTAATGCTCGACCCATTTTGAAACACCCTATAAGTTATTTCCCGGCCGTCTCGATATACCGACACTTCGGATAAGCGCTGCAAGCCCAGAACCGTTTGCCGGCGTTTTTCCCCTTTTTGGCGGTGCGTTTTACCATGGCTGATCCACATTTGGGACATACCTTTTCATTCGCCGCCGGTTTTTGAGTCTCGGGTTCGGCCTCCGGCCGTTTTGCAAACCCCCTGGAGAAATTCGTCCCGCTGTTGCCGGTTTTTGGCTTTATGCGACCGATCATCCAATTCGATGGCGCAGGCAACCGACAGATCATTTTTCCGGCACAGGATAAAATCGAAGTGCTTGCCTGAGATTTTATTGAAGGCCTTTTGCCGGTCGTCGCGCGACATGCCCTTTTTCGGCACCACCACATCGGCCACCCTCACTTTTCCGAATATATGGGCGCTGTCTCCAACCGCTTGGTTCAAAACGCCCAGAAATGAGCGCTCCGCTGGCGTGAATAGCGCCTCCTTCTTTTGATACGGATAACCCGTCGGGGTTGATTTGAGTCCTTGGAGTATTTTCGCCAGAACAAGGGCCGCGATTACGAGAACCGCGACCCCGATTATCATTGAGTTCATGCTTCTCCTTTGCTGTTGTGCTCACCATAATGGTTGGCGACGGGTCAGCCGGTAAAACCATCACGCCCATGGATCGCTTTCAAAAACGCCGCCCTGTCCACCTCATTTTGATCGATCGACATTTCAAAAACCGGAAACATCACCCCGCCCGGCGACCATAGTTCGGTGCTTTCGGGGTGGGCGTCGAAGAAATCGGGGTCGGTGGTGACGCGAACGGGGGCGTTCATGCCGGGGGCGAGGTAGGTGAAGTCTTTGGTTCCGAGGAGGCTGGCTTCGATGCCGGGGGGCAGGAGGTTGCCCGACGACAGAATCCGTTGGAGTTCGGGCAGGCCGTAGAGGGGTTCCGGACGATCGGGTTCGGTCAGGTCTTCGGCAACAGCTTCGTCCAGGTCGAAGCCGGCCTCGTCCAGGGCTTCCGCGTCGGCGGCGATGTCGGAGACCAGGGCGGATCGCGCCCGGTCCTTGTCGTCGGCCCGGCCCAGGGTCGCGTCGGAGAGGGCCTTGGGGAGCTTGGCCAGGATGGGCTGGAGTTTTCCGACGAAGTTGGTAAAGAGATCGATCCGTTCCCGCAGGGCTTGGTAGACGTCGGTTTCCACCGTGTCTTCGTAATGGAGGTTGATGATCCGGATGGTCTCGAAGGCCTGGCCCAGCCGGTCGATGCGGCCGATGCGCTGCTCCACCTTCATGGGGTTCCAGGGCATGTCGTAGTTGATCAGGGCCCCGCAGAACTGGAAGTTGAGACCTTCGGCCGCCGCGTCGGTGCAGAGCATGACCTCGGCCCTGCCTTCCCGGAACCGCCGCTTGGTTTCGTCCCGGTCGATGCGCCGCCAGCCGCCGCCGGGTTCGGGGACTTCGCCGCCCCGCCCGGAAAAGCAGAGGATCGCCTCCGGCCCGAACCGCCGGGCCGCTTTCGACCGGAGAAAATCGAGGGTGTCGGTGTACTGGGTGAAGACCATCACCTGTTTGTAGCCTTCGGCCCGGAGCGCATCGATCTCGTCCAGAAGGACGGCCGTTTTGGTGTCGGTGGGCAGGCGGCGGGTCCTTTCCAGCAGGATTTCCAGATCGTCTTGTTCCTCCAGGGCCAAGGTTTGGGCCTCCATCTCGGCCGCGTCCTGTTCGTCCATGACCTCCGCGGCCAGCTCGTCTTCCAGTACATCTTCCTCCAACCGGTCCGCATCGTCCGGAACGGCGGCATATTGCCCGGTCACCGCGCCCAGGCGGTTTTCCAGGGTGTGGGCCAGGGCGAAGAAACTGCTGGCCAGCCGGCGGCGGTAGACCGTCATGACGAAGCCGATGGCGGTCCGCTTGTCCGGGTCCGCGTTGTTATAGGTGGAGGAGATGTAGTTTTCCACCGCGTTGTAAACGTCCCGCTCGGCGTCGGTCATGGTCACGAAATGGTCCCGGACATCCCGCGTCGCGATGCGGGTGTCGAGTTTGCCGGCCTTGTGGTAGTTTTGCAGGAGCCGCCGGGTGTGGCGGGAGACGAGGCGCTTGACGGGCGTGTGGGCCTTCATGAGCCGGACGGCGGCCCGGCGTTCGTCGGTTTCCATTTGGCGGCGGGGGATGCTGGCCGTGTCCCGGAGCGCCCGGAGGATCTTCCGGACCTTGAGCTTGCGCATCCCGGGCATGGCGTTCCGCGCTTCCGTCTCCGACACCTCGCCGAAGGCGGATTCGATGGACCGGAACTGGGCGGCCATGGCATCCATCTCCGCGTGGCCGGGCATGGGCTGGGCCGCGTATTCGAAAAACCGGACAAACGCCTCGGCGTGCCATTCCATCGGCAGGCCGAAGAGATTGAGCAGGTCCCAGACCTCTACGGGGCTGACCTGCATGGGGGTGGCGGTGAGCAGGATCAAGCCTTTTGTTCGATACCGGAGCCCCTGCATGAGCCGGAGAAGCTGATTGGGGCGATGATCCGAAGCGCCTGCGCCGCCGCCCCGCCGCCGGGCGTGGTGGGCCTCGTCCAGGACAATCAGGTCCCAGGGGTCGGCGGTCTCCAGGAGGTCCCGGGCCCGGTCCCGCCGGCGCATGAGATGGCTGGAGGCCAATACGCAGGGCTCGGCGTGCCATCGGTCCCGGTCCGCGACGCGGACGGCGTTGCCCTCCAGTCCCCGGGACGGATACCAGGAAAGCTTTTTCCCGTCGTAAATGGGCCAGTTGAGGTTGAACTTCTCCCGGAGTTCGATTTGCCACTGGGTGAGGACCGCCTTGGGCGCGAGCACCAGAATCCGTCCGGCCCGGCCCGCGAGCCATGCCTGCCGCAGGATCAACCCGGCCTGGATGGTCTTGCCCAGCCCCACCTCGTCGGCGATGAGCAGGCGGGGCGGCCAGTCGTCGTACATCCGGTGGAAGGCCCGCACCTGGTGGGGCCATGGCGTGATGGGACAGGTGGCCTCGCCGATCCGCTCCCCGCCGTTGGGAAGGGCCGGGGCCGCGTGGATGTAAGCCCAGACGGCTTTTCGGAGATCGGAGGGCGGGAGGGGCGGCGGGGGCGTCTCGTCG
>JAABTM010000419.1 GCA_011389855.1 Desulfobacteraceae bacterium
GTTTAGGGAGAGGGAAAGAGGGACAGAGGGACAGAGGGACAGAGGGACAGAGGGACAGAGGGACAGAGAAAAAATGGGTTCGGAACAAGAAAAATTGCGGGTGGGAGTGGTCGGCACGGGATATTTGGGGAAATTCCATGCGGAGAAATACACCCACTTAAACGAGGTGGAACTGGTGGGGGTGGTGGACAGGGACCGGGCCGCGGCAGAGGCCGTGGCGGATAAGTTCGGCGTTCCGGCCTATACCGACCACCGGGCGCTTCTGGGAAAAGTGGATGCCATTTCGGTGGTGGTCCCCACGCCGGCCCATTTCGCGGTGAGCCGGGATTTCCTGGAACACGACGTGGACGTGCTCATCGAAAAACCCATGACCTCCACGCTGGAGGAAGCCGACGAGTTGATCCGCATCGCCGAATCCCGCGGCCTCATCATCCAGGTGGGCCACCTGGAGCGGTTCAACTCGGCGGTGGTGGCCCTCAAGGACATCCTCAAACGGCCCCTGTTCATCGAATCCCACCGGCTCAGCACCTTCAAGCCCCGGGGCACCGACGTGAGCGTGGTGCTGGACCTGATGATTCACGACATCGACATCATCCTCAACTTCGTCCGTTCCGAGGTCACGGACATCCGGGCCGCCGGCGTGTCGGTGATCTCCGATCACGTGGACATCGCCAACGCCCGCCTGGAGTTCGCCAGCGGGTGCGTGGCCAACGTCACCGCCAGCCGGATTTCATTGAAAAACGAACGGAAGATCCGACTGTTCCAGCGGGACGCCTATATCTCCGTCGATTTCGCCAGCCACGAGATCACCGTCATCCGCCAGGACGGCCAGGTCAAAACCGACGCCCTCATCCCCGGCATGGACATCAATCAGCTCTGCTTCACCCACGGCGACGCCTTGGAGGACGAAATCCGCTCCTTTGTCCGGGCGGTCTCCCGGCGGGAATCCTCCGAAGTGACGGGTCAGATGGGTCGGGACGCCCTCCGGGTGGCCCTGAGCATCATGGACCAGATCCGGTCCACCACCGGCAGGATGCTGGGATCCTGATAATGAATCACAGTCTAAAACAATGCCGGAAATGCGTGATGATCGTGGCCGGAGAGGCCTCGGGGGATTATCACGGCGCCCGGCTCGTCCGGGCCATGCAGACCCGGGACCCCGAACTCTTTTTTTGCGGCATCGGCGGGGACGGGCTTCGGAGCGCCGGGGTCCGGATCATGGTGGACGCCCATGATCTGTCGGTGGTGGGCATCACCGAGGTCTTCGCTAAACTGCCGGACCTGCTCAGGGGGATGGGGCGCGCCAAGGGGCTCTTGCGGTCCCTCCAGCCCGATCTGCTCATCCTCATCGACTTCCCCGACTTCAACCTTCACCTTGCGGCCGCGGCCAAACGGCTGGGCGTTCCGGTGCTTTACTACATCAGCCCCCAGATCTGGGCCTGGCGGCCGGGCCGGGTCAAGAAGATCGGCCGCCGGGTCGATCACATGGCGGTCATTCTTCCCTTCGAGGAAAAATTTTACCGGAGACATGGGATTCCGGCGACGTTCGTGGGGCATCCGCTGCTGGATACGGGGGAGGGACAAAGGGACAAAGGGACAAAGGGACAAAGAGACGGCATTGAACCGTCCGCCGGAAAAGGGGGGCTGACCATCGGCCTGCTCCCCGGCTCCCGGGACCGGGAGGTCGCCCGCCATCTGCCCCTGATGCTGGCCGCGGCGGAGGAAATCCGCGCCAGCCGGCCCGACGCGGATTTCTTCGTTTCCCTGGCCCCTTCGGTGAAGGCCGCTCATGTGGCGGCCGTTATGGCCGGGTGCAACGGCTTTTCGCCCCGGCTCGTGCCGGGCGGCGCGAGCGAGGCTTTCCGGCGATGCGACCTGGTGATCGCCGTCTCCGGCACGGTCACCCTGGAAGCGGCCCTCCATGGGATTCCCATGGTGATCCTTTATCGGGTCTCGCCTTTGAGTTACTGGCTGGGGCGGTGCATGATCCGGGTGGAGCACATCAGCCTGGTAAACCTCATTTCGGGCCGGGCCGTCGTTCCCGAACTTATCCAGGGCCGGGCCGCGCCCCGGCATATCGCCGACGAGACCCTGGCGCTCATCGAAAATCCCCGGCGGTTCCATCGGCTGAAAAACGAACTGGCCAACATTCGCCACCGGATCGCTTCGGCGGGCGGCGCCGGCGCCGCCGACCGGGTGGCCCGCATCGCCATTGATATGCTCCGGAGCGGAACGGACGCGCCGCCATGACCCCCGGCCCCGAACAACGAGAAGCATCCCTTAAATGGCGATTGGTGGGTTTTCTCTGCAAGTGGATCATCGATCTCATTTTCGCCACCAGCCGGATGGAGGTAGAGGGAGAGAAGGAGGCCCGGTCCCTCCTTTCTTCCCGGCGCTTTATCGCCGCTTTCTGGCATTCCCGCATACTGGGGCTGAGCTACCGATACCAGGGATGGAACGCGATCGCCCTGGTCAGCCGATCCGAAGATGGAGAAATCATCGCCCAGACCGTCCGGCGGCAGGGGTATGAAACTATCCGGGGGTCTTCCTCCAGGGGCGGCCTTCGGGCGCTGTCCCGGCTGATCAAGCTGCTGAGGCAATCCCCCCGCCCGGCCATCATCATCCCGGACGGCCCCCGGGGGCCCCGGTTCAAGGTTCAGCCGGGCATCGTTCTTCTGGCGTCCAAGACCGGATACCCGATCCTGCCCCTGACCTACAGCGCCCGGCGCATCAAGGTGTTCGCCAGTTGGGACCGGTTCATTTTGCCGGCGCCTTTCAACCGCTGCCGGATTGTCCTCGGATCGCCGATCCACGTGCCCGCCAACGCCGACCCGGCCACTCTGGAGCGCCGCCGCGCGGAACTGGAAACCGAACTCAACCGCATCACACGGGAAACCGACGGCCGTTTCGGCCATCGCATCCAATAGAGCCTCGTCGATCCCTATGAAACTCCCCTTCAAAGCGCTGTTCAGGCCGCGATACCGGTATCTTCTCACCCTCATAAAAGAAAACCGGCTGCGGCTCTTCGTCGCCATGATCTGCATGCTGGTGGTGGCCGGGGCCACCTCCGCCACCGCCTTTCTGGTCAAACCCGTCCTGGACGAAATTTTTGTCAAAAAAGACATGGTGATGCTGCGGCTCCTGCCCCTGGGGGTGATCGTCATCTACCTCCTCCGGGGCCTCGGCCTTTACGGCAACGCCTACCTGATGAATTATGTGGGGGAAACCATCATCCGCCGGCTGCGCAACCGGCTCTACGACCAGATGATGGACCTGCCGCTGTCTTTTTTCCAGTCGGAGCGCACCGGCGTGCTCATGTCCCGGATCACCAACGACGTCAACATCATCAAATCCATGGTCTCCGACGCCGTCACTTCTTCGCTGCGGGATTTTTTCACCATCATCGGGCTCTCCTTCGTGATTTTTTACCGGGACTGGAAAATGGCCCTGTTCGCCATGATCATCCTGCCCCTGGCCTTTTTCCCCATCGTGGAATTCGGAAAACGGGTCCGCCGGTACAGCACCGGCTGCCAGGAGGCCATGGCCGAACTCAGCTCCTTTCTCCACGAAACCTTTTTCGGCAACAAGATCGTCAAGGCCTTCGGCATGGAGGATCGGGAAAAGCAGCGGTTCTACGACCGGACCCAGCATCTCTTCCGGCTGGACATGAAGCAGGTGGTGGCCCGGTCCCTCTCCGCCCCGGTCATGGAATTTCTGGCCGGGGTGGGGATCGCCTTCATCATCTGGTACGGCGGGTCCCGGGTCATCAACGGAACCTCCACCGCCGGCACCTTTTTCTCTTTCACCGCCGCCGT
>JAABTM010000130.1 GCA_011389855.1 Desulfobacteraceae bacterium
CCACGTCCTGAATAAAGTCGAAGACCGTCTGCATCGTGGCCGACTGGCCGATCATCGACTCGAACCGGGTCCGCTCCCGGTGCTCCTCCTTGAGGTAGAGGTTTTCCTTGGCCTGGGCCTGGCGCTCCACGATCTTTTCGATGAGCACCCCCAGTTCGTTGGGGTCGAAGGGCTTGAGGAGATAGTCGCAGGCCCCGTTTTTCATGGCCTCGATGGAAGAGGAGATGGACCCGTAGGCGGTGATCATCACCACGTCCACGTCCTCGTCGTTCTCCTTGACCCGCTTGAGCAGTTCAAGGCCGCTCATCCCCTCCATCTTGATGTCCACCAGGAGGATGTCGTACCGCTGGCTCTTCATCTTCTGGAGGGCCTCCTCGCCGCTGGCCGCCTTGTCCACGTCGTGTCCGTCCCGGGCCAGCCAGCCGCCCAGGGATTCGCGCATGATCAGTTCGTCGTCGACAATCAGGATTCGGGTGCTGCTCATGGGTATGCCCTCGGCTCTATGTCTCTTTTCTCAGGGGCAAATCAATGGTGAAGGTCGTCCCCTTGCCGACCTCCGACGTCACTTCGATGCCGCCGCCGTGTTCCTGGACGATGCCGTAGGCCACCGACAACCCCAGGCCGACCCCCTTGCCCTTTTTCTTGGTGGTGAAAAAGGGTTCGAAAAGCCGCTGGACGTTCTCCTCCGGAATGCCCACCCCGGTGTCTTCAAAGGTGAGCCGGACGGCGTTTTCCGCCAGGCGGTGGCGGGCGGAGACGGTCAGATCCCCGCCCCCGGCCCCTTCGATGGCCTCCGCCGCATTGGAGATCAGGTTCATGAAGACCTGCTCCAACTGGTCTTCGGACCCGAGAATGAGCGGGAGATCGCCGTCCAGATCCCGGTGGACCTTGACGCCCTTGATCTTGAGCATGTTGGCGTTCAAAAAGAGGGTCGTCTCGATGAGCCGGTTGACGTCCACCTGCTTGAGTTCCAGCTTGGACTGGCGGGAGAAGGCCAGCAGGTTGGAGACGATCCGGCTGATGCGCCGGGTCTCGGTCTCCGTGAGGGTGAGATACTGGGTGAACAGCTCCCGGTCGGCGTCGGTGACCTCGCCCTCCTCGTTGATTCGCCTGATGAGCATGACCAGGTTGAGGATGCCGGCGATGGGGTTGTTGATTTCGTGGACCACCGACGCGGCCAGCTTCCCCAGGGAGGCCATCTTGTCCTGATGGAGGAGCTGCTGGTGGGTCTCCCTGAGCTGCCGGGTGCGCTCTTCCACCATCTCTTCCAGCCGCCGGGTGATTCGATCCTCCTCTTCTTTCCGCTCGGTGATGTCCCGGCTGATGTGGATAAATTTGGAGATCTTGCCGTCTTTCTCCCAGATGGGATAGATGTCCGCCTCGAAATGGCGGAGTTTTCCGTGGGGGCTCCCCCGGGTCCGGACCTGTCGCACCGATCGCTGGTTCCGGATCACCTCCCGCAGCGGGCAGGCCTGGTCCCCCGTGTCGCAGGGTTCCTCCAGCCGGTTGTAAACCTCGTGGCATTTTTTCCCGATGACCTCCTCCCGCCTGTAGCCCATTTTCTCCAGGAAGGCCCCGTTGGCCTCCAGGATCTCCATATCGGGGGTGATCACCAGGATGAAGTCCTGGATCCCGTCCAGAATGGTCTTCATCTCCAGGTACTGGGCGCGCAGCTTTCGCTCTTCGGAGCGGATCGCCTTCCAGAAGATCATGAAGACGCGGTGGGACATGAGGCGGATTCGCGGCGGCCGGGTGTGGAGGATGTCGTCGAAAACCGCTTCGTCCGGATGGATGATGATGATGAGATCGATGGCGTATTCGGGGTCGTAGAGATCGTGATAGTCCGTCAGGACGGTGAGGTTCCGTTGGCGGGCCAGGACCATGCCGGGGCTTTCCGGGTCCGGGTCGGCGATGGCGGTGAACCGGGCGTTGACCCCCTTGTCCAGGAAATCGAGGGTGGTTCGTTCCAGCACGTCCCGGGCGCAGGCGTCGCCGCCCACCAGGGCGATGTTGACGATGGAAGGTGAGTTGAAAGTCATGGCGCGATTCCCGATGGGGGTTCAGGCGCCGCCAACCGGTCTTGACCGGGCGGCGCCGACAGGCGTCAATGGTACCATGGTCCATCGGCGGATTGGAAGGACTTTTTTTACAACCGCCTGGATCGTTACCCTAATCATCTCGAGGGGAAACTCAACTTTTTCCCTTGACTTAACGCATCTTCTGAACTATGGTCCCTCTCTTGGCAAAAGGCTCTGGATCGAATATTCACATGGCCTGCTTCGGCCTCACGGATCGTTATAGCAACAACGCATGGCAGCCAGTTCCCGCTCACAAGCCCTGATTCCCACGCCAACCGGACGCCCGTTTCCAATGGCGCGACCCGTCAACCATATCTATAACCGTTCGTTTCCGCGGCCCCTTCGCCGCGCATACCGGATGAACCATCATCAAGGAGTTATCAATGAGTGAACACCCCATCGGATCGGTAATGGTCGTCGGCGGCGGCATTGCCGGCATGCAGTCGGCCCTCGATCTGGCCAACTCCGGGTACTACGTCTACCTCTTGGAGAAATCCGCGGCCATCGGCGGCCTCATGTCCCAGCTTGACAAGACCTTCCCCACCAACGACTGTGCCATGTGAGTCATCTCGCCCAAACTGGTCGAGGTCGGCCGGCACCTGAATATCGAGTTACTCCCCAATACCGAACTGATCAGCCTTGACGGCGAACCGGGCAACTTCAAAGCCATGATCCACCAGGCGGCCCGCTACGTGGACCTGGCCAAATGCACGAGCTGCGGCGAGTGCGCCAAGGTCTGCCCCGTCGACCTGTCCAACGAATACGACGAGGGCCTTTCCGAAAAAAAGGCCACCTACAAACAATACGCCCAGGCGATCCCCGGCGCCTACGCCATCCAGAAGGCCGACAAGGCCCCCTGCCGCATGGCCTGCCCCGCCGGATTGAACGTCCAGGGGTACGTGCAAATGGTCAAGGCGGGCAAGTACAAGGAAGCCCTCGAAATCATCATGCAAAACCTCCCCCTGCCCGGCGTGCTGGGCCGCATCTGCCCTCATCCCTGCGAGGACGCCTGCCGCCGGTGCGAGGTGGACGAACCCGTGGCCATCCGCGACCTGAAGCGGCTGGCGGCCGATTCCTTTGATCCGCTCCAGATCGAAATCCCCTGCGAGCCCGACCGGGACGAGAAAGTCGCCATCATCGGCGGCGGGCCCGCCGGCTTGTCGGCGGCCTTCCATCTGGCCAGGCGGGGCGTCAAATCCACCATCTACGAGGCCCTGCCCAAGGCGGGCGGCATGCTCCGGGTCGGCATCCCCGACCATCGGCTGCCTGAAAACATTCTGGATCAGGAGATCGAGATCATCACCAACCTGGGCGTGGAGATCAAAACAGACGCTCCCCTGGGCGACGATCTCACCATCGACGGCCTCCTCGACGACGGGTACAAGGCGGTCTACCTGGCCATCGGCGCCCACAAGGGCTTCGACCTGGGCATCCCCGGCGAAAGGGCCCAGGGCGTGCGCCAGGGCGTCGACTTTCTCCGGGAGGTCAACCTTTCCGGCAAGGCCCCCGTGGGCAAGAAGGTCGCCATCATCGGCGGCGGCAACGTGGCCATCGACGTGGCCCGGAGCGCGACGCGCCTGGGCGCCGAAGAGGTCACCATCGTCTACCGCAGGACCCGGGCGGAAATGCCCGCCTGGGAAGAGGAGATCCACGCGGCCGAGACCGAGGGCGCGATCCTCAAATACCTGGCCGCCCCCCAGGAAGTGCTGGTGGAAGACGGCAAGGTGGTCGGCTTGCGCTGCATCGAGATGGAGCTGGGCGAGCCCGATTCCTCCGGACGCCGGCGGCCCGTGCCCAAGCCGGGCAGCGAGTTCGACATGGACATCGACCAGCTCATCCCCGCCATCGGCCAGCGGCCCGACCTGGCGTCCATGGAGAACGTGGACGGCATCACCTTCACCCGGTGGGGCACCGTCGAGGTGGATCCCATCACCTACGCCACCGGCCGCGACGGCGTGTTCGCCGGCGGCGACCTCCAGACCGGTCCCTGGGTGGCCATCGGCGCCATCGCGGCGGGTCAGGAGGCGGCCGAGTCCATCATCCGGTATTTCGACGGAAAGGACATGGCCGAGGGCCGGGAGCCCCTCAAGGTCGAGAACCCGGTCTACCGCCCCGTCCCCGAAGACGCGGTCAAGACCCCCCGGGCCAAGATGCCCGAGCTGCCGGTCGAAGAACGGTCCGCCGGGTTCAAGGAAGTGGAGCTGGGCTACGCCGAGGCGGAAGGTCAGGCCGAGGCGGGCCGGTGCATCAACTGCGGCTACTGCTGCGAGTGTCACCAGTGCGTGGATGCCTGTCTGGCCGAAGCCATCGACCACTGCCAGGCGCCCCAGGACCAGGAGGTGGAAGTGGGCTCCGTGGTGCTGTGTCCCGGCGCCGACGCCTTCGATCCCTATCAGCTCAACGAATTCTACCATTATAAAGACAACCCCAACGTCATCACCAGTCTGGAGTTCGAGCGGCTCCTGTCCGCCTCCGGCCCCACCATGGGGCATGTGGTGAAGCTTTCCGACGGCGAGACCGACCCCAAGCGGATCGCCTGGCTCCAGTGCATCGGGTCCAGGGACACCAACAAGTGCGGGAATTCCTACTGCTCGTCGGTCTGCTGCATGTACGCCATCAAGGAGGCCATGATCGCCAAGGAACACGCCCACGGCGACCTGGACTGCACCATCTTCAACATGGACATCCGGACCTTCAGCAAGGACTACGAGCTGTACTACGAGCGCGCCAAGAAGCAGGGCGTCAACTTTGTCAAGGCCCGGGTCCACACCGTCAACGAGACGCCGGACAAAGACGAGCTGATGATCCGGTACGCCGACGACGCCGGCGAGATCCAGGAAGCCCGTTTCGACATGGTGGTCCTGTCGGTGGGTCTGGAGACCCCCGAGTCGAACCTGGAGATGGCCAAGCGGCTGGGCATCGACATCAACAAAGACAATTTCGTCGACAGCAACATCTTCACCCCGGTGGAGACGTCCCGGCCCGGCGTTTACGCCTGCGGCATTTTCCAGGGCCCCAAGGACATCCCGTCCTCCGTCGTGGAAGCCGGCGCCGCCGCATGCATCTCGGGCGCCAAGCTCAATCCGGCCCGGAACACCCTGACCAAGAGCGTCGAAATCCCCGAAGAGATCGACGTGGAGAACGTGGAGCCCCGGGTCGGCGTTTTCGTCTGCAACTGCGGCGTCAACATCGCCGGCGTGGTGGACGTCAACGAGGTGGAAGAATACGCCCGGAACCTGCCCAACGTGGTCTTTTCCGGTCAGAACCTCTTCACCTGCTCCCAGGACTCTCAGGACCAGATGAAGGAGACCATCAAGGAGCACAATATCAACCGCGTGGTGGTGGCGGCCTGTACGCCCAAGACCCACGAGCCCATCTTCCAGGACACGCTCCAGAGCACCGGCCTCAACAAGTACCTCTTCGAGATGGCCAACATCCGGAACCAGGACTCCTGGTGCCACGCCGATCCCGAGATCGCCACCCGCAAGGCCAAGGAACTGGTGCGCATGTCCGCGGCCCGGGCCGCCAAATTGGACGCTTTACAGGAAAAATCCATTCCAGTGATCTCGCGCGGTTTGATCATCGGCGGCGGAATCGCCGGCATGACCGCGGCTTTGGGCATGGCGGATCAGGGGTTCGAGGTGGTGCTGATTGAAAAACAGGCCGAGTTGGGCGGCCTCGGCAACCGTCTCACCAAAACCATCGAGGGTGGAGAAATCGGCCCCTTTGTCCGGGATCTGAAATCCAAAGTGGAAAAGCACCCCAAAGTCGAGGTGAAGACAAGCGCCACGGTCGTCGGTTTTTCCGGGTTCAAGGGCAACTTCAAGACCGAGGTGATATCCGGCGACGAAATGAAGAAAGAGACCATCGACCACGGCGTGGTGATTGTCGCCACAGGCGCCGACGAATACAAGCCCAAGGAGTTCTTCTACGGAGAGGACGACCGGGTCGTCACCCAGCTCGACCTGTCGGATCGCCTCTACGAAAAGGGCGCCGACGACCTGAAACAGGTGGTGATGATCCAGTGCGTCGGGTCCCGAAACGAGGAGTATCCCAACTGTTCCCGGATTTGCTGCCAGAACGCGGTCAAAAACGCCCTGCTCATCAAGGAGAAGAACCCGGAGACCCAGGTTTTCGTCCTGTATCGCGACATCAGGACATACGGCCTCATGGAGGATTACTACACCGAGGCCCGGCGAAAAGGGGTGCTCTTTTTCCGGTATGATCCCGACGACATGCCCCAGGTCGAACAGACCGAGGACGGCCTTTCGGTCGCCTTCACCGACCATGTGCTGGGGCGGAAACTCATGGTCAACGCCGATTTGCTGGCCCTGAGCGCCGGGGTTCGGGCCGCCGACACCGACGAACTGGCCAACATCATGAAGTTTACCCGCAACGCCGACGGGTTCTTCTCGGAAGCCCACGTCAAGCTGCGGCCGGTGGACATGCCCAGCGAAGGCGTCTTTCTCTGCGGAACGGCCCACGCGCCCAAGCTGGTCACCGAGGCCATCGCCCAGGCTCAGGCGGCGGCTTCCAGGGCCACGGCCTTCCTGTCCAAGGGGGAGATCAAGCTGTCGGCCATCACGGCGAAGGTGGATACGGAACATTGCGTCAAATGTCTGACCTGCGTTCGTTCCTGCCCCTTCGAGGTGCCGTCATGGAACGAGGAGAATCAGGTCATTGAGATTAATGAGGCCCTGTGCCAAGGTTGCGGCGTCTGCACGGCGGTCTGTCCGCGTGAGACGATCCAGTTGAGCTACTACGAGGACGACCAGTTAACCTGCAAGATCGATGCGTTGCTGGCGGGAGGAATGTGATGACGGATTTCGAACCCAAGATTATTGCGTTTTGCTGCGACTATTGAGGGTATTCGGCCGCGGACCTGGCAGGTTCCATGCGACTCGAATACCCATCCAACATCAAGATCATCCGGGTGCCCTGCACCGGCAAAGTGGACCTCATGCATCTATTGCGGTCGATCCAGAAAGGCGCCGACGGCGTTTACTGCGTTGGCTGCATGGAGGGGAACTGTCATTATAACGAGGGCAACCTCCGGTGCAGGGAGCGTGTGGAACACGCCCGGCGTTTGCTGGAAGAGGTTGGGCTCGAGGGCGATCGCATCCGAATGTACAACCTTTCATCGAGCGAAGCCCCGACATTCGTGGCCTATGCCCGGGAGATGACCGAGAATATTAAGAACCTGGGTCCCAATCCGCTCGGGTCCCCCGCGAATTCATAAGCGAAAGCGGATTTCAAAACCGAGAACCTTAGTTTAAGGACCGATGATCATGTCAGAGGAAGCAATCAAACTAGGCGGAAAACAACAGTCCAGGTTCATGGACAAGGTGGCGGAGCTGCTGCCCGAGGGCGGCAACCTCAACCTGTGCCTGACCTGCGGTCTCTGCGCGTCGGGGTGCCCGGCCACCGGCCTGGAAGGGATGGACCCGCGCAAATTCCTTCGCATGGCGGCCCTGGGCATGGACGAGGAGATTCAGAAGTCCGAATGGGCCTGGATGTGCACCATGTGTCAGCGGTGCGTGTACGCATGCCCCATGAAGATCAACATCCCCCAGCTCACCTTTTACACCCGGCAGAGCTGGCCCCGGGAAACCCGGCCCAAGGGCATCGTCGGTTCATGCGATATGGCCCTGAAGAGCGAAAGCCTAAGCGCCATGGGCGCGGGCACCGAAGACTTCCAGTTCGTGGTGGAAGACGTGCTGGAGGAGTACCGCGAGGCTCAGCCCGAGTTCGCCGACATGGAGGCCCCCATCGACAAACAGGGCGCGGAGTTCTTCCTCAACCAGAACTCCCGGGAACCGGTCACGGAACCCGACGAGATGGTGCCGCTGTGGAAGATCCTGCACAAGGCCGGGGTCGACTGGACCTACGGCTCCACCGCATGGGCCGGCGAAAATTACTGCCTGTTCATGGCCGACGACGAAGGGTGGGAGCACATCACCCGCAAGACGGTTGAAAAAGCGGAGGAATTGGGGTGCAAGACGTTCCTCAACACCGAATGAGGGCACGTCACCTTCGCGGTCCTGGTAGGACTGAAAAAATTCAACATCGAGCACGACATCGAAATCAAGAACATCTACGAATATTACGCCAAATGGATTCGCGAGGGCAAGCTGAAGCCCTCCACCGAATGGAACAAGGATCTCAAGATCAAGTTCACGGTCCAGGATCCCTGCCAGATCGTCCGCAAGACCTTCGGCGACGACATCGCCGAGGATCTTCGGTACGCGATCAAGGCGGTGGTGGGCGAGGAGAACTTCGTCGACATCACGCCCAACAAGTCGAACAACTTCTGTTGCGGCGGCGGCGGCGGGTTCCTCCAGTCCGGGTATAAAGACGCCCGGCTCGCCTACGGCAAGATCAAGGACGATCAGGTCAAGGCCACCGGCGCTGACTACATCATCGCCGGCTGCCACAACTGCCACGCCCAGATCCACGAGCTGAGCGAGCACTACGGCGGCCACTACGGGGTCATCCATTTCTGGACAATCCTGGCCCTGTCGCTGGGCATCCTCGGCCCCAACGAGCGGGAGTACCTGAATGACGACCTGAAGGAAGTCAACGTATTTCATCCGGAGACGGCAATGTAGGTTCCGAAGGAGGAAAAATATCCATGATAGTTGCCAAGCGTAAGCCCTTTGACGAGATTACCGAAATGCTCCAGGGCTATAAAAAAGTTCTGAACGTAGGGTGCGGCACCTGCGTGGCCGTCTGTCTGGTCGGCGGCGAAAAAGAGGTTTCCGTTTTAAACGCGGAGATCGACATGGCGCGGAAACTGGCCGACGCTCCCATCCAGATCGACGGATACACCGTAGAGCGCCAGTGCGACCGGGAATACCTGGCGCTGCTGGACAACAAAGTGGACGACTACGACGCCATCATGTCCATGGCCTGCGGGGTCGGCATCCAGTTTTTGGCCGAGCGGTTTCCCAATAAGCCGGTCTTTCCGGCGGTGGACACTTCGGGACTCGCGGTCAATCAGGCCGTGGGCTGGTACGAGGAGCGGTGCCGTTCATGCCAGAAATGCGTTCTGGGCTGGACGGGCGGCATCTGTCCCGTGACCATGTGCGCCAAAGGTCTTTATAACGGCCCCTGCGGCGGCACCAACAAGGGCAATTGCGAAATTAGTCCGGACCAGCCGTGCGCCTGGTATATGATATACGAGCGGTTGCGGGACCAGGACCGCCTTGACCATATCAAAAAAATCGAGGCGGCCAGCGATTGGCGGGATCAAGTTCCCAGGACCCTGGTTCAGCCTGGATATGAAAAGCCGGAAACGGCGAAAGCCGAGTAACCACCATCCACTAACCCACTACTAAGGTGAGAAAGCGATATGGGCATAGACGAAAACGGTTATAAAGCGGGAAGCAGACTGGAGAAGATTCTGAAGGCGGGCCAGTTCGCCTTCACCGGGGAATTAGGCCCCCCTCGGGGAACGGGCGCCGACGAGGTGCGGGAAAAGGCCGCCCACCTGAAAAACAGCGTGGATTCGGTCAACATCACCGATAACCAGACGGCGGTGGTGCGCATGGCCTCCTGGGCCGCCTGCCTCATTCTCATCCAGGAAGGACTGGAACCCAATTTTCAGATGGTCTGCCGGGACCGGAACCGGCTGGCGATGCAGGCGGATATCCTCGGGGCTTACGCCCACGGGGTTCGCAACATGCTCTGCCTGTCCGGCGACCACTGCAAATTCGGCGACCACCCCACGGCCAGGGGCGTCTTCGACATCGATTCCATGCAATTGATCCAGATGGTCAAGAAGATGCGGGACGAGGGGCAGTTCCAGAGCGGCGGCGAAATCGAGCATCCACCCAAGATTTTCATCGGCGCCGCCGCCAACCCCTTCGCGGAGCCGTATGAATGGCGGGTCCATCGGCTGGCCAAAAAAATCGAAGCCGGCGTGGACTTTATTCAAACCCAGTGCATCTACAACATGGACCGGTTCCGGAAGTGGGTCCAGGAAGCCAACGACATGGGGCTGACGGAACAATGCTACATTCTGGCCGGCGTCACCCCCATGAAGAGCGTCGGTATGGCCCGGTACATGCAAAACAAGGTCCCGGGCATGGATGTTCCCGATGAGATTATCGATCGTCTCAAGGGGGCCGGCAAGGGCAAGGCGGCCGAAGAAGGCATCAAGATCGCCTGCGAGCAGATCGAGGAATTCAAGGAGATGAAGGGCGTCCACGGCGTTCATCTCATGGCCATCGAATGGGAGCACAAGGTGCCGGAGATCGCTGAACGGGCCAAGGTGTTGCCCCGGCCCACGGTGGACTGATGCCCGGGAACGCCGTCCAGCCATCGATAATTTAAATTTTCCGGTGGTTTATGACATGCACAAGCCCCGTTTTTTCTTTACAAAAAAGAGAGATCGGGGCTTGTTTTATACCTGTTCACCATTTTTTAAGGAGAAAAAATGTCTTCCGAAGACGTCATTGAAATCAAACCTGGCAAGAAGAGCACCTTCAAGGACAAGGTGGCGGAGCTGCTGCCCGACGGCGGCAACCTCAACCTGTGCCTGACGTGCGGTCTCTGTGCGTCCGGGTGCCCGGCCACCGGCCTGGAAGGGATGGACCCGAGAAAATTCCTCCGCATGGCGGCCCTGGGCATGGACGAAGAGATTAAAAAAACCGAATGGGCCTGGATGTGCACCATGTGTCAGCGCTGCGTTTACGCCTGCCCCATGAAGATCAACATCCCCCAGCTCACCTTCTACACCCGGCAGAGCTGGCCGAGGGAGGAGCGGCCCAAGGGCATCCTCGGGTCCTGCGACATGGCTCTTAAAAGCGAAAGCCTCAGCGCCATGGGCGCCGGCACCGAAGATTTCCAGTTCGTGGTGGAAGACGTGCTGGAGGAGTACCGCGAGGCCCAGCCCGAGTTCGCCGACATGGAAGCCCCCATCGACAAACAGGGCGCGGAGTTTTTTCTCAACCAGAACTCCCGGGAGCCGGTGACGGAGCCCGACGAGATGGTGCCGCTGTGGAAAATCCTGCACAAGGCCGGGGCCGACTGGACCTACGGCTCCACCGGATGGGCCGCTGAAAACTACTGCCTGTTCATGGCCGACGACGAAGGGTGGGAGCACATCACCCGCGCGACGGTGAAAAAAGCGGAGGAATTGGGGTGTAAGACGTTCCTCAACACCGAATGAGGGCACGTCACCTTCGCAGTCCTGGTAGGACTGAAAAAATTCAACATCGCGCACGACATCGAAATCAAGAATATCTACGAATACTATGCCAAATGGATCCGCGAGGGTAAGCTGAAGCCCTCCACCGAATGGAACAAGGACCTCAAGATCAAGTTCACGGTCCAGGATCCGTGCCAGATCGTCCGGAAAACTTTCGGCGATTCCATCGCCGATGATTTCCGCTACGCGATCAAGGCGGTTGTGGGCGAGGAGAACTTCATCGACATGACGCCCAACAAGTCGAACAACTTCTGTTGCGGCGGCGGCGGCGGGTTTCTCCAGTCCGGGTATAAAGACGCCCGGCTCGCCTACGGCAAGGTCAAGGACGATCAGGTCAAGGCCACCAAGGCCGACTACATCATCGCCGGCTGCCACAACTGCCACGCCCAGATCCACGAGCTGAGCGATCACTACGGCGGCCACTACGGGGTCATCCACTTCTGGACGATCCTGGCCCTGTCGCTGGGCATCCTCGGCCCCAACGAGCGGGAGTACCTCCACGACGATCTGAAAGACGTGTGGGTGTTTCATCCGGAGTCGGCCATGTAGGTTTTGTTCGTTTCAACATCGGTTTGACGAAAAAGCCCTGTTCCCGTGTTGCGGGGGCGGGGCTTTTTTATTATGATGCCCATCGAAAGCATCGATTTAGAATCCAACATCGGTCGGACCCTGCAAGGACAAAAGAGGTCGTTATGAAATTTCCCTATGGAATTTGCGATTTTAGAGAAATCGTCACCCAAGACTATCTTTATTGTGACCGGACGGACCGGATACCTTTGCTTGAAAAAGGAAAATATCTTCTATTTATCCGGCCCCGGCGATTCGGGAAAAGCCTGTTGCTTTCGATGTTGTCCAACTACTACGACGTGGCGAAAGCACCTGAATTCGAGACGCTGTTCGGGCATCTTTCGATCGGAAAAAATCCCACAACCTTACAAAATCGGTACTTTATTCTCCATTGGGATTTTTCATGCGTGGATCCGTCCGGCGACGCTCAGGACATCAAGCGGGCGCTTCATGACCACATCAACGCCTGCATAAAGGACTTTAGAGTCTATTATCGGGACTTCATAGAAACGGATATTGATGTCGATCCTCTAAATGCTCTGAATTCCATCAAATCGCTTATCACCGCCGTGCGAACAACGGACCATGCCGTTTACCTGCTCATCGATGAATATGACAACTTCGCCAACGAAGTCATGATGGGCGTACAAAGCGAAAAGCAGGAGACCTACGAATCCCTGGTGTATGAAGAAGGACCGCTTCGCACGCTTTTCAAAGCGATCAAGTCGTCAACCGCCCAGTCGTTGTTCGACCGGATTTTCATCACCGGCGTCTCCCCGGTGGTCATGAGCGACATCACCAGCGGATACAATATCGCAAAGAACATCTATCTGAATCCGGCGTTCAACGACTTGTGCGGATTTACCCATGCGGAGGTCGAAAACATCGTCGAATCCGCCGCGAAGACCCGCGGTTTCGAGGAGAATGACATATCCGGGGCATTGGAAATGGTTCGAACCTGGTATAACGGGTACACCTTCGCCATCGGCGCCGACGAGGCGGTCTATAACCCCACGCTGACCCTCTATTTCGCGGATGTCTTTTCCGAGACCTGCGCATATCCGAGAAAACTGCTGGATGCCAACCTTTC
>JAABTM010000131.1 GCA_011389855.1 Desulfobacteraceae bacterium
TTGTCCTCATTGTAGCGGGCGATCTGTTCATTGATGGAACCGAGCAGGGCGCGCGGGTCCGAAAAGTAGCGGTCGAGGTAGATTTCCGTAAACAACAGCGACATATACTGGAAATATTTCCACGCAATCGCATTTTCGCCCCGTAATAGACGGCGCTCATTCAGGCGCTGGGTGTGGCGTGCGATGTTCTGGTCATATTCCAGCAACAAATCATCCGGCAACGCTTTCAGCGGTTCGGCCTGGTTGGTCAGGGTTTTATAGAAATGGTGGATGTTATTTTCATCCAGCCCGGCGGGGCTGTCTTCGCTGATTTGGAATTTCTCTTTAAAAGCCTCCAGCAGCGGCAGTTTTTTGCCGTTCCAGGTATAAAATCCGTCACGGGACGGCATTCCGAACAGGCTGAACACCCACTGGTTGAGCACCAGTTTATAGGTAAACGGGACCTGGGGCTTTTTGCTTTTTTTCTTTGCCGCCATGGTTACGCCTCCGTCTCCTCGAACATAAGCCGGTGGAAGTCTTCCTCGATGAGGCGAACTTTCCAGGTGTCGTCCGGTTGGCGCAGATTTTCCAGATTGTTGTCGCCGTTGACGTAAATGAGATCGAATTCACTGTCCTTGCTGGAATAGCCCTGCTTTTTGAACCATTCATCCAGGACCAAGTTGTCCTGTTCCGGATCATTCGTAAGGTTTCGCCAGATCACCAGGGTTTTGCGGCCGTCCGGGGTGGCGCCGGCAACCGTCCGGAACCACCAGGGGCCGTTGCCGTCTTCACGCAGGGGACCGTCGAGCAGAAGGCGGCGGGGGGCGTCTTTTGGCAGGTCCGGGTCGGTGTCGCGTGTAAAGGCGGCGGTGACGGTTTGGGGCGCGGCGATGGACGCCACGGTCAACCCGATCAGCCAGTTGAAGGTTTCCAGCAGGTCCACGTTGACCTCCCGGGTCTCTTCGCCGCCGGGGCGTTTGACCTTGAGCCGATAGGCGGTGGGGTCGGTAAAGGCGGCGATATCGAGCAGGGAGCGGCTTCCCCGGGTTTCCACATCCAGCATGTAGCGCAGCAGGTATTGCTCCCGCAGGCCGCCGGGTTTTTGGGCCTCGGTAAATTTCAGTAATGATTCCTGGTTCTCATCGCGGCGGATTTCCAGGTTGTTCAGGGCGTCTTCATAGGATTCAAGGCGGATCACCTTCATGATGCGCGGGCTGCGATCAGCTTCCTCGGCGGTCGCCAGTCTTTTGGGCTTGCCGGCTTTCCATTCAGGGGTAAAGGTGACTTTTTTCAGGCGGGGGAGTAGAACGGTGTCGAAGTAGTCGCCCATTTCCACGAGAATAAACTTTCGCCTGCCGCCGGACTCGCGATTCAGCTTTATAGCCGCATGACCTGTTGTGCCCGAGCCTGCAAAATAATCTAAAATCACATCTCTTCCGAGGGCGTTGCCGACCCGAATACAATCCAAAACCAGATTAACGCTCTTGGGATAGTCAAAGTCTTTAGCATTAAATAGATCTTTTAAAACCTTTGTGCCACTTTCACTAGCTGAATAATCGGCATTATCCCACCACGTCCCGGGGAGCGCGCCCTTTTGGTTCGGCCGATACTTTTTGTAAATTTCAATACGTCCTGATTCATCTCGATCAAAACGCATATCCTCTATCTCTTCTCTCGCTCTTTCAGCGGAGCATGTCCAAACCTTTTCTTTTGAATAGACATCAACTGGCCAAACCACTTCTGTATCTTCATTGGTTTCTTCAAGAATTTCCCAAACTTCATTTTCATCATCCCATTCCATATCAGGAATATGCAAACGATTTCCACTCACATAAACCGGATAAAAAGATTTTTTTCTATCCATACGATCTGAGTCGGTACCCGATTTCCTGAAGTTGGACCAAGAATAAACGCCATTAGCATCAGCATGCTGATATCGTTCAGCTTTAGATCCATTGCGCGGAAGACGTCCAATGGTTGCACTCTTTGCCCCCCAGAATACAGCATACTCGTGATTGGCGGAAAAGCCTGTAGAAGTGGGCCTTCCTTGAGGCTTGCTGCGCACTACCGCAGTGGCAAAATGCTCATCCGTCGATATGGCTTCAATGACCGCCTGGAGGTCAGGATATTCAAAATCATCAATGGCAACACATAAAACAGACGAATCTGAACGTAGTTTAGAGCTGCACTCTAATCGATCCGCCATAAGGGCAGCCCAAGAAGATCGCCGGTAACCATTTTTATATACGATAGGGCTTGCATCAGTATTGTAAGGAGGATCTAAATAAACGCACTTTACGCTTCTGTTATATTTGTTCGTCAAAAGTGAAACAGCTTGAAAATTCTCGCTATGTAACAGCACCCCATCCGTCCGCCCATCAATATCCCCCACCACCTCCAAAAGCCGCTGGGTAAACCCTTCATCAAAATGCCGGGTGTCCACCATCAGGGTGGGATGCGCTTTCAGAAAATCCGACGTGATCGGTTCGCTGTAAGCCGCCGAAAACATATCGCCCTTAAAATCATCGATGGCGTGCAAGCCGATCCATTCTTCCCGCTGTTCATCATTTGCCGCGATCTCGGGGTAGAACGCTTCCGGAATGCAACCCACCCGGATGCACCAGGATGTTTCCGTCACGAATTTCTTTTTCAGCCAGAGTTTTTTCTGAAAGTTTTCCAATTGCGCCAGAAAATCGATGACCTTACCGGCGATCCGCCGGATGACCTTGATCTTGGACAGATACTGCTCCACGCGCGGAATAGATTCGGATTCAATGTCGTCCAGGTGCATCACTTCGTTTTTGATGTAAAAATCCAGCTCTCGGCGCAGGAAGCCCTCCAGGTCCTTGTGGATGAAATAGTCGAAGGTGTTTTTGCAGGTGTAGCGGTTCAGATGCCCGGCCAGGCGGCTGTAGTCCGCCGTCTCTCCGTTTGCTTTTATATGGGGTTGGCCCAGTTCGGTCAGCCAGGGTTTCAAGGCGTTATCATCGATGGAAAATATACGGCCCACGGCAATGTCGCGCAAAACTTTCTGAATTGGCGGCTTTTTCTTTGCCGCCGCGGTGGCTTTCACCTTTGCCTCTTGGGACCAGTCCGCCATGGCGGCGGGGCGGTATTCAAAGTGGATCACCAATTCCTTGCCGCTTTCGCCGTCTTCCACGGCGATGAAGTCTTCCCGGGCCAGAATGAAGACGTGGTTTTGGTCCTCGCCGGCTTTGATATTTCCGTGCTCGCCTTCGGCCGCGTCCACCAGGCGAAAATGCACCCGCATGGGATCGTCTTTGGCCCCGGGTTTCAAGACAAAGGCATAGTCGCGCAGGTATTCGCCCGTTTTGATGTAGTACTGGTCCTTGTTGGCCCAGTGCAGCTTGACCTCTTCGCCTTCGTAGGGGATTGCGTAAACGCCGGGCTTGTAAACGCGCCTGGCCAGAAAATCGCCCTCATGGTAGTAGCGGCGGAAAAATTTGTACAGATGGTCGTAAACCTCATGCTCCAGACCACCAATATCAACGCCCTGCTCGTCGATTTTCCGGCGCAGGTCTTTCACCTTCGGAGATGCATCCGGGTCCACGCCCAGATTGTTGGCCTGGCCAATCACCTCCTGCAGTTCTTTTTCCAAATCCGCCTTGTCCGCGGTACGGTATTGGCTGAACGATTCCTTTACCTGGGGCAACAAATCACGATCCAAAAAATGGCTGATTTCCCTGGCCCTGGCGTGCATAATTCGGTAAATACCAAAGTCCAGATCGGGTTGATCCAGTTGGAACAGTTCTTTTAACAGGGTGATGAGTTTATCAAAGGCTGGATTCCGGCTCATATTTCGGTGGTCCTCTTTCTTTCATTGTGTTCGTTCGGTGTTCGCGGCCCGTTAAGTCTTATCGGGTCGGCTAATTAGTACTATATTATGGTGCCTTGTCAAGGATGTTTCGACCGGGGACAAGTGGCGCTGTTTGGCGTGCTGTTTTGTGGTTTTGTCTTTCACTTCGCTTATTATGTTGGCGGTGAGAAGGGGTGGAATGGCGGGTTTAATGGCGCTGACGAGCGCGGACGCATGTCAATCAAAGGATCTGATTGTCACCATGAAGAAGGTTTTCGGATCGTTGTCCCGGGGATGGGGTCAGGTAATTGAGATTGTTTCAACACGCCTTCCCGGATTCGTTTATGGAAATCAGCGTATCGCATAAGTTCCCTTGAAGGATGGCTGTTGCTTGGCGTGAATGACAAGGGAGCCTCCCCCGGTCCATGCCGATGCACCACTCAGAGCAGCGTCAGATCGCGGCGGCCCGGGAAAAACGGCCTGATCCCGTCGCCGCCCTTCACCCCGACACCGCCGGCGCCCTGGGATTAAAGCCAGGCGACTGGGTCAGCGTGTAAACGTGCCTTGGTCAAAATCCCGGCCAAAAAGGATGATCCCGCCAAAAAAGGGCGATCACAAGGATCGCCCCTACGGCGCAACCCGGCGATTCCGGTAGGGGCGAACCTTGGCTTAGTTAAAAAAAAGCCCTTTTGCCAAAATCGGGTTTGTATGTCAAGCCTGAAAATAGTATATGAAGGGTTCGCATATCGCCGCTTTACCCGTCTATGCAAAGTTTTCCGGATATCCGGTCTATATTCGGCGGCGGTGGTCAATATTTACATTCAACGAGGATTCAACCATGTTCCCCATTTTTTTAAACACAATGGAAGCCGCCTGCGACATGACCCGGCACGCCTTCCAGCACGGCGTCCGCCTTGGCCGCACCGGCTGGGATTTCTGGAATTACGGCGTCGATCTGGCCCAGCGGTCGGTGCTCATGGGCGACGTGCTCCGCCGCCGGGGCAACCAATATTTCGATTACGACGAAGCGGGTCTGCCGCCCATCACGCCGTTTCCCCTGGAAAAAATCATGGACGGCCGCGATCTGGACCGGCCGGTCAACCGGACCCTGGTGCGGGTGACGGACCGGCGGACCGCCGACACCGGCCGGCGCAGCGAAAGGGCCGATCAAACCAAACGGCCCATCATCTTCCAGGACCCGGACGCCGGCCGGGGGCTCATCTCCGCGTCCCGTCAGATTTCCGGGATGGGGCTCTCCATCGACACCGGCCATCCCACCTTCCTCATCCTGGTCCAGCCGAAAACCGTCAAAGGCCAGACGGTGGACGATCTGACGGCCGCCACCCGGATTTTCGCGGAAAAGGTCCGGGAGATCTGCCCCCACGACAAGCCGCCGGCCTTTATCGGCAACTGTCAGGCCGGATGGCAGATGGCCCTGTCGGCGGCCCAGGCGCCGGGGATCGAAGGGCCCGTCGTATCGGTGGGCGCGCCGATGTCCTACTGGTCGCGGGGGACGGAACGCCACAGCCTCCGGTACACCGGCGGTCTGTCCCTGGGAACCTGGCTGCCCCTGTTCATGGGCGACATCGGCGACGACGTCATCGACGCCCTGCCGCCCCTCAATTTCGAGCTGTTCGACATCGACCGCCACCCCATCCTGGACAGCCTCAAATGGCTCCAGGAGGTGGACGACGAAAAGAAAATCGGGGTCTTCCTGACCCAGCAGAAATGGGTCTACGGCTTCCATGAAATCGGCGCAAAACAGTTCTACTGGATCATCCGGGAACTGTTCGTGGGCAACAAGCCGGAGCGGGGCCTGGCGCAACTGGATGGTCAGCCGCTGGACATGAAGCGGATCAAAAGCGCCATCATCTTCACCTCCTACGGCGACTCCATCACCCCCGTGCCCCAGGGCATCGGCTGGATTCCCCGGGTCTGGTCCTCGACAGACGAACTGAAAGCCGCGGGCGTCAAGCTGGTCCTTGTCCACCATCAGAAAGCCGGCCATCTGGCCATCTTCGTGTCGGCCAGGGTTGCGGATAAGGAGCACCGGGAGATCATCGACGTGCTGGGCGACGACTTCGACGCGCTGGCGCCGGGCCTCTACCGGATGGAAATCGCATCGGAGGGCGATCATCCGCCGCGCTACACCACGATCTTCCGGGAGATCGACGTGGCGGACATCCGGGCCGATCTCGACGACACCGACCGGCCCCTGTTCCACAGGGCCGCCATGGTATCGGAGGTCTTCGACCGGTTGTATCGCGTCACGGCCCGGCCCTGGGTGCGAATGGCGGGCAACCCCATGACGGCCGAAGCCCTGCGCCAGCTCCACCCCATGCGGTTCCGGGTCGCGTCCTGGTCGGACCGCCGCAACCCGCTGGCCTACGCCGTCCGGACCGGGGCCGGGGCGATCCGGAAGCACCGGCTCTCCGCGGGGCCGGACAACCCGTTTTTCAAAATGGAACGGCTCAACCGGGATCTGCTCGCCATCGGCCTCGATCTTTATAAAGAGACCCGGGACGCGGCCTGCGAAGCGTCCTTCCACGTGATGTACGGCGACGGCAACCCATGGATGAAATTTTTCCTGCCCGCCGATCTGTTCGCGGACGACGCCGCCGACCCGACCGAAACGGCCCGACGCCGGTTCCCCACGCTCTTCCGGGGGGCGGACGCGCCATCGAAATCCCCGCCCTTCCCCTTCATTCCTTCGATGGATCTATGGCGGCGGTGGCTGAACCCGGCCCTGCTCACGGGCGGGCTGAAGGCGGACTGGCCGGAAACCCTTTTGACGCCCGGAGACACCTCGTTTCTCAACTGGTTCGGTTGCTGGAAGGGGGAAGGGGCGGACGCCATGTTAGATGGATGGTCGCCGTGGCTGAAGGCCGCCCAAGCGCTCAACGACACCGTGGGGCGCCCCGCCTGACGCCATCCCCTCCGAAATCGGGAAAAAAACTTCGAACACGCTTCCCCGGCCGGCCCCGCTCTTTACGGTCGCGACGCCGCCGAAGACCGGAACCGCCGCTCGCTGGCTACCAGTTCGGCGATGCGGCCTGGGCTTTGCGGTTCAAAATCCACCGGCGTCCGGGATTGGGTCGTCCAGAGTGGATATTTTAAACCGATATCTCGTTTCTCTTACCGTTTTCCAATGTTTTTTTCAAGAAGAGATCGAGATCCCCCCGGTCATGAACAATTGATTTTTTGTCATATTATTAATAGTATCTTTTGACATAAGAGCCGAAAGGAGAAGAGCATGCCGATCACCATCGACAAGCGGGGAAGCATCAATCTACCGGCCGATGTGCGCAAATCCCTGGGGCTTCAACCGGGGACGCATCTCGATTTACAGGTTGTGGAAGGTGGAACTCGTCCCGAGTAAGAAGTTCACCAGGGATCTCGACGCAATCCGGACGAACAAGCCGATTCGGAAAAAAATCGCAAAAGCCCTGGCCGCGCTCCGGGACAATCCGCGCCATCCGGGTTTGCGTTTGGAAAGGAGCCTTCCATGAAATCCCCCAATCCGGAATACATCCAGCGGTTGAAAAGAACGGTCAAAGACGCCCCCTATCCCCGCCACATGGCCATGGAACTAACGGAGATCGGCATGGACACGGCGGTGGCGACGCTGCGGCTGGCCGAATGCCACATGCAGCCCTTCGGCATCGTCCACGGCGGAGTGCTGGCGACGCTGATCGACACCGCCACCTTCTGGGCCGCGTTTCTGCGGCTGCCGGATGGCGACGGCCTGGTCAACATCGACCTGAAGCTGAATTACCTGAAAGCGGTCAAAGAAGGGGTTTTGCGGGCCGAAGGCCGCTGTCTCCGGTTCGGGCGCTCCATCAGTTACGCGGAATCGAGCGTCATGAATGAAGACGGCGACCTTCTGGCCCACGGCACGTCCACGCTCATGGCGCTGCCGGGAAAGGGGCTCCGGCTCGGGGTGGATAAATTTCTGGAAAGGTGAAGCCCCCATCCCTCTCCCCGAAGCCCCTTGACGGGGGCGGGTCGGGGTGGGTGTATCCAATGTCCCCCCTTTTACATGCCCTTCTTTATGCTGCTTTGTGTCGACGAAAAGGGCTTTACCTCGGCCTTGATTTAAAGGGTTGTTTGTAATATCGTTTAGGTTGCCGAATAGGCCAGAAAAAGGAGCATTATGAAAACCGTATCATTAAAATTGCCGGATCCCCTGTTCATGACGTTGTCACGAATGGCGGCGAAAAAAGGTGAGAGTCGTTCTGCATTGATCAGAGAAGCCGTCGAGACGTTCGTTATGAAAGAATCGTCCGGCACCAAAGCCTCATGCCTCGACATGGCCAAAGACCTCGCAGGATGCATCGGTGGCCCGGAAGATCTGTCGTTTAATAAGGATCGTTTGCGGGGCTATGGGGAATGAAGACGAACGTCATCGTGGATACAGGCCCGCTTGTGGCTTTTTTCAATAAGCGGGACAAATACCATGACTGGGCGGTATTGCAATGGGCCGGGATCGAATCGCCGATGCTGACCTGCGAGGCGGTTCTGTCTGAAGCTTGTTTTCTGCTCGGGCCGGACCAAGGGGCGATTATAACCCTCCTTGAACGGAAGGTATTGCACCTATCCTTTCGACTTGCAGACCACATCAAACACATTGAACGGCTCCTGCGGAAATACTCGGACGTTCCTATGTCTCTGGCAGATGCCTGCTTGGTAAGGATGGCGGAACTTTACGACGACAGCACCCTGTTTTCCATAGACTCTGATTTCACGGTTTACAGAAAACACAAAAAGCAGGTCATTCCCACCATCCTGCCGCCTTTGCCATAGGCCGCGCAACTTAACGAAAGCGCGTCATGGATGGCTTCGGCCACCCGGGCCAGCCAAAGCTTTATCTCCACCCTTCGGCGTCAAGTGTGTGTAAAGCACAGCCCCGAAGCGGAGAGAGGGAGTACGCTTTTTATCGTGCAGGGCCGAAATTTATATCCCGACCCGACCTACCTAAAACCCGACTCCCCCCTTCCTTTCAAAGAAGGGGGGGCCGGGGGTTAGGTTAGCGCTTATGGGGCCAATGGCGAGGGGCTACCAGTTTTCGCCCAGCAGTTCGAAATGGGCACGGGGATGGACGCAGGCGGGGCACATCTCGGGGGCCTGGGTTCCCTCATGGAGATAACCGCAATTGCGGCAGCGCCAGACCACGGGCTCTTCCCGTTTGAAGACCCGATCCGCCTCGATGTTGCCGGCCAGTTCCACATACCGTTTTTCATGCTGTTTTTCAGCGATGGAGACGGCCTCGAAGACCATGGCGACGGCCTCGAATCCCTCGTCCCGGGCCACCTTGGCGAAGCCGGGATACAGCTCGGTGTGCTCATGCCGCTCGCCGGCCGCCGCCGCCATCAGGTTGTCGTAGGTGGCGCCGATGACGCCGGCGGGAAAGGCAGCGACGATCTCCACGTCGCCCCCTTCGAGGAACTTGAAAAACCGCTTGGCGTGTTCTTTTTCCTGGCCGGCCGTCTCTTCAAAGATATCGGAGATCTGAACGAATCCTTCCTTTTTCGCGGCGCCGGAAAAATAAGTGTAGCGGTTTCGGGCCTGGGACTCGCCGGCGAATGCGGCCAGCAGATTCTTTTCCGTCTGGGAACCGGTGATGCTTTTCAAAATTCAATCCTCCTATTCAGATTTTGGGGGTTGATTATGGAAAACCATTCTCTTTCCATAAAAATTATTGGACCGTATAAACCATCTTGCCGGAACCTGTCAAGACCCAATTTTCGGGGAGATCGAAAGGCCCGACCTCGCCCTAAATGAGCCCCCGGATGTACGACAGACTCGCTTTCAAATCGGAGATATCCTCGGTGAATATCTCCAGGGTGGTCGTTTTATCGTAGCCGATATCCTTCAGCGCCCCGACGATGCCGCGCAGGTCCACCGTGCCCTTTCCGAGGCGGATGTGGTCGTCGCTCTTGCCTTTGTTGTCGCTGAGGTGGAGATGGTCGATCCGATCCCCGAAGCGCCGAATGAACGCCAGGGCCCGTCCGCCGGTTTTGTCCCCGATGTTGGCGTGGCCCACGTCCAGGGTCATCCGGAAGGCCGGGAACCGCTCGAAGAGGGGGATGAAATCATCCGGTTCCACGAAGGCGTGGCAGTTGGGGGGCATGTTCTCGGCGCAGAGGACGACGCCCGCGGACGCCGCCGTTTCCGCGATGGCCGCCAGGCTTTCGTAGGCGTAGCCCAGGGCCATGTCGCTCACGAAGGTTCCCATCCCCTTAATGTGGCCCGGATGGAGCACCGCCTTTTCCATGCCCAGGTCGGCGCAAACCTCCACTGATCGACACATTTCTCCCACGGACGCCGTGCGGATCGACTCGGTGAGATCGGCGATGTGGACGAAGGTGGGCAGGTGGCCCATCAGCCCCATGCGGTATCGCTTCAGCGCCTCCGAGATTTCGGTTTTCCGCTCCCGGATCAGGCTGTGGTGGGCCCGGGGCGGGTCCAACGTGAGTTCAAGATAATCGAATCCGAGTTCGCCGTAGGTATCGATGTCGGCGGCGGTCGGATGAATGGGGAAATTCATGGCGCCGAATTGCATGGGCTCTCCTTGGAGATAGTTGGGTTAGACCAGTGCCGCGCCGGTCTCCGTGTTTACGGTTGCCCGTCTCAAGACGATTCTCTGAAACTTAACACAGCCCCCGGCCGCCTTCAACCGCGTTATTCCAAACAAAGACCTGCGAGGTTTTCAAAACCTCGTAGGTCTGGAAGGCGGCCCAAGGCGCTTCCCCTTCCGCTTTCCTGGCGATATGGGTTGATAATTGGATGATTGTGGCGTATGAAAAGGGAGAAAATTTATGGACGTAAGCAGTATAGTACAGGATATTCCAGCCCATGTATAAAAACTTCTTCGGCTTCAAGGAACGGCCCTTTCAACTGGTGCCGAACCCGGCCTATCTTTTTTTGAGCAAAGGCCACGAGGAGGCCCTGGCCCATCTCACCTACGCAGTCTCCCAGGGGGACGGGTTCGTGGAGATCACCGGCGAGGTGGGCACGGGCAAGACCACCCTCTGCCGGGTCTTTCTGGAAAACCTCGGCAAGGATATCGAGGCGGCCTACATCTTCAACCCCCGGCTCGACTCGGTGCAGCTCCTCAAGGCCATCAACGACGAGTTCGACATCCCGTCGAACGCCGACAACACCAAGGATCTCATCGACACCCTCAACGGTTTTCTCATGGAAAAGAAGGCCGAGGGCAAAAAGGTGCTGCTCCTCATCGACGAGGCCCAGAACCTGAGCATGGAGATCCTGGAACAGCTCCGGCTGCTCTCCAACCTGGAGACCAGCACCAGCAAGCTCCTCCAGATCATCCTGGTGGGCCAGCCGGAACTGGGACAGATGCTCGATTCCCACGAACTCCGCCAGCTTGGGCAGCGGATCACCCTGAGCTGCCACCTGAGCCCGCTGGATTTCAACGAGACCCGGGACTACATCCAGCACCGGATCCAGATCGCCTCCCGGAAGCCCGGCGTGAAGCTGACCATGGGCGCCTACTACGCCATCCACCGGTTTTCCGGCGGCATTCCCCGGCTCATCAACATCGCCTGCGACCGGGCGTTTCTGACCGCCTTCGGGCTCGGCAAGCACAAGGTGACCGGCAACATCGCCAACATGGCCATCCGGGAACTGGCCGGGCGCGGAGATCGGCACAAAAGTCTCCTGGGCAGCCGGCGAACCTTCTGGGCCGTCGGCGCGCTGGTGCTGGCGGCGGCGATTTTTCTGGTCTATTCCCCCTATCTCCGGCAGAAAGACGGGGCACAGTTCACCGCCTCCATGCCCCCCCGGGACACGGTCCTTTCGTCCCCGCCCGAAACGGCGCCGGAAACGGGCATTGAAGCCGATGCGGCGGCGCGGGGGGTCCAGAAACCGGCCGATGCGGACGCGGCGGCCGAGACGCCGGAAGCGGACGAAACCATCGAAACGGACGTGATCGCCGAACCCGGGCCGCCCGCTCCCGAAACCACGCCGGCGGCCCCGGCCGCCGCCGCCCGGTCCATCGAGGACTACCTGATGCAGACCGGCGGATTCGAATCGCGGTTTTCCGCCCTCCGTTCCGTGGTCTCCCTCTGGGACGCCGAGGGGCTGGTGAGCGATTCCCTGGACAACGTGGACGACCCCCAGGCATTTTTCCGGATCGGCGCCAAGCAGAACGGCCTCCTCATCCACCGGCTGGACGGGGACTTGAGCCTGCTTCAGCGGCTCAATCTGCCGGCCATCCTCGAATTCTATCCCCCCGGCGAGGAATCGCCCGTCTACGCCGCCCTGGCCCGGATCGAAGAGGGGGGGATGATCTTCAAGACCGGCCAGGCCGACGAGGAGATCCGGGCCGAGCCCCACGAGGTGGGGACCTACTGGCAGGGCGGGGCCTACATCCCCTGGAAGGATTTCTTCGATTTCGGCGGCACCATTCCCACAAACGCATCGGACGACGCGGTGATCAACCTGAAGATGCTCCTCCAGGAGATCGGCTTCGAAGACATCGGCATCAGCCCGTCCTACAACGACCGGGTTCGGCGGGCCGTGGAGCTGATCCAGGAGCGCAACGGCCTCGCCGTGGACGGCGTGGTGGGCCCCCGGACCAAGATCATCCTCTACAACGAGCTGAAAACCCTGAAGGCGCCCCGCCTGACCCGGGCCAGTTGACGCCCGCCGGCCCATGAGGTAATCCGTTGAGTTCCATTCTGAACGCCCTGAAAAAACTCGAATCCGAAGCGCCCCCCCGAAGCGGGGACGCCGCGCCCTCCCTCCACCGGGCCATGAACGTCCGGCGGACCCTCCACAACCGCTTTCAAAAGGCGCGGCTGATCCGCGGTCTTCTCCTGGCGCTGACCGGGGTTCTCGTCCTGGCCGTCGGGCTGGGGCTCTATGTGAACCGCCGGCAACTCCCCATTATCAAAGGGTTTTATCCCGTCGGTCAACTGCGGCCGGAACCGGAACGGCTCGCATCCGTTTCAGAACCCCCGGCGAGGGCGCGGTCGGTTCAACCCGCGCCGGCGCCCCGGAAACCGCCGGCCCCGCCCAAAAAACGGCCCGCCCGGAGACCGGCCCGGGCCGCGGCGCCGGAACCGGTCACGCCCGCGCCCGCGCC
>JAABTM010000420.1 GCA_011389855.1 Desulfobacteraceae bacterium
GCTGCTGAAACGCAGCCTCGACCAGGTGGGCCAAACCGCGCGGGACATCCTCTCCATCGCCGGCGTCCTGGCGTTTGCCCCCTTCACCGCCGACGCTTTGGCCGCCGCGCTTCAAACCCAGCCCCAATCTTTGAAACGCCCCCTCAACGAACTGGCCGGCTACAGCCTTCTTGCCCGCACCGGCCCCCGATACCAACTCAAACACGCCCTCATCCACACCTACGCCCGGGAAGACCATACCGCGACAGACGACGCACTCCAGCGCCTCGCCGATTTCTATACCGACTTCGCCGAAGAACACAGAGACCACGGCCTCGAAGGCTACGCCCATCTCGACCCCGACCGCGTTCACATCCTCCAAACCCTGACCGCCTGTCGCGACCGCCGCCTGTGGGAACCTGTCCGGAAACTCGCTTGGGCCATCGAAGACTACCTGGACATCCAGGGCCACTGGGCCGAACGCCGGAAAATCCTCCACGCCGGGGTCGATGCCGCAAGGGGATTGGAAGACCGGGACGAGGAAGGAAAATTTCTCGGTACCTTGGGGAGCGCCTACCACGTCCTGGGTCAGATGGAAACGGCCATCGACTATTATCAGCAGGCACTGGTCATCGCTCGGGAAATCGGGAATCGAAAAGACGAGGGCAGCATCCTGGGCAACCTGGGAAACGCCTACCGCGGCCTGGGCCAGGTGGAAAAGGCCATCGACCATCACCAGCAGGCCCTGGCCATTTCCCGGGAAATCGGGGACCGAGGAAACGAGGGCAACTGGCTGGGCAACCTGGGGAGCGCCTACAGCGACCTGGGCCAGGTGGAAAAGGCCATCGACCATTACCAGCAGGCCCTGGCCATCCGCCGGGAAATCGGGGACCGAAGAGGCGAGGGCGCCGACCTGGGCAACCTGGGGAGCGCCTACAGCGACCTGGGCCAGGTGGAAAAAGCCCGCCCCATGCTGGCACAATCCCTGGCCATTTTTGAAGAAATCCAATCGCCCACCGCGGAGCTTGTCAGAAAATGGCTGGCCGAGCTGGATGAGGGCGCCGCGGAATGACATCCACATCCACCCCCACACCCGGATACGCTTATAAAAAGGCGTCCACCTTTTGCTCGTCCCAACGACGCAAACAGCGACGATTCACCCCCAAACCCCCAGCGCGACCAACCCCTTCCTCAAAAACACCCCCGCATAAACAAACAGCACCACCCCCAACCCCCGAATGATCGCCACGTAAACGCCGCTTTTCAAAAACCCCCGGGACCGCCCCACCGCCGCGGCGATCAGCATTTTGGACCCCACCAGCATGGCATAAAACGCAAGCACGAACGAAACCGCCGCCATGAGGCCGACGCCCAGCGCCTCCAGGATGGTGGGCGCCCCGATGGTGAACCAGAAGAGGTAGGGGTTGGGGTTGAGGAAGTTGGCGATGAACCCCGCGCCGCAGAGGGAGATGGCGCCCACGAACCCGTCGATGCCGGCCAACCGGGAGAGCGCCAGGAAGATAAAGAGGATGATGGGGAGGTCGGTGATAAGGGGCGACAGGGCGACCTTGGCGCCTTCGACGGCGTTGTATTTGAGGGTCTCGGAGATGACCAGGGCCGTCAGCGGGCCGGGCGCGAATCCGGCGCTGAGGCCGAAGACGACCCCCGACAGGAGAAAGCTCGGGTCCACCGGCGCGTCGGTCCGCTAGGGAAGCCGGATAACGTCCGACTCCAGAACCCGGTACCGCCGCTCCGCCTCCCGGGCCAGCCGCAGCAGCTTTTGCAGGGCCGGCAGCCCCGCCGGGTCGCGGCCCGGGAGGTTCCGGATAGCGAAATGGGCCTCGGGGGCCTGGGCGAACCCGGCCATGACCGCGTCCAGGGCCGACTGGATCATCGGCGGCAAAGCCCCCAGCGATTACCTCCCCAACATAGAACGGCACGCCAAAATGGAGAGCCGCCGGCTGGACGAAATCCTGCAAACCCACAAAATCGACCCGGACCTGCTTCGATCCGACGCATTCGAAACCTTCATCCGCGACAGGGCCGCGCGCCTCCTGAACCTGATCGAAAGCGTCATGGGCAAACGAATTTCCGGAAGAGATTCCGACGAAGTGTTCCATGAATACGGCGAGGCGCTGCCATCGGAAGAGCCCGCTCTGTCCAACACATAAAAAACGCGGTCGCAAACCCGATGCCCTCTCGGAAAGATTGGGCCGATATTTACCAGAAACCTCCGTTGGACTTATTGCCGAAATCAGTTTATGATCATTATAAGCTTGCCGATAGGAGGTTGACGAACATGACCCAAATCATATTAGAAATGGACCCCGGCGCAATGTCCGCCCTTCGCAAAGGGCCGGACGAGCTGGCCGAAGAAATCAAAACGGCCGCGGTCGTTCAATGGTATGCCGAGGGGCGGGTGTCCCAATCCAAAGGAGCCGAAATCCTGGGCGTTTCGCGCAGCCGGTTTCTGGACGAACTGTATCGCCGAAAGGTCCCCGCCGTTCAGACCGACATCGACATGCTGCGCGAGGAACTGGCATGCCTGACCGATTGATCGTCAACGCATCCCCGCTGATATTTCTTTGGCGCGTGGATGGCCTCGGCTGGTTGACCGCACTAAGCCGGAACAAGGTTCTGCTTCCGAAAGCCGTGGTCTCCGAAGTCCTGTCAGGACCCGACGGCGATACCATCATGTATACGGTAAAAAGGAATGATCAGTTCACTGTTGCCGATGACGCCATGCCGCCGGCGTTCATCTCGGCCTGGGACCTGGGCGCCGGAGAGACGCAGGTGCTCGCTTCATCTCTCAGACGACCCGGCAGCGTAGCGGTTTTAGACGACAAAGCCGGACGTCGATGCGGCTTGAGCTTGGGCATAGCTGTCGTCGGCACTCTCGGCCTGGTCCTGGCCGCCAAGCGCCGTGGGCTGATCTCATCGGCCCGCCTTACCATTGAGCAATTGCGCCGTGAAGGCCTGTATCTGACGCCATCCCTTGTTAAAGACGCGTTGGAAGAAGTTGGGGAGTGAAAACACTGTTCGTCTTTTGTTCGTCAAAACGACGCAAAAAGCGCCGATTTGCGCGGAAACAAAAAAGGGGCTGGAACCTGCTAATGGTTCCAACCCCTTGTTTTCTTTGGTGCCGGGGGCGGGAATCGAACCCGCATGGGCTTGCGCCCGGAGGATTTTGAGTCCTCTGCGTCTACCAGTTTCACCACCCCGGCGGGGGGAGGGTGCTTTATATAAAAATCAGCGATTGGTGTCAATACCTTTGCGACCGTGTCGGCCGATGGCGGCCAAAATTTTTTGCTTTGAAACGGCCCCTTCCCGCAGCACGGACGGCGGGTCCGTGGTCACATCCACCACCGAAGACCCCGCGCCGCCTTGGAGCGGGCCGGCGTCCAGAATGAGGTCCAGCACGTCCAGAATTTCCGGGCTCAGATCCGATACCCGGCCGCACCCCGGTTCGCCGGACCGGTTGGCGCTGGTGCCGGTGATGGGTCCGCCCACGGCATCCGCCAGCGCGGCGCTCACCGGGTGGGCGCACAAGCGGACGCCGATCTTGCCGGTCCCGGCGGTGAGACCCGCGTAGACCGCGGGCTTCGCCCTGAACACCAGGGTCAGCTTTCCGGGCCAGAACCTTTCCATCAGCATTTCGGCGGATGGGGGGACATCGACCACCAGATCCCGGAGCTGATCCTTTCGGGAGATCAGCAGCAGGATCGGCTTGTCCGGCGACCGTCCTTTAATATCGAAGATCCGGTCCACCGCTGCCGGGTTGGCGGCGT
>JAABTM010000132.1 GCA_011389855.1 Desulfobacteraceae bacterium
CTATCCATCTCCCGTAGCTATGGCTGAATTCCCTGGAAGGGATTGAAACATAATAAATGTCCATCTCCTCTTTGGCTTCACCGAGTAGCTATGGCTGAATTCCCTGGAAGGGATTGAAACTTGGTCAGACATAAACGGGTCAGCGGTAAAAATAGCGTAGCTATGGCTGAATTCCCTGGAAGGGATTGAAACTATGACGTGCAACGGCGCGGCTTTCGATGTGGGCGAGTAGCTATGGCTGAATTCCCTGGAAGGGATTGAAACATGAATAGCCAACAGCTTGTCCCTGAACTTTTCGAGTAGCTATGGCTGAATTCCCTGGAAGGGATTGAAACGTAAACTGGACTCATTCTACCTCCTATAGATTTTTGTAGCTATGGCTGAATTCCCTGGAAGGGATTGAAACTGTAGATGGAAGCAACTTGTCCACTACGATTGACTATACGGGTAGCTATGGCTGAATTCCCTGGAAGGGATTGAAACAACCTCAAAGCCCGCAATCGCCACCAGTCGCTGTCGTCGGTAGCTATGGCTGAATTCCCTGGAAGGGATTGAAACCCGAGGCCCTTGGCTATGGGGCCCACATAGGAAAAGGGTAGCTATGGCTGAATTCCCTGGAAGGGATTGAAACTAAGGTACAAACAAGAGAGATGTCCTTCGGGCAGTTGAGTAGCTATGGCTGAATTCCCTGGAAGGGATTGAAACTTAATTGCGAGCAACTTTTCGATTTTTCTTTTGGTGGTAGCTATGGCTGAATTCCCTGGAAGGGATTGAAACTGGAGTGGTATCAAATCCAATTCCCACCTTTCCGCCGTAGCTATGGCTGAATTCCCTGGAAGGGATTGAAACACAGGATGAGGGGGGTGTTTGTTACACGTTATGCTCCGTAGCTATGGCTGAATTCCCTGGAAGGGATTGAAACAACCCGCCGCCTTGCGATCCGGCAGGGCGCCAACAAAGTAGCTATGGCTGAATTCCCTGGAAGGGATTGAAACTATGGCTGGCGACCCGTCGATGGCGCAGCTCGAAAAGTTCGTAGCTATGGCTGAATTCCCTGGAAGGGATTGAAACAGGATGATGCCACGCATTGCACAATTTGCACCTGAGTAGCTATGGCTGAATTCCCTGGAAGGGATTGAAACCACAGTGGCTTTCGTTTGACTACCCTGCCCGTTGACGGAGTAGCTATGGCTGAATTCCCTGGAAGGGATTGAAACTTGATAGCATAAGTTTAAGCACACTCCGCTATCCTTGTAGCTATGGCTGAATTCCCTGGAAGGGATTGAAACAGTAAATATCCCGGAAGACATCCGGTCCAGGTTGAACGTAGCTATGGCTGAATTCCCTGGAAGGGATTGAAACTCATCACCCTCATCCGGATGTAAATCGCCCTTGTGCCACGTAGCTATGGCTGAATTCCCTGGAAGGGATTGAAACCGATCAACTGGTTATGCCTCATAAATTACACAATAAGTAGCTATGGCTGAATTCCCTGGAAGGGATTGAAACGTCAGCAGGGCCGATTCAATTGGCTCGGCTTCGCGGTCTGTAGCTATGGCTGAATTCCCTGGAAGGGATTGAAACGCCCCAACCTGAGTTATTCCGTACCCTGATGCCGTGTAGCTATGGCTGAATTCCCTGGAAGGGATTGAAACCCGCGTATCGGCTCAGGGCGCGGGGCATCGAAGCGGCGTAGCTATGGCTGAATTCCCTGGAAGGGATTGAAACATCTGAGTTGAAGTCGGGCGTGACCCTCGAATGATCCGCGTAGCTATGGCTGAATTCCCTGGAAGGGATTGAAACTTCCCGGATCGCACCGAACCATCAAGAATATTTATGGTAAGGCAAGAAAGAAGCATCATATTGAAATACAAGATGGGAGCGTCGATCGATGAATAGATATGAAATCATAATTTTCTGGAGCGATGAGGATCGATCATTTATAGCAGATGTCCCGGAGTTGCCCGGATGCATGGCACACGGCGGCACATACGAAGAGGCGCTGTCGAATATAAAAGATGCTATGAATCTTTGGATTGAAACAACAATTTCAGTCCCGTAGGGACGACACATAGTAGCGTGGGAGTTCACTCCCGGGCGGCAATTGCGGACTGGGTCGCATTTGCCAACAGCATCATTTATTCCCGCACGGCCGGGCGGGATCAAATGGGGTTAGACATACCAGACCGGGGCAACGCCCTGGGAATGGGGAATATCCGTAAAAAGCAACGCACCCAGGGCGTTGCCCTGGTCTGGTATATAACGCCCTTTCAGGGCACTCCTTATCGTTTAATTTTTATTCCTGATTACGATATGGCTGATACCGCATCAAATCAATATGTTCCCGATTACCTGGTCTCCCCCGGCAAAATTCTGGCGGAATATCTGGAAGCATACGGCATGACCCAAACCGAATTGGCCGACAGGACGGGGCTGACCAAAAAAACCATTAATGAAATCATCAGGGGCAAATCGCCGATTACACCGGAAACCGCTTTGAAACTGGAACGAACCCCCGGCCGATGGCATATTGACTTGGCGAATACCTATCGTTATACTATTTCTATAAAAGGAGGTATAACGCCATGCCCAACGTCAAAACCGCAATCTCCGTGGACAAGCCGATATTCGACCAGATGGAGGCCCTTTCTAAAAAACTGAACATTTCCAGAAGCCGCGCGTTCTCCCTTGCGGCCCGGGAATTCATCCAGCGCCGCGAAAACCAAGAACTGCTCGATGCCCTGAACGCCGTTCACGACGACCCGCTCGAACCCAACCAAACCGTATCCCGAATGCGCTCAAAACACCATGAATTGTTAAAGGACCAGTGGTGATCCACCAGGGCGACGTGTTTTGGGTCGAACTCAGAAATCCATCGGGATCGGAACCCGGATATCGGCATCCCCATGTCGTCATCCAGAACAACGTCTTCAATCGAAGCCGCATTAACACTGTCGTGGTGTGCGCCCTGACCTCGAATCTTAAACGGGCAGCCTCCCCGGGCAATGTGGCGCTGAAAAAAGGCGAAGGGAATCTGCCGAAAAAGAGCGTCGTCAACATTTCCCGGATTTTCACCATCAACAAAAGCGATTTGGCTAAAAAGATCGGCACATTATCGAAAGATCGCGTGGCGTTGATCCTGGAAGGGATTCGTCTTTTAACGGAACCAAGGGATGTGGATTGAGAGGGAGGGTTGGCGTCTTCAATCAGGCCGCCGGCGTCTCCGCGTCAACCCCACCCGAAGCCCGAACGGCGCCGCCAGCTTTTCAAGGGTTTTCAGCGTCGGGTTCCCCACGCCCCGTTCCAGATCGATCAGGACCCGGGGGGCCACGCCGGCCAAGCGGGCATACTCGGTCTGGATCAATCCGACGGCCTTGAGCCATGTCCCCCGCCCGCATACCGGTTTACCCGGATCAGTCCATCGGCCCGCTTAGAGCCTATCCCGCCGCCACCCGGGCGCCGGGCGCGGGCGGCGGCGGCGATTGGCTCAGCACCTGTCGGATCGTTTTGGCCATTTGGATCCGCTCGACCGGTTTCCGCAGGTAGGCATGGACGCCCAGGGCGTAGACTTGCTGCAAGTTCAGGTCGGCCGCGCCGGAACACATGATGATGGGGATGTCCGGCCGGATATCCAGCAGTTTCTCTGCCAGCCGGTCGCCGGTCATCTCCGGCATTGAATGGTCGGTGATCACCAGGTTGAACCGGTACGGGTCGGCTTTGAACAGGTCGATGGCCTCCCTCGGGTCGTCCAGGGTCAGCACGCCGTGGCCCATCTTCTCCAGGCTCATCCGGATCATATTCAGAATCGGTTTATCGTCGTCCACATACAAAATATTCGCCGCTTTATCATCCATTTATCGATCTTTCCTTTAAGTGAGAGTCCTTTATCCTTTCTACAGGGGGGTAAAATGTCCGCGTCACCCGGACCGGACCGCGACCGGCATTAGCGGGGATGGGCGGTAAGAGCGCCCGCCGGATGGCGTCGGCCATCTCCGCCGACCTGACCGGCTTTCGCAGAAAGGTCCGGAATCCAAGGGCGCGGGCGTCTTCAGGGGTCAGCTCCGTCGAACCGGAGTATAGAATGATAGGGAGGTCGGGGCGGATTTCCTTCAGGTTCTCCAGCAGCCGGACCCCGTTCATCTTCGGCATCCGCATGTCGGTGATCACGATATCGAACTCGTTCGGGTCATGCATGAACATGAACACCGCCAATCCGGGATCATTGATAGGCAATAGCGTATGCCCCATGCCCTCCACTATTTTGAGCAATGATCTCAAATGGGTGAATTCATCGTCCACGTACAAAATGTTGGCCATTTCTTCGTTTCTCATCCGCGTCTCCTCTTGCCGGACATCGTCATCGGAACGGTCGGCGGGTATTCCGCACATTCGTTCCTTCCATAGTGTCATTGACAATAAAACACATGAACAACGCGGGAAACACGGGCCATTTCCCAAATTCTACCAGGCAAACCTCGCTCGAGGAACCTGGCGCTGGGGTGAGGAAACAAGCGGTGGGGCGGATTTGTGTGTGTGTAGGGCGCGATGAAAGGAGGAGGAACCGGCATTTCCCGCTCGGTGTCGGGAAAATACCGGAAAAATGCGAGGCGAATGCCCGGTGTTCAGGACAGCGACAGCAAGTAGGTCTGCAAATTCGCCTTTTTACTGTGGAGGCCCAGCTTTTTGCGGATGTTGTTCCGGTGGTAGCTGATGGTTTTGGGCGCGAGGTTGAGGTGGTCGGAGATTTCGTCGGAAGTGAGGCCCTCTTTGATAAGCTGGGCGATCCGGATCTCGGTGGCGGTCAGGTTGTACCGGCCCGTGAGGGTGCAGGAAAACGAGGAAGTCATCTGTTCGACTTCTTTTTCCAGCAGGTCGAGGACGCGGCGGACTTCGGGATCACGGGTCTTCGTCCGCGCGGTCTGGACCTCGGGGAGGACCACCTGCCGGACGCTGGCGGTGATGTTCTCCTCCATCTTCCGTCGGTCGGACCGCCGCTTGTCCGCCATCACATCCAGGGTGGTGTAGAGCTTGGCGATCTTTTTCTCCAGCCGCTCGATCTCTTCGCTTTTTCCGGCGGGGGCCCCGCTGCCCGCCGCATCGTCGGCCACCTCTTCCTCCAGCTTCCGCAGGGCTTCGGTGAGTTCCAGGGTGCGGGCGTCGAGGCGTTCCCTGAGTTCGTCCTCCAGCAGCTTGTGGGCGGTGATGTCGATGGCGGTGCCCAGAACGGCCGGGTGTCCGCCGTCGAAGACCTGGTTGATGGTGATCTCCGCCTGGCGTTCCTCGCCCGTCGCGGTCAGCATGGACAGGGTGCAGGCGCGGCCGGGAAACTCGTCCTCGAGGGCCTCCTTAAGGTAGGCTTCGGCTTTGGCCCGGTCCTTGGGCTTGAACACCCGCCAGGGCAGGGTTTCCATCAGGGTCTGCCGGTCCCGGCCGGTCAGGTGTTCGGCGGCGGAATTGACGAAGCGGAACCGTTCGGCATCGCAGATGAAGATGGCGGAGTTGGTGTTTTCGGCCACCATCCGGAACCGTTCCAGGAGCCGGATGTTTTCGTCCTTCTGACGGGCGGCTTCAGTTTGGGCCTCCTTCCGGTCCGAAACATCCGATACGACGGCGCGGATCGCCTTGATCCGCTCGCCGCCGTTCAACACGGCCATGGACTCTATCCGGACGGGTAAGGGGACGCTCTCGGCCGCCAGCATTTCCAGCTCGCAGACATGGCTTCCCAGTTCGGATTTCACCGCCTGGAAATGGGCGTAAAAGACAGATCTATGGACGACCGCCACCAGCCGGGCGAACTGTCGGCCGATCATCAGTCGTCGCGTTATCTGCAACATCCGGGCGCCCGTCATGTTGACGTCCCGGACAATGCCTTTTTCGTCGAGGATGAAGTACCCCATGGGCGCCGATTCAAAGAGTTCCAGGTAGCGGTTCCGCTCTGTTTCCAGCTCATTGTGGGTCCGCTGCAGCTCTTCGTTCTGGATCTCCAGTTCCGCCTGGTGAATGTAGAGTTCGTGAAGGAGTTCCTTGAGTTCGAGTTCGGAAAAATCCCGGCCAGCGGGGCCGCTTTCGGCCAGATACCGCTCGGCGATTTTCCGCAACGACCCCATATACTCGGCTTTTTGGGTCGGCTTGCTTTGGTCTTCTTTCGGCATGGGGGACTTTCTTTATCAGTTTCGACCTCCCCCCTTCCCTCCCAGGGAAGGGGGGCCGGGGGGGTTAGGTTTTTTTCTCCTCCATCGCCAGCAAAATCTTCTCCTCTTCCTCGCTTTGCCCCGCCAGGCGGCGGGTGTTTAAGAGGAAGCGGCGGGGGCCGAGGCCGGGGAAGTCTTGCTTCAGGGAGAAATCGCTGAAAAAATGGCGGTCGCGGATCGATTCTTCCAAAAGCTTGCGCAGGTCGGGGGCGTCCCAGGCCCCCTCGTTGAGGTCGAAGAGGCGCCGGCCCTCCACGTCTTCCGAACGGAGCCGGAAGGTGTCGTAGAAGGCGTAGTTGGCCGTCTCCACCTTCAGTTTGCCGTTGAGCACCAACAGGGGCTCGCGGATGGTGTCCACGATGGCCTCGGCGTATCGCCGGGCCGCTTCGGACGCCTTCATGGCCTCTTTTTTCTCCTGGATGTCCAGGAAGATCATCACCACCCCTTCGATGACGTTTTTCTCGGTCCGGTAGGGGAGCACCCGGAGCTGGTACCAGCGCTCGCCCTGGATCATCACCTCCTCTTCCCGGTACGCCAGGGTGGAGAGGACGTCCGAAGCGATGTCCGTCAGGTCCACGCCCTTTCCGTCCAGGCGGGTGGAGATGTCGCTCAGGGGACGGCCTATGTCCGAGGGGATGACCTTTATCAGCTCCTTCAGTTTCGAGGTGAACCGCTGGATCTTGAGGTCGTTGTCCAAAAAGAGCACGGGGATCTGGAGGTTGTCCAGCAGGTTGCGCATGTGCTTGTTGACCTCGGACAGCTCGTCGATCTTGGCTTGGCGTTCCGAGTTGACCGTGGCCAGCTCCTCGTTGAGGGACTGCTGCTCCTCCTTGGAACTTTCCAGCTCTTCGTTGGACGACTGGAGTTCCTCGTTGGTGGACTGGAGTTCCTCGTTGGTCGATTTCAGTTCTTCGTTGGAGGTCTCCAGTTCCTCCACGGTGGTCTGAAGGTTCTGCCTGGCGTCCCGCAGTTCCTTTTCGGTCTCCCGGCCGCCGTGTTTTTTCCCTTCGGCGTCCGAATCGGTTTGCGTTTCTTCCCGAGCGCCTTTGTCCGTCAGGGTTACCAGCAGCAGCCCTTCCATCCGGTCCTCCCGGTCCAGGGGGATCACCTCGCCCGCCACCCGGTGCTCGTCGCCGTTGACCCGCAGCCGCACATAGTCGAAGTCCACTTTTTCGGAATCCGAGGCGGCCTTGCGGATGGCGGCGGGCATCTTGGGCTTGAGGCCGTTTTTGGCCATCTTGAACAGATTGTTGGCGGTGGCCGCCCCGCCGGGCAGTTCCAGGAACCGGCTCGTTTTGCCGTACACGCTGAGAATGTCGCCGTCTTTGTCGATCACCAGACTGGTGGGGGCGACGTGACGCAGCAGGGCCTGCCGGTGGAGCGCGGCGACGTCTTCCTCCCCTTTTTCTTCCGGGTCCCCGTACCCCTTCCGGCCCTGGCCGCGGCCGATCTGGAGAAACCCCTCCCGGGCGTGGCTGCCGGGTTTTCTGCGGTAGATGCGCATCTTGGAGACCACCGCGTCGAACAGGTCGGTGAACGATCCCACCGTCTCGGAACCGCCCATGAAGAGCAGCCCGTTTTCCTTCAGCGCGTAGTGGAAGACGGGGAGCAGTTTTTTCTGGAGTTCCGCATTCATGTAGATGAGCATGTTCCGGCACGACAGCAGGTCGAGGCGGGTGAAGGGCGGGTCCTTGATGACGTCGTGGACGGCGAAAACCAGCATCTCGCGGATCTCTTTTTTCACCCGGTAGCCCTCTTCCTCCTCCTCGAAAAACCGCTTCAGCCGCTCCTTTCCCACATCTTCCAGGATCCCCCAGGGATACCGGGGGTCCCGGGCCGCCTCGATGGCTTCTTCGGAAAGATCGGAGGCGAAAATCTGCACGTCGAAGCGCCGGTCGATGTCTTCCATGCACTCCTTGAGGAGGATGGCGATGGAATACGCCTCTTCCCCGGTGGAACAGCCGGTCACCCAGCACCGGACGGGTCCGCCGTCTTCGGGCCGGTCCTCCAGCATCTCTCTCAGACGGAATTTCAGGGCCTCGAAGGCCTTGGGGTCGCGGAAAAACCGGGTCACCAGGATGAGCAGCTCCCGAACCAGGGCCGCCACCTCGTCGGGAGACCGCTGCAACAGATGGAAGTATCGCCTCGGGTTGTCGATGTCGTGGACCGCCATGCGGCGGGCCACCCGGCGGGTGCAGGTGGAATGCTTGTACTCGGAAAAATCGCGGCCGGTGCGGCTTTGCACCAGGGAGAAGATGGTTGGCAGCATGTCGGGAATGTCGCTTTTTTCCGGATGGACCAGGCTGTGGCCGGCGGCGTGCCGAACATAGTTGGCCAGTTTGGCCGGCATGTCGCCGGGGGCCAGCACGTCGTCGGGACTCACGTGGCGCAGGGCGTTTCTGGGCATGGAGTCGTACCGGGCCGAATCCGGGTCCTGGGCCAGGCAGAGGCCCAAGGCCTCCTTGATCTCCCGAAGGCCGGCCGACCCGTCGGAGCCCATGCCCGACAGCACCACGCCGGCGGCCCGCTCCCCCAGATTCAGGGCCAGGGACTTGAAAAAGGCGTCGATGGGTCTCATCTCTTCCGTCGTCCCGTCCGACGGTCTCACGGTGAAGGCCCCGTCTTCGACGCCCAGGATGCCGGCGCGGGGGGCCAGGTAGACCCGGTCGGGCCGGACCCTCATGCCGTCTTCGGCCAAAAGGGTCTCCAGGGCCGACCGCTTCCGGATCAGGTCCAGGAACCGGTCCCCGTCCCCTTCCTTGCTCCGGTGGCTGATGAAGACGTAGGCCAGCCCGCCGCCGGGTTCCAGGGCCTCCAGGAACTCGTAGATGGCCTCCAGCCCTCCGGCGGACGATCCGATGCCGGCCACGAAAACATCGCCGTCGATGGACGTTTCGGCCGCGTCGCCCGTCTTTTCCGCCGCCTCCGCATCGTCGCCGGCCCCGGCGCCGGAGGGGGCCGTTTCCCCCTCGTCGGCCCCTGTTTCGCCGCCGACATGCGCCTTCAGCTCCGGATAATCCGACAGGGCGTCTTCCAGCGGATACCGGGCATCCCCCCGCTTGAGGGTCAACCCGTAAAGCTGATCTTCGGACAACGCCCGGGCCGCGTCCATCAGTCGATAGACGTAGACGCCGTCTTTTCGCTCCCGGGTCACGAAACGCCCCAGGTCGCACCGCCCCGAATCGCTGATATTCTTCAACCGCCCCCCGATGTCGGAGGCCTCGACCTCCCGGCCCGACGCCTTCGACACCGCCCCGGCGATCTCGGTGGAAGAAAGGACGCCCCCGTCTTTCAGGGCCGCGACAATGTACTGGGTGAGGGATGTTGTCATTGGATAAAGGCGCTTTCTAAAGAGTGATTTCAAAAAACAAATGCTTATCAGGCAATTGCATTACCCGAGAATGCCCTATTTTCGTCGGATGGTCAAGTTTAATCAGGATGGGCGGGCAACTCCCTCCCCCTTGACGGGGGAGGGCCGGGGAGGGGTCGGAACGCCAAGATGCGGCGTTGCCAATAGCGCTTCGATGCCGGCCGCGACATCCTTTTTGATGGAAGGGTATCCGGACGCCGCCAGCAACGCGTCTTCGGGCTCCGCTTCCCTGTGCATCAGGTTGTCGAGGATCAACTCAATTTTATCAAAAGACGCCATGTCCACAACAACTGCTTTGGGCTCGTTGTCCTGAAATCCCCATCTCCGCGAGCGATTTTTCCACATCCGCCGCCCACCCCTTGTTGGCCCGGGGGTTGGCGGGGCTGGGGTGGGTGATCCGGCCGACGACGATGTCGCTGTCCCCGAGCACCGCGGCGGCCCGCTTTTCGGCAAAGGCGCCCACGCCCACCACCCAGGCGGGATCGAAATGGGCGATGGTCCGCCGGAGGGCCCGGTCGCAGACCGCGAACAGGGGATCCCTTTCCGCCCTGGGCAGCTTGTCCGGGGTCCGGTTGCGGCCGCTCTCCTCCATGAAGACCAGGGGACAGTAGTTGACCACGAAAAACCGGTCGAAGAAGCGGTCCGGCGTTCCGAACCGGTCCGCCGCCCACCCCCAGAGGCGGCTGCCGCTCACCTCCCGCTTGTCGCAGTCGAACCCCATGACCGGGCGTTTGGGGTGCTCTTTTTCGGGCTTGCCGATCTCCGCTTCGATGGCGAGCCAGTCCCGGACCATCGCCGCGTCCCCGAATGGAACCCCGGTCTGGGCCATGCCCCATGGGCCGGGGTTCATGCCCAAAAGGAGGATCTCTTTGGGCGCGTCCCCGTAGCGGTGGATGTAGGCGTCGTGGCCCTTTCGGGCGTAGATCAGGGGGTTGTAGACATGGGTCGCGGGCGGACCGAAGGAGAGAGAATTGAGCCCGTCCAGGAGGTCGTCGATGATCGATGGGAGGGTCAAAGACCCTACCCGTCGTAATAGCCGGGGTGATACCGGACCCCAACCTTATACCGGGGATCGGTCTCGGAATCCCCCTCGGGCAGGCACCATTTGACTTCGGCCACCTTCACCGTGGGAAACCCCTCCCATGCCTCGGGGCGGTAGAACACGGGTTCCTTCCCCTCGCCTTTGATGGTCAAATTCGTACCGGGCTTGATGAAGACGCGGGTCTGAAAGGAGAGGCCCCCTTTGCCGTAGTCGACCATCTCCGCCTGACTGTAACCGTTGGTGTTGAAGAAGGCCCATCGGATGGCGCCGGGCACATCATGGCGCTGACAGGACCTGCGATCATCTGTTGATCCCATTGCGGCCTCCTTTAAAGTTGGGACGCCGCCAGGCAATGGCGAGCGTCGATAAGCGTTCAGGAGATGCGCGACCGGCACGGCATCCGATAAGGGATGTCGGTTGACGCTTTTCCAAGCCGTCAAGGCTGTCATGGGGAGATTTAGAAGGAAGATGAAAGTGCGCCGCCGCGTCTGATGCCGCTGTCGAATTCGCTGCATCCATAGTGAATTATATAAGCCGGCAAGAAAAAATGTCAAGAAATTTTACAGTGCGGACGCCGCCAGCCGGGACAGGTCGTCCCCGTCCCCGCCGGGGTTGAAACGGACTCCCAGGACCAGGAGATCCAGGGGCCATGGCGACCGGTCCGCCAGCCGGACCCAGTCCTTTTCGGTGGTGGCCAGCAGGTCGGCGGACCGATCCGCCGCCGTCTTCAGAACCGCCCGGATGTCGGCGCCGTCATAGCGGTGGTGGTCGGGAAACCCCATGAACCCGACCATCCCGACGGCGAGGCGGCGGAGGGTCTTTTCGAACGCATCGTTCCGGGCGATGCCGGAAAACCCCATGACGCGGCGGCCCCGGAGGGCGGACAGCGTTTCGGCCGGGTTCGTTTCAGTCGCGGCGATCCGCCCCGGCATCCGGCCGGCGGGCAGAAACAGATGCGGATAGGGGGTATGGACGCTTTTGAAAACGGGGATCCCCGGCGCGTACCGATCGACGATCCCCGGAACCGAAAGGGCCTCGTCGCACCGGGTCAGGACAATCCCGTGGGCCCGGGCCAGGGCCCCGGGCGGTTCCCGAAGGGGCCCCCGGGGCAGCAGCCGGCCGTTTCCCAGGGGACGGGCCGCATCCATCAGCACCAGGTCCAGATCCCGTTCCAGCTTCAGGTGCTGGAACCCGTCGTCCAGGAGAATGACGCCGCAATCGAACCGCGACACGGCCCGCAGGCCGGAAGCAAAGCGATCCCGGCCCACCAGCACCGGCACGCCGGGCAGCCGGGCGGCCGTCATGTAGGGTTCGTCCCCGGCCATTTCCGGGTCCATCAGAATCCTCCGCCCGTCGCTCACCACCCCGGACCGCTTCTCGGCGCCTCCGCCGTACCCCCGGCTCACCACGGCGACCCGATGGCCCGCATCCCGCAAACGGGCCGCCAGCCATTGCGTCATGGGCGTCTTGCCGACGCCGCCCACGGTGATGTTGCCGATGGAGATCACCTTGCAGGGAAGACGGCGGGCGGGGGGACGCCCCCCGCGATGGCGGGCGGTTCGGAATCGCACCGCCAGTCCGTAGAGACGCGAAGCGGCGGAGAGGAACGCCGCCAGGGGAAACGGCGTCGCCCGGCCGTCGTCGGCCATGGCTTCGGCCGCGGCCTTCCGGAGCCGGGCCTTCACCGGCTCGTCCCCTCCCGGTAAACCGCATCGATGACCGACAGGGTCCGATCCACGGCCCCCCTGTGGGCCTCGAAAACCGCCCTCCCCTTTTCCCCGATCCGCGCGGCGCGCTCCGGATCGGCCAGAAGCCTGGCCGCCGCCCTGGCCAGAGACCGGGCGTCCGCGGCCCGGACGGCCCCGCCGGCGGCCAGCAAATGTCCCGAGATCTCCCGGAAGGCGTGCATGTGGGGGCCGAAAATCACCGGCCTGGACAAGGCCGCCGGCTCCAGCGGATTGTGGCCCCCAAAGGGGACGAGACTGCCCCCGACAAAGGCGACATCGGCCAGCCCGTAAAGCCCGGCGAGCAGCCCCATGGCGTCGATGACCACGCCGTCCGCTCCGCCGGCGCCGGCGGACAAGAGGTGGAAAGAAAAGCCCTTTTCCCGGAAAACGGACGCCGCCTCGCCGGCCCGGTTCGGGTCCCTGGGCGCCGCGATGCAGAAAAGGTCCGGAACGTCCCGGCGCAGCATCCGAAGCGCCTCCGCCAGGATCGCTTCCTCCCCCGGATGGGTGGAACCGGCCACCAGCACCCGGCGATGGGGAGAAATCCCCATGGAGGTCCG
>JAABTM010000133.1 GCA_011389855.1 Desulfobacteraceae bacterium
GGCGCCGGGCCCCATCTCCAGGAAGATCCGGACGCCGTCGGCATAAGCGGCCTCGATGGTTTTCGGAAAATCGAACCCATGGAGGGCGCCCATGAGGATGGAATCGGCCGCGCTGTCCATGGTCAGGTCGTGGGCCCGGCCCTTTGGGCAACTATAGTAGCGGATGCCAGCGGGCGGATGGGTGGGGAAAAGATGGAGATCCCGGTAAGCCCCGGCAGCCGGCTCGGCGGCGTCGCAGTGGACCGTGACCACCCCGTCGAGATGGAAGGCGTCGCATTTCAGTCTTTGGATGAGACCGGCCACCTGCCCGGCCTCGCCGCCCACCACGCATTCGGCGGGGGTGTTGACGATGAGGAGCCGGGCCAGGGGCCATGCGGGCAGAGCCTCGCGCACCGCGTCCGCCGGACGGTTGACCACGGCCACCCGCCAATCGAAGGGCGCGTCGGGCGGGATGGACCACGCCTTCCGGGCGGCGCGGCAGGGGCCGGCCAGTTGCGTGGTGAACAGGTCGGTTTCCCGCATCCGCTTGAGCATCTCCCCCCGTTCGGGCCAGGCCCCGGTGGCGAAATACCCGGCCGATTCTCCCAGGCTGTAGCCGATCACCGCGTCCGGCGATACGCCGAAATCCCGGACCAGTTCCGCCATGAGCCCGCCGTGAACCACCTGCCCGAAGATCATGTGGAGCGGATCGGAGACGATTTTTTCCAGGGCCTCGGCCTCCCATCCCCTCCGCCAGTCGGTCCGCCAGGGCATGTAGCACTCCGGGAGGATCTGGGTTTTGAGTCGGCCGGTCCCGGCGTCCATCCGCCTTAAAATATGGGGCCACCGGACGCCGATCTCCCGGCCCATTCCCACGTAGTGGTTGCCGGACCCGGGAAAGACAAAGGCGATTTCACCGGCCGGTCCCAATGGTTCCGGCGAATACCGGACCCCGGTGGGGCCGGCGATGCGCGCCGGCGTCCCGTTGGACACCGCCCGTCGGGCCTCGGCGATCCACTGGGTCAATCGGCTTCGGTCGCCGCAGACGATGGAGACGGCTAAACCTACGAGGTTTTGAAAACCTCGTAGGTTTCGATGCCAGGATCCGGCCATCCGTTCGAGGGATTGCCCCTCGGAGATTCGTTCTTCCACAAAAAGTTTCAACCGGTCCAGCCCCGCCAGCAACCCGTCCGGATCATCTGCTTCCACGACGAACAATCCGTAAGGGGCCTCGCCCAGGGGGCGACGGCGTTCCATGACGACCTTTTCCGGCGCGCCATCCGGATCACCCCGCTCCTCCCCCTCCAGGATCACATGGGACCCGTCGCCGTCCACGGTCATGGCGGATACGGCGGCCCGGCGGGGGCCGTCCTCCCGGTCCCGGGTCCAGAACTGGGGAAAGGCCGGGATGTGGACCCGGTCCGGGCCCGGCAGAGCGGCCAGCGGCTCGGCGCTCCCCGGCAGCGGCGGGATGATCTCGTGATAGAGGCACAGGGCCGTTTTGAGGGTCGCCGCCAGTCCGGCCGCCGCGCCCATATCGCCGACCACGGGCTTGAGCGATCCCAATGCCCATGGGGTAGGGGGCGAAAAGGGGAGGGCGTTCAGGGCCTCGGCCTCGACGCCGTCCTCTTCGGGAACGCCGCCGCCGTGGGTTTCCAGGTAGGAGATGGATTCGGGCCGGATGCCGGCGTCGGCAGCGGCCCGGTCCAGGGAGCGGCGCCAGGCGGTCGTCCTGTCGCCCTCTGTTTCGGCCGAGGATTCCCCAACCCCTTTGAGAATCGCGTAGACGCGGTCGCCGTCGGTTCGTGCGTCATCCAGGCGCTTCAGCACCAAAGCGGCGGCCCCTTCGCCGGTCACGGTCCCGTCGGCGGCCCGGTCGAAGGGGTGTGACGCGCCCGTGGGCGAGAGACCTCTAAGTCCGTTGACGGCCACCGCCCCCCGGACGTCGCCGGCCAGGTCGATGGCGCCGATGAGAACGGCGTCCATCTCGCCGTTCTGGAGGGCGCGCAGGCCGATCTCCAGGGCCTTGATCCCCGACGCCTCTTCCGCCGACACCACGAAGCTGGGGCCGCCGAACTGGAACTCCCGGGCGACCCGGCTGGCCACGATGCCGCCCAGGGCGCCCAGGGTGCGGGCATGGGTGAGGGGCGGCCCCATGGCGTCCCGCAAGTCGTTCAGCCAGTCGGCCAGGGCGGCTTCGGAAAGGAAAAGCCCCTCCGCCCATTCCCGGGCCGCCTTTTCCAGGCGCCAGCGGAGATGAAAATCGGCGGCCTCCCAGTCGAAGGCGATGCCGATGACCGCGCCCATGCGGGGCCGCTCACCCCGCAGGGGCAGGCCGGCGTCTTCCAGCGCGCCGGCGGCCTTCTGGAGCATGAGGAGCTGCTGGGGCAGGATGTCCGGGATTTCGCTGGGCGGGATGCGGAACCGGCCCGGCGGGATGCGGACGGCATCGAGATACGCGCCCTTCCGGCCCCGGTTTCCCAACAGTCGCTCCGCCGCGTTGTCGGCCCCTTTCCAGCGACCGTCCGGACGTTGTGCGAACGCCGGTCCCCCCCGGAACACCGCCTCCCGGAAAGACCGCGGATCCGACAAGGAGCCGGCGGTGATGTCCATGCCCACGATGGCGGCCGGCGCGGGCGGAGGCAGCGTCGCCGGCACGGCATGGATGGCCCCGGCCGGTTCCGAATACGCCGGGTCGTATTCCTCCAGGAGCAGATGGCCGTTGATCCCGCCGAATCCGAACGCGCTGACGGCGGCCTTTCGGGGCGTCGCCGGGTTCCGCCGGGGCCATTCACCGGCATCGGTCTGGACCCGGAACGGCCCATCGTCCAAAGGACTTCCGGGCGCAAAACCGGTGAAATTGAGGGAAGGGGGCAGGACGCCGCGCCGAAGCCCCATCAATGTCTTGATCATCCCGGCGGCGCCGGCGCCGGTGAGGAGATGGCCGATCATGGACTTGACCGACCCGATGGCGCACTGCTCCCGCCGCCATCCTGATGGTCCCCAGAGGGCGCGCAGGCTTTTGGCCTCGGTTGCGTCGCCCGCGGGCGTGCCCGTTCCGTGGCATTCGATGAGATCCACATCCGACGGCGACCAGCCGGCCGATGCGTAGGCGGCTTTCATGGCCCGCAATTGGCCTTCGGAATCCGGCGCCAGCAGGTTGCCCCGGATGTCGTTGGAAAGCCCGATCCCCCGGATCACGGCATGAATCCGGTCTCCGTGAGCCAGCGCGTCTTCAAGACGCTTCAGGATCACGATCCCCGCGCCTTCCCCCACCACGAGCCCGTCGGCGTCTTTGTCGAAGGGCGCGCACCGTCCCGACGGCGACAGGGCCCGCAACTGGCTGAAGCCCACCTGGGTGTAGAGGCATTCCGGCCGGGAGACGCCGCCGGCGATCATGGCGTCGGCCCGGCCGGACCGAAGCGCGTCGCAGGCCAGCTTGACCGCATAAATCGACGAAGCGCAGGCCGCGTCCAGGGTAAAGGTTCCGCCCCCCAACCTGAACGCTTTGGCCAAAATGGCCCCGGGGTACGCCGTGACCCGCGCCGCCAGGATGTCCCCGGCGTCCACATCGTCCACCCTGTCCACCCCGTCCACTAAGTCCACCTCGTCCACCTTTCCCCGAACTTTTTCCCCAAAAGCCCGCCCCAGAATCTTCCAGGTCAGGGCCGACGACCCGTCCGTGGGCAGGGCGATGGCCGCCAGGGCCACGCCGGTTCGGGCGCGGTCCACCGGGTCCATGACGCAATCGGCCAGAGCCTGTCGGGTCGCATGGAGCACGATGGGATAGAGCGGATCGAGACGGGCCAGCAGGTCCGGCGGCAGATCGATGTCGGCGATCCGTTGCCGGACATCGGACAAAATCTCATCGGAAATCAGGCAGGCCATGTCGGAATATGCCTTGTCCGGCACGGTCCCCTTGCCGGCGCGAACCATGACCGACGACGGCGCGATCCAGCGATCCGGCGGCGTCGGCCGGGCCGCGCTTTTCCGGCCGACGATGTTGCGCCAGAAACGGTCCAGGTCGGGGGCGTCGGGAAAGATGCCGGCCATGCCGACCACGGCGATGTCATAGAGGTGCGTCATATCAATCAAAAAAAACAGCCCGTTTACGGGCTGTGGATGCGAAAGACGATTTCATTGAAGCGGCCGCCGGCCCTCCAAGGTTTTGCCAGCGTCCTACATGCATTTTCTATATCGAACTCTTTGGATGAACGCAAGATTCAATATGCGGCAAACCGCGAGTCCCGTTTTTTGCGGCCGCAAGGATGCCGATGGCTATTGAAATATGGGAAAAGTTTTGCTAAAGGTAATCACAATTGAGGACACCATAAAAAGGGGGATGGGATGAGAAAAATCCTGATGCGCATCGGGTTGTGTACGGCGGCCGCGCTATGGGCCGTTTTCTGGTCGGGCGCCGCCATCGGTCAAAGCGGCGCCGACTATTTTTCACCATACATCTCGGAAGACCACGGGGGATGGATCGACTGGGACAACGGCGTTATCTACGGCGTGGGCAAGGGGTATCTCGACTTGAACGGCGGGTCGAAGCAGCGGGCCTTCCGGGCGGCCCAGGCCCTGGCGCTCCAGTCGATTCTGAAGCAAGCCGCCGGCATACAGATCGACGACCGGAACACCATCCAGAGCTTCGGCGGCGGTCGGGTGGTGGTGCAGCTCCGGGGTCTGATCCGGTTCGAGGAGCACGGCCGCCGGTTCGTCTCCGGCGCCGGCCGGCCCCATTTCGAGGTGACGCGTCGGGCGGATCTCCACGGCGTGGAGGGGTTGACCGCCAAACTCCTGGATCATTTTAAATCCAAGGGGCTCCCATGGACGGCGTTTCCGGAACCGGCATCGTCGTCGGCCGCGCCGTCTCACGAGGCCGATGAAGAAGAGACGTGGCTTGTACTGGACGCCCGGCATCTCGCCCGGGACCCGGCCCGAAAGGGGGTCCAGCCGGCCCTGTTCCCCAAGGTTCTGTCGGCATCGGGAACCGAACCGGTCTATGACCTGACCGGGGTGGACCAGGCCGCCTTTCAACAGGGCGGGATGGCCCGGTACGTGGTCTCGGACGCCCCGGCCGACGACATCCGTTCCGACCGTGATCTCATGGACCGGATCATGTCGATCATTTCGCCCGACGAAGCCTTCGCCGGGGAGAAAAAACGCCGAAAGCGCCGGAAACTCATTGTCAAGAAGGTCCAGGACGCCGAGGGACTGGCCCGGACTAATCTGGTCATCAGCGACGCGGACGCCCGGGAGTTGAAATCCTCGGGGGCCGCTTCCAAGATGCTGAAAAAATGCCGCGTCATCGTCGTGGTCAACAGCGCCATCGGCGGCATCGAAGGGGCCCTGCCCCTGCCTCTGGCCGCCAATGGATCCTGACGACTCGGCATGAACGGTTCCAACCGACGCCTGATTCGGCGACAAGCGGTCTTGTCCGTTCTGTGCGCGTTGCTCGTGATCGCCGGAACGGCGGCGGCGCATCGTCGCGGTCTGCTCAACTGGGCCGACAACTACCTGTACGACCTCCATTTCAAATGGCGGGGGCCGGGCGAGGCGTCCGGCGATGTGATCCTGGCGCTCATGGACCAGGAAAGCGCCAGGACCCTGGGCCGGCATAAATCATCATGGTCCCGGCGCGATATGGCGAAGGCCCTGTCGAATCTGTGCGACGCCGGCGCCGAGATCGTCGGCCTCGACCTCATTTTCATCTCGCCGGACCCGGACCCCGGGGCCGATCAGGCCCTGGCCGAAGCCATGGACCGGTGCGGCAACGTGGTGCTGGCTCGGGGGACGGCCACCCACGGCGGCGGGATGACCTCCCTGGAGCGATTCCAGGCGGCGTCGATCGGCGACGGGTTCATCGACTTTCTCACGGACGGCGATGAGGTGCTGCGCCGGATCCGCTATCTCGCCGCCATCCCCGTCTCCGGCGGCGTGGAGCTGATCCCCTCCTTTTCGGTGGAACTCGTCCGGACTTACCGGAACCTCTCCTTTGCCTTCGATTTTTCCGACCCGGCCCACCTGATCATGGGCGCCGAAGGGGAAGATCGGCTCCGGTTGCCCCAGCCGGATCTTCTGGTCAATTTCCGGGGGGATTACACCATCTTCCCCCGAATCTCATTCGCCGACGCGGTCCTCGGCCGGTTCGACCCGGAAACGGTCCGGGGCAAACTGGCGATCATCGGCAGCAGCCTGGCCACGGAAAAGGATGTCTTTACCACCCCCTACACCCGGTTCCAGGACCCGGCCGAGGCCTATGGGGAGCAGTTCGGCGCCGCGGTGAGCGACGTCGTCTCGGCCAAGGAACTCGGCGTGGCCTGCCACGCCCACGCCGCGGAGACGCTCCTGAGCGGCACATGGATCGAGCGGCTTTCAGACGGCCGGGCCCTGTGGCTGATCGCGGCCGCGGGGCTGGCGGGACTGGTCTTCTACCTCCCCCAGATCGGCATCGCATGGACGGCGCTCATCCTGGCGGGATCCCTCGGACTGATCGTCGGCGCGGCCCACCTGCTTTTCCTGGAGGCCCGGCTCTGGGTGGCGATTGCGCCGTTGTTGCTGGTTCTCATCCTCCAGTACGTGGCCGGCACGGCCATCCAGAAGGTTTTCGACCGGAAACGGGCCGCCCTGGTCACCCATCTTTTCGGCCGCTACGTTTCCGCGGGGGTGGTGCGGGAGCTGATCCAGGGCAACATCGACGTCTCCATGGAGGGGCGGCGGCGCGAGCTGACCCTGTTTTTTTCAGACCTCCGGGGGTTCACCACCCTGTCCGAAGGGTTGGGCCCCCGGGATACGGGCCGGCTGCTCAACCTCTATTTCTCCCGCATGATCCCCGTCATTTTCAAACACGGCGGCACCCTGGACAAACTCATGGGCGACGCCGTCATGGCGTTTTTCGGCGCGCCCATCCCCGTGGAGGACCACCCGGCCAAGGGGGCCGAAGCGGCCCTGGAAACCCTCGACATGCTGGATCGGCTCCGTCGGGAAAACGCGGACGTGCCCGGAATAGAAGGCCTCGGCGTGGGCATCGGCCTCAACACCGGCGTCGTCACCGTCGGCAACCTGGGCAGCGACGATTTCATGGACTACACCGTCATCGGCGACGCCGTCAATCTCGCTTCCCGTCTGGAAGGCATCAACAAAATCTACGGCACCCAAATCATCGTCAGCGGATTCACCGCCGAAAAACTCGACGACCGGTTTCTGCTGAGGGAACTCGACCGGGTGAAGGTCAAGGGGAAAGGGGAGGCGGTCACGCTGTTCGAACTGGCGGGGTATCGGAATGCGGCAACGCCGAAAACCCTGGAACGGATCGAGATGTTTGAAGCAGGTCTCGCCGCCTATCGGGGCGGCGAGTGGGATGCGGCCGAAACCCGCTTTAAGGAGGTCCTTCGGATCGTTGAAGATCCTGCCGCGCGGCTGTTTCTACAACGAATCGAAGCGTTTCGCGCCGCCCCGCCGCCGGATGGATGGGGCGGGGTGACGGTGTTTGATCATAAATAAGGGGCAAACGCGGTTGAAAAAGCGCCGCAGCCTTGCCTGGAACCAAAATCCACGGTTTTCGGATAGGCTCTTAAGCCCAATAGGCATGGTCTGAGGTTAGTTGGAACTGGCGTTGCCGGGTTCCTTCTCCACAAACACAACCCGCTCGATCATCGCGGTTTCGGGGTCGTAGAAGACCCTGGCGTTGTATTCCGAGGCTGGATCGTAGAGCATTTTTTCCTTCACGGCGTTGTAGGCGCCCACGGTCAGGGAGATGAGGTCGGTGAACAAGCCTCTTCCCTCGGGGCCGGTGGCCTGGAGTTCGACGGTTCCCCCGTGTTTTTCGATCATGAAAAACCATTTGTCGATGCGCTCCGGTATGGCGTTGACGGACACCTTGCCGATCATTCGGGTGGTCACTTGGTCGTGGCCGATTTTCAGGGAGTCCGACAGCCGGGAATCGAAGCGGGAGGAATCGAAGAAATCGAGTTCAGAGGGGGCCGATTCGCCCGGCGCCAGGTCTTTGGCGACCGGACCGTCGGTTCCGGCGCAGGAGAGGACCGCGCCCGTCAGGGCAATGAGCAACAGGTGAATCCAGCGGATTTTGGGGGTGGGCGTGTTCATGAAAAGCCTCCGTTTTGTCGTTTTCGTTTACCCATAGATCACCGGGCCGCCACGGGAAAATTGGGCACGGTGCGCGGTTTGGTGGTGGTGGGGGTCTGCCGCCCCCCGGTCAACGAGGCGACGCGCTCGGCGATGTAAAGGTCGAGTTCGTTGATGGTGATGGTCCTGTCGTTCGTATAGTCGGCCTTGCCGGAAAGGGCTTCCACCAGGGCCTCGGTGAAGGCCCCGTTGCCCCATCGGGGGTGTTCCACGGAGACCTGGCGGCCCGTGGAAGAGGCGAAGACCACCACGCCGTTTTCAGCCGCGGAGAGGTCGTTGGCGACCTGGTCCACGTCGCCGGCGCCGCCGCCGCCCATGATGTTGCCGGAGTGGCAGGTGTCCACGAAGGCGAGCGCTTTTCCGGGGAGGTTGACGATGACGTCCCGGATGGCCGCGTAAGGGGCGCCGGTTTCCGCGAGCCGTTCGGGGTCGGCGTTTCGGGGAAGGAAATAGTACGCGCCGTCCGGTCCGTTGACGCCGTGGCCGGCCAGAAAAATGACGGCCACGTCTTCTTGGGAGGTCTGTTGACGGATCCAGTCCAGGCCGTCCAGAATTCCCTGCCGGGTGGCGGATTCGTCCACGACGACCCTCAGATCGACCGCCCGGTAAAACCCGTCTTTCTGCTGCTTGAAGACCGCGGCCAGGTCCCGGGCGTCCTGGGCCGGGAAGCCGAGCCGGAGGTCGGGCCGGTCGTAGGCCGATACGCCCACGGCCAGCACAAAGAGACGGGGTTTGGGGGCCGTTTGTTTTTTTCCTTCCCATCGAAGCCGGACCGTGGCTGGATTGCCGGCCGCGTATTGGTTTTCGGCCACCAGCGAGATCTCGCAATCCCTTGACGGCAGGGGAACCCGCATCTCGCCGACCTTGCCCCTGGGCGTTCGCCGGATGCCGCGCTCCTTGACGGGCGGACGGCCGTCCACAAGGACCTTGACGTCTTTGATCGGCGCGCCCGACGGGTTCCGGATTTCATACGTCACGACAATGTCCGGTTTGTCGAACAGGGTTTCGTCGACCGGGGAGCGGATGACGACCACGGGGGGCAGCATTCGGGCGACCGGGGCCGGCGGCTCGGTTCCGCCGGCGCCCGCCGCCGGGTCCAGGGTTCGTAGCACCTGAACCAAAGCGTCGGGCCGATAGTAGGCGGATCGGAATTTGGCGGCCGGGAAAAAATCCGGTTCCTGATCCGCCCCCCGGTTGACGCGCCAGCCGATCAGGGCGTCGGCGCCGGCCGACGCCGCATAGCGACCCGACGGAGTCCAAAGAATCCAGCGCTTGCCGTCGGCATGGGGAAACAGGGCCATGAGCGCCTTTCCGTCGCTCATGCGCCGCCAGCGGATCGTGCCGTCCTGAACGGCCGCGACCGCCATTCGACCGTCGCCGGAAACCGCCGCGGCCCAGACCGCGCCGCCCATGGGGACTTTCCATAACAGCGTCCCCGTCCGGTCGTAGCACCGGAGAAACCATTCCGTGCCCAGCAGGAACCGGCGGCCGTCCGGAGTAGCGGACGCGCAACGGGCGGTTTCATAGGGGTCCAGTTCGAGAGGCCGGTCGTTGAGCCGGGGCGACGGGCTGTTTTTCCAGTTCGAAGAGGAGAGGCCGGGGGCGGAGGAACGGGGAGCGGTCATGCCGGGGACCGGACCGGGCGCGGGCTGAAGGGTCCGGTCGGTTGCGCTGAAAAGCACCGGCTGTTGTCCGCCGTACCCGAGGCTGAACCGGACCGCGGCGCCGTCGGAAGAAACCGAAAACGTATCGTCCCCCTGGCCCCGGAAGTCGGCCATGGCCGACGCCGTATAGAGGGTTCGTCGGCCGGACCGGTCGAAAATCCCCCAGGCAGGATCGGCCGCGCAAAAGGCCGTCCGTCCGTCGGGCAGGGGCAGCACCTGGAGGATGCTGTCTCCGGATGCCTCCAGATCCGTAAACTTGGCTCGGGGCCCCCAGGGCGCGGACCAGCGGCGCAGGGCGCATCGCCGGCCGCGCCGATACTGCCCGCCGCCGAAAAGATGGGTTCCGTCGGTCGACCAGGCCACAGTGCTGAAGGTTCCCCGGACCGCGCCGTCGGCGGGCGGCGAAAACAGGCGGTCGAGATCCCGGCCCGAGAGGACGTCCACCGCCGGCCTGTCGGCGTATCCCACGGCGATCCGCCGGCCGTCGGGTGAAAAAGCCGCGGAATAGGGGCGATTTCCGCTCGCTGTCCGAACCTTTTGTTTCAGGTTGAACGCCGGGTCGTAGAGCCGGATATGGCCGTCGTAACAGGCCGTTACCAGACGGCCCTCCGCGTCGAAATCGGCCCAGTAGGCGTGCCCGTCGTAGGCCGGGTCCGACGCCGCGAGGGACCGGTCGGCGGTCCGATACACGCGGAGCCCGCCCCCTGCGGCCAGGGTCGCGGCCAGATAACGCCCGTCTTTTGAAAAGGCGAGATGAAGAATGACCTGGGGGAGGCCCGTGATCCGGTGTGTTATGCCGCCGCCGCTGTTGGACAGGTCGAACAGGTAAATGCAGTTCGTTTTCTCCCATGCATATCCCGTCCATCCGCCGGCCGCCGCGGTCCGGCCGTCCGGCGACACCGCCGCGGCATAGAGCATGCCTTCTTTTCCCGGCGCCGCGGGAACCCGAAGGGTCCGGCGCAGTTGGCCGGAAGCGGGATCCCAGATCCGGAGGGTCTTGTCGTTGGAGGCCGTCGCCAGAAGGGTTCCGGCCGCATCCGAGGCGATTCGACCGATCATGGCCGTGTGCATGCCGGGGTCGATCCGGAGAACGGGATCGGTAGGCGGTTCGGCGCCATGGGACGGGCCGACGGCTATCATCAGCATTAAAAAGAGCGTGAAACCGAGGCGGCGGCCTCGGCCGGCAATAGCTGAATGCTTCATTTGTCCTCCGATCCCTCGGTCTTCACCACGTCGGACCGGGCCGCGGTCCGGACCGGCAGAACGGCCTGGGCGGCCTGTCCCTTTCCGACATCGATCAGTTCCATGAGCTGCTCGAAGAGGGGAGAATCCGGCGGGAACGATTCCCCCATGAAATTTTCGAGTCCCGGCGGTTTTTCCTTGAAGGCGAATACCTTGAGGTGTTCGACCCCGAAATGGGGCGGGGTGACGTACCCCAGCTCCGGGAGCCGCAGGGTCTGACCGGTTTGGACCGGTTTGAGTTCCTCCGGCATGTAGGGGTAGAGGACATTGATGCCGCCGGTGGAGTCGATGTCGATTAGCAGGATGTGGGCCCTGGCTTCGGACCGGACGACGAAGCCCACCGGGTCGTCTTCCACCAGCACTCCCTTGGGGTCGATGAGTTCCAGGAACACGTTGAAATCCGACTCCGGATAGGTATGCGCGATGAGGCGGCCCGCCCCGGTGTGCCGACGGATGCGGTCCACTACCGACCTAAGGGGAACCCGGTCCAGCAGGGACCCGTTGGGCAGATAGAAATTGACCAATCGGGCCACCGCCCGTTTTTTCATTTTCCGGGGGGTGATCAACAGGTCGTAGGGGCCGTCGTCCACCACCGTCACGCCCGCCATTTCGGCCACGGCTTTACGGATGATCGGCCGCATGCCTTCCAGGCGCACCTTAAGCCCCTTGTCGGTCGAAGGCGGCGCGCGCTGGATCGATTTTGCTTGCCGGTTCGTTTCCGTTCGGAACAGCGGGCCGTCCAGAAGAGCCGCGCTCCCCTTTGCACAGAGCAGTTGCGGCGTCTGGGCGAACCCTTCCGTCACCGCGCTTTTGGTGAAATGGTAGAGTTCGTTCCACGTCACATCGCCGTCGCCGTTGGTGTCCGCGTCGCCCGAAACGCCGCGCAGCAGGGCGTCCGTCATGGCCCCGTGGGGTTTGCCGTCAAAGGTTTTATGCCCGCCCCAGATCAGGCCCCGGGTGATGTCCCACGCCTGTTCCTCGCTGGAAGCGGCCGACATATAGACCACGTGCCGATAAGGGTATTCCGGCTCTTTGGCGGCGTCCGCGCCGGATTTGTCCGGTTTCTGGTCCCCGGCCAGGCTTTTCAGGGAGGGGATCGAAACGAACCGGGACCGGGCCGCCGATTTCCGGGTGGACCGGATTGTGTACCCGGAATAGCAGGCGTCGAAGACCGCCAGCACCCGGGGGGATTTGTTGTCCAGCCGTTTCAAAACAGGGCGGATATCCCGGCGGCCGATGATCAGATGGTCCATCATTTTTTCGACGTCCTCGCTCATCTTGAAATCATAGGGCAGGAGGGCCCCGGTGCGGGAGTCGAACGTCCAGGCGCCGTACTCGTTGCAGCTGGTGCCGTGGCCGGAAAAATATATCATCACGAGATCGCCGGATTCCACCCGGTCCACCAGCCGTTCCAGTTCGGCGAGCACCGCGGTCCGGGTGGCCTGTTCGTCCACCAGGGAGACGATATGGTCCGCCGGAAATCCATGGATCGTTCGCAGCAGTTCCGAAAGGGCCGCCACGTCGTGGGGCGGCCCTTCCAGACTTTTGCCGGGCGGCAGATAGGGGTAATCGCCCACGCCGATGAGAAGGGCGTGCTTGGCGGCTTGGGCGCTGATGGCCGGTATCAGCAACAGGCACAGCAGCATCGCCGCGGCGCAGCGGAGCTTGGAATGCATGCGGAAGTCTCCTTTCGGTGGATGGGAGTGGATCGGTTCGGTCTTCATTCCATATCCTGTGGGCCGGACCCCGCGCCCGGCCGTCTCCAAACCCTCTTGATCATGTCGCCTCCTTATTTTTTTTACCGTTGATGGGTTTCCTGCTCTTTAATATGCTTTTGCCGGTTTTGTCAATCGGG
>JAABTM010000421.1 GCA_011389855.1 Desulfobacteraceae bacterium
GGTCCCGGTCCCCAGAATGCTCAAATCGCCGTCCGATTCAATGAACAAGGCGCCCGCATCGTCCAGCGTCCCGCCGCTCCAAACCATCGCGCCATGAACCCGAATTTCGCCGGTCCCGCCCATGGTCCCGAATTCGAGCGTCAAACTGGCGCCCGTCTCCACGGTAGAAACGCCGCTCATCCGGATGATCGCATTGCCCACCGTCAAATCGCCCTGGCACGTCAAACTGTTAAACGAGATTTCGCCCGAAGAAAATTCGGCGATGACGCCCTCTCCGATAAGGACGTTATCGCCCGCGCCGGGCACGCCGGCGGGGGACCAGTTTTCCAAATTGGACACCGATCCGTCGCCGGCGGCGCCGGTCCATGAATAGTCGGCGCCAAAGGCCGGCCCCGCCGCGGAGGATAGAGCCAGCAAAGCCATCGCCGCCATAAAAATGATGGATATCTTTCGATTAAACATTCGCACCTCCTGGAAAAAGTAGAAACGATGATCGCCCGACCGGCCCTATCGAGGCGTCGCGGCGTATATTTTTTATCACACGCCGCTGAATTTTGAAACTGGGCGTGTATCTATCCGCGCCGCCACACTTGAGCATCATTCAACGCCGTTGGAAATTCATCCACAATGGCGCGGCTTATGCTTTAAAGCGGTCAACAGGTGCGGTGATCAAGGAAATGCTTGAAAAATCGTGCAAAACGCCCTAATATTATCGATAGAGTATGAGAAAGAGAACCTATTCCTCAACAAGCGGACAATTCAGAACAAACCCTAAATAAGAATACGGAGAACGAATCATGTTGACCATCACAATCCCATCCGATATCGCGTCAACGATTTCAGATGAAGCCCGGAACCTGGGGACAACAGCGGAGTCTCTTGCCGTAGAGCGTCTTAGAGAATCCTTTTTACCCGCCCACCCGCCCTCCGGGGAAAAGACGCTGTTCGATTTTCTGTCCGAACACATCGGAACCGTGGACGGAACGAGGGAAACCTTGTCGGAGGACTGTGGGAAACGGTTCGCCCGGGGCATGGTGGAAAAACAGAAAAGGGGAAAATTGTGATCCTCACCGATACCGGACCTATCGTTGCGATCATCAATAAAAAGGATCCGAATCATAAAAAATGCGTCAAAACAACAAAACAATTGCCCGCCGCCCCTCTTCTGACGACATGGTGCTGTTTCACCGAAGCCATGTACCTCCTGTTTCAAGCCGGCGGGCATCCGGCACAGGAATCCCTCTGGAAACTACGCAATCAGAAACGGTTGGTCTTGCATGACCTCTCGACAAATGAAGCGGACAGAATGGTTGAACTGATGGAAAAATACCAGGACAAGCCGATGGATTTGGCTGACGCTTCAATCATCGCTTGCGCGGAACATTTCGGCATGAACCTCGTGTTCGCCTTGGATAGCGATTTCTACATCTATCGTCTGAAGAACGGTTCTGCTCTTCAAATCGTTCCTTAGATTTTGATTGGGCCGCCCCTCGCTTGGAAACAAATAGTTTTTGACAGTGTCATGTTGTCGTCATGCTATCGAACTGATGAATTAGGTGAATTACGGAAATGAAGACACAAACAAGGCGAATCCAAGAAATCGCTCACCGCCGGCCGCGCGGGAGTGAACTCCCACGCTACTATGTGTCGTCCCTACAGGACTGGAATGGCAAAAAAATGTCCTGTAGGGACATCTTAAAATAGCGTGGGGATTCATCCCCTCGCGGCAAACGGCGAGCGCTCGTTGAATCCGCCAACAGCATCATTCATTCCCGCGCGGTCGGGCGGTCGGGCGCTGAACGATCCCTCGAATTCGCCTTATTGGGATATTCATTTCCGTAGTTCACCTATGTTGTGATGAGTGGAACCGGCGTCCGTCATGCGGACGCCGGTTCTTTTTTGCTACAACCCCGCCGCTTCGCGCAAGGCGTAAATGGCCTCTTCAAGTCCGATTAATCCATCGCCCCCGACATCCGCGCCCGAAGAGGCCCAGTTGGTACGAATCTCGCCTTCTGTCGGGAGGCCAACCAGGGTTTTGAGGGCGATGAGGAGGTCGGTCAGGTTGACGGCGTTGTCGTTGTTGATGTCGCCTTTTTGGGCGAGGTCCGTTCCGCCGGTGTAGGTCAAAATGGAAAGCGACGACAAGCTCACTTTGCCGTCTTTGCCCCGGGCGTGGAAAATGAAGCGATAGTCGCCGTTTACATTGAAATCAGTGTATTGGGCTTCATAGCGGCCTTCCGTCTGTTCGGATTCCATCATCCTGACCTTGGGCAGCGCGGCGTCCGGGGTTTGGAATTCGTCGCTGACGTCCGGCGGCTGGTAATCCGGCGGAATGACCACGGCCCACACCATTTCCAGGCCGTCCTGATAGGACGCGTCGGCCTGGAGAACCGGGTCCGCGGGGATTTCGGAGATTTCACGGCTGGTCGTCTGGTTGACGACTTCCGGGAGGATGCTGCCGATGGCGAACTGGCCGCCGACATAGATCGAGGCGGCCAGGTCCGGCGGATCGAGGTTTGGGTTCATGTTGGCGTAGGGACGGCCCATGTCCGATAATTTTTGGGCCGCCGTTTGCCAGCTTTCCCGGACCGAATCGCCGGTCAGGAGCCGGTCCATGAAGATCTGGGAAAAGGAGATGGCGCCGCCGAGTTCGTAATAGGCGTCGTTGCCGCCCCCGGTGCTGGTGACGACCACCCGGTTGGGCGCGGACAGATCGTCTAAAAAGGTGCCGGATTTGCAGGCTTCGATGACCGTCACCACGGGGCGGTCCGTGGCGGTTTGGAAGGCGTCAAGGTAAGTTGACAGGTCGGCGGCGGTGAGGATTTCGTTGGGGAAAATCTTGAAGGTGTCGGCGCCGCCGTGGTCGATGAGGTAAACGTATAGCGGGCCGTCGGCGGACTGGTTCGCGGCCCATTCGGAGATGGCGGCGCCGAATTCGTCAACCGTGGGCGTGGCGTCGTCCACGATGCCGTTGTCCAGCCCGTCGCCGTCCAGGTCGTGGAAGGTCATGGGGTTGAAATAGAAGATGTCCTTGTCCCGGAACAGTCGGCTTTGAAACCGCTGATACACGGCGTCGGAAAGGTATTGGATGGTTTCCCGGAGCGTGTCGGCGTCGCTGTCCCCGCCGCCGGCCACCAGGATCAGGTTGCCGTGGCGTTGTTCGTAGTAATTGGGCGGCGCGCCGACGGTGAGGTCGAATTTGCCGGTCAGCTCGCCGTAAGTGGCGATGATGGAGGTGGCGCCGACGCCGGCGGCCGTCACTAGCCCGGCGACGTCCACCGTGGCGATGGTTTCGTCCAGGGAGGTCCAGGTGGGGGACTGGATCGGGGTGGCGGTGGCGTCCGAGTAGGCGGCCGAGGCCGAAAGGTTTTGGGTTTGATCGAGGGTCATGTTGGGTTCGGGGCCGGTGACGGTGAGGCTGTCCATTTGTTTGAGGCCGGTGATGGCGGCGTCGCTGGTGAGGGTGAGTTTGTAGGGGTTGTATTGGTCGATGTCGGCGCCGGGTCCGATCTTTACGTAGTAGTTGCCGCCGTAGGCCGAGGCGGGAAAACTTTTGGCTTCGCCATCGGTCGAGGTTTGCTGGGTGACGAGGTCGTCGTTGTCATTGACGATTTGGATGGTGTAATCGCCGGTGGTGGTGGTCGGGGCGAAATCGACGGTGAAGGGAGTTGTGTCTGGGACGTGGAACCCGAAATAGTCCGCGTCGGCTTGGGA
>JAABTM010000134.1 GCA_011389855.1 Desulfobacteraceae bacterium
CCAGCCCCAGCAGGATGGTGCCTTCCACCGCGATGCCGTGGTCGTGGTACCGTTTGATGCGTTCCCGGATCTTGTCGGACGTGTCGAAGACCGCCTGGTAGACGTACCAGGCCCCGGCCCGGGCCGCCAGGTCGAGCACCGCCGGGTCGTCCTCGATGGGATGGCTGCACCATTTTTTTTTGAGAGGGATCATCTCCCGGAACAAATCCTTTTCCCACTGGGTGTCCTGGGCCAGGGAGTTGTCCACGATAAAGAGCCGGTTGTTGTCGATGGCCGCCATCTCCGCGATGCTTTTGTCGATGGGCCGGGGACGGAATTTCCGTCCGCCGAGATAGGCCACGGCGCAGGGATAGCAGTGGAACCGGCAGCCCCGGGAGGCGTGGACCAGGTCGAACATCTGGATGCCCTTGTAGTTGTAAAGATCCCGGTTCAGGATGTCCCGCCGGGCCGTGCCGACGATTTCGATGGGCGGCCGGTCTTCCATATAATCGTAGACCGGTTTGAGACCGCCGTTCCGGAAATCCGACAGCACCGTCTCCATCCGGCCTTCGGCCTCCCCCAGGAAAACCGCGTCGGCATGGGCCAGGGTCTCCTCGGCGTGGAGCATGGCGGCGATGCCGCCGAAGATCACCGGCACGCCCCTGGCCCGGTACTGGTCGGCGATGGCCCATCCCCGCTTGACCTGGGTGGTGAGCATCATGGAGATCCCCACCATGTCCACCGGTTCGTCGAAATCGACGGGTTCCAGGTTTTCGTCGGTGAAATCGACGGCCACGTCGTCGGGCAGGGCCGCGGCAAAGACCACCGGCCCGTGGGGCGGCAGGTGGAACTCGGTCTGGCCCGTCAGTTTGGGCCATTTGGGATAGATCAGTTTGAATTTCATAGGTTTTATTCAGTATCGCCAGGGATGCGTTCCCCTTCAAGGAGGGTCATATTCAGGGTGTAGGATCTGGGAAAACCGTGGGCGGTCAGGGTCAGCCGTTCCGGGACCGGGGCGCCGGCGCCCGCGGTCGAAGGGTCCCCGGCCCTGGCGTCCAGGGTCCGGGCGAGGCGTCGGCCGCGGTACTGGCGGAGGGTCCAGTTCCCGGTCTCCGGATCCACGGCGATGAAGACGGTGCGGTCGGGGCCGTTGTCATACCGGCAGGCCGGCCTCCCCCGCGCGTCGATCCCCACCGCTTCGGGCGGACCGTCGGGTTTGAAAAAGATCAACCGGATGTCCGCCATCATGCCCCGTGCAAAGGATTTTGAATCGAAGGGGGGCACCCCCCGGTTGAGGGTCATCCGGCCGTCGGCGTAAACGGCGTCCAGCACCACCAGTCCCTCCACGGTCATCATCACGCCGTGGATCGACCGGGCGTCCGAATCGATCACCGTGACGCCAGTCATCACGGATTGTCGATCCCCCCGGAGGGTGGCCCGAACCGTGTGGATAAACCGCCATTTCCCCTCAGGGAAAAGGGCGTCGCAGGACCGGGACAGGGCCGCCGCCCGCCCGGGCGGCGCGGGGTCCAGGCGGGGGAGGGGGGCGCAACCCGCCGCCAGAACAAGGGGAACCACCAGGAACGCGGCGGCAAAAAACCGTCTCATTCCACCCGGCTGAAAACCGCGTCGTCCAGGTCCGCGTTGAGGACGGCGTTTTGAAATCGGAAAAGGGTGTAAGACGCGTCGCTTTCATGGACCGTCACCGAATCCAGAAGCCCCGGCGCGTCGGAAAGCTGCAAGACGATCCGCTGGATGATGTCGGCCAGGGCCGCCGCTTTGGGGGTGAGAACGATCTTCCGTCCCGGTTCCAGGCTCGCGTTGAAATCGGGATTCTCCTCGAACCGGCCTTTGAGCCAGCCGCTGATTTCCCCCAGCATCATTTGCATGGCCGGGAGGCCGCCGCCGGCGTCCCTGACCAGGCCGTCGTCGCCCTCGATATAGCGCTCGGTCTTCCCGTCGTGGACCAGGAGGATGGAGCGGATCGGCTCGGTGTATTCCCACCGGAGGTCGTCCGGTGCCCGGAAATAGAAGACCCCTTTGGAGATCAGGGGCTTTTGGAGGATCTCCAGGTGCTTCTCCTGGATGAAACCGGCCCGGACCGTCCGGATCTCCCGGCTTTGCGCCCGGAGCCCTTCCCAGGTGTCGGCCCAGCCGATCCAGAGTCCGGCGGCGGCCAAAAGGGCGACGACCATGCCCGCTTGCATCGTTCGCGACATCATGGCTAAAACATCCCGCCATTGACGGAGAGCGTTTGCCCGGTGACATAGGACGCATCGTCGGAACAGAGAAACCGGACCACTTTGGCCACCTCTTCGGGCCTGCCGATCCGGGCCATGGGAATCCGGGATTTGATCTCCTTGACCGGGGCCGCTTCGATCATTTCGGTTTCGATGAGCCCCGGCGCCACCACGTTGACCCGGATGCCGAGGCGGGCCACTTCCGACGCCACCGACCGGCTGGCGCCGATGAGCCCGGCCTTGGCCGCGGAATAGTTGGCCTGACCCCGGTTGCCCACCAGGGCCGCCACCGAGGCGATGGAGACCACCGCCCCCCGCTTCCGGGGGATCATGGCCTTCAGCACCGGCTTGGTCATGTTGTAAAACCCTTTGAGGGTGGTGTCGATCACGGCGTCCCAGTCCCGTTCCGGCATCATGACGAAAAGCTGATCGGCGGCGATGCCCGCGTTGTTGACCAGCACCTCCACGGCGTCGTGGCGGGACAGCAGGGCCTCCATGGCCTCGCCCGCCCCGGCGGAATCCGCCACGTCGAAGGCCGCGGCCTCGCCGTCTCCGCCCGCCTGTCGGATCAGGTCCAGGGTCTCTTCCGCCGCTTCGGCCCCGGACCGGTAGGTGATCACCACGAAATGGCCGGCCCGGGACATCTCCAGGGCGATGGCCCGGCCGATGCCCCGGCTGCCGCCGGTGACGATGGCGGTGGTGGTTTTTGCTCTATCGTTTGAATCAGTCATTTTTTCACCCCCTCCCCGGCCCCCCCCCGTCGAGGGGGAGGGAGGAGATATCGTTACCCGGTCTCTCCCCTCATCACCTGTAACCCGACCTCCCCCAACATCTCACCGTCCACGGTCGCTGTCGCCCGTATCTCGGTGTAGTTTTCCAGGGAGAAGCCGATCTCCGACCGGGTGCGGATTTCGGCGCCGACCGGGATGCTGTCCCGGTAAAATTGGGCCGTCCGGATCCCCACCAGCCATCCCTTGCCGCCGCTCTCGTCGCCGGCCATGAGCTTTTTCCAGCCGATGGAGACCGCCGAGGTCTGGGCCGCCAGTTCGATGAGCACCAGGGAACCGACCCCCTCCCCGTCGAACAGGGGCCACCGGTCCGACACGACGGCTGTGGTGACGGCGGCGTCTTCGGCCACCGAGACCACGGCGTCGATGAGCTTCATGCGGTCCCGGTGGGGGATCAGTTTGTCGATGTCGATGTCGATGTCCATGACGGGGCGTCGGCCTTTGCGTCGTTTAGAATCCAAAAGGTTCAAATAGGGATTGAAAACCGGGCGATTTCGCTATATAGTAACCAACTTTTAAAGCGCACCGGCGGGACCGCGACAAACGCGGTCAGGCCGCCGATACGATGGTGCGGTCGTTTGTACCCTAAAACGCCGCCCCTGTAAAGGACAGACTCGACCGACGGTTGTATGCCGCCGGGCGAACCCCCTGTAAAAAATATCACACCTTATTATAAAAAGCGTTAGGACGATTGGATGAGCGCACTGGTTAGCGAATTGAAGGTGAAGGTCGTGGATACTCTCAACCTGCCGGATGTGACCCCGGAGGATATCGACGAAAAAGAGCAACTGGTCGGCGGAAAGCTGGGCATCGATTCCATCGATGTGCTCGAACTGGTGATGATGGTCGAAAAGGAATATGCGGTCAAGATCGACAACAAAGAGCTGGGGGCCAGGGTCTTCGCCAATCTCCAGTCCCTGGCCGACTTCATCTCCGGGAAGGCGTCCGAGCGTCTCAACTGACGGCTCTTCGACAAACCCGCTATGAAAGTTCTGCTGATCTCCGCCAATACCCTGACCGCCCCCTATCCGGTCTATCCCCTGGGGCTGGACCACGTGGCCCATGCCCTGGCGCCGGCCCACGACGTCCGGATCGCGGACCTGAACGTGACAGGGAACGGAGCGGCGCTGGCGGAGGAGATACGGTACTTCGATCCGGACTTGATCGGTCTGGGTCTCCGGAACGTGGACAACACCGACATGAGCGCGCCGGAGGGATTCGTGGACCGGTACGGGGACCTGGCCCGGTCGATCCGGAAGGTCGCGGATGCCCCCCTGGTGCTGGGCGGGTGCGGTTTCACCCTTTTTCCCAGGGAGATGATGGCGGCCCTGGATGCGGATTACGGCATCCTCGGCGAAGGCGAACGGCTGCGGGCCCTGGCGGACGCGCTGGAAGCCGGCGCCGATCCGTCCGGCCTTCCCGGCGTGGTCGCGGGACGGGGCCGGGCGACGATTCCCGATCCCTTGCCCGATCCGGTGCAACGCCGCTTCGATCCGGCTTTTCCCCATGTGGGCTTTTATCTCAACCGGAGCGGGATGCTCAATCTCCAGTCCAAGCGGGGCTGCCCGTTTAGGTGCATCTACTGCACCTACCCCCACATCGAGGGGCGCCGGATGCGGCGGATACCGCCGGAGGCCGCGGCCGAAACCGCGGTCCGGCTCCAGGAGGCCGGCGCCCGGTACCTGTTCGTGACGGATTCGGCCTTTAACGCCGATGCCGATCACAGCGCGGCGGTGGCCCGGGCCTTCAAAAAGGCCGGCCTCTCCATCCCCTGGGCGGCGTTTTTCGCGCCCATGACGCCGCCGGCGGGCTATTACCGGGAAATGGCGGACGCGGGCATGACCCATGCGGAGTTCGGCACGGAAGCCCTGTCGGACCGGATGCTCGCCCGATATGGAAAGCCCTTCCGGACGGCGGACGTCTTAGCCGCCCATCGGGCCGCCGTGGATGCCGGGCTCTATGTGGCCCACTACTTTTTGCTGGGCGGGCCGGGGGAGGATGGGGCGTCCCTGTCGGAAACCCTCGATCTGGTTGACAACATCGATCGGGCTGTTTTATTCTTCTTCTGCGGAATGCGGATCTATCCGAACACGGCCCTGTACGGTATCGCATTGGAAGAAAAGCAAATATCGGCGGACCAATCCCTGCTGGCGCCGGTATTCTACCGATCCGAACACATCGACGGGCGGGAGATCGTCCGGCGGGTGAAAGAGAAGGCAGACGGCCGCCGCGACTGGGTGATAGGGGCCGGCGGCGACGAGGTCGCCGACGCTGTTTCCAAAATGTACGAGCGGGGATTCTCCGGGCCGTTGTGGGAACACCTGATCCGATAAAATGGCATGGTCGAAACCGCATTTCGCATGAGCCGGCATACGCTGACCCACATACACTGTTCCGATTCGGGCGAACTGACGGCCGAGGGCAGCGTCCCCCCGGATTCCCCCTGGTTTTCAGGACATTTCCCCAACGAACCCATCCTGCCGGGCATTGCCCAGTTGTCCATGGTCTTTTCGCTTATCCGGCGGGCCATGGCCGGGGGGGAGGACGCACGCTTCACGGAGATCCGGCGGGTGCGGTTCAAGCGGATCATCCGGCCCGACGACCCGATCCGGGTCCACGCCGCGCCGGTGAAGCCGGGGAGCGACGTGTTTGCGTTCCGCATTATGATCGACGAAGACGGCCTCTGGCCTATCGCTTGCAGCGGCCATGTGACCGCGATACTTTCAGGGAGACAGAGTTAACGATGGCTACGGACACTACAATCCTCCGCGTGGCGGAAGTGATGATCGACGAGTTGAAGCTGGAAGACGTGACCCCGGACACTTTTTCGCCGGACATCGACCTGGTGGACGAAGTGGGCATCGACAGCATGGATCTGGCCACCGTGGCCCTGGTGATCCAGGACGAATACGGCATCCGGATCGATGAGGACGATTATACGAAGCTGACCACCGTGCGGCGGATCGCCGACTACATAGAGACCAAGAAAATGGCGGCTTGAGCAGCGACGGAGCCGCTCTGAACAAGGCCATTATCGAGATGAGAATCCACAAGCGAACGCCCGATGCCGGCGGGGCCCGGAATCCAACCGGCCCGGCCGAAGCGCCGCCGGAAAAGACCTGGAAATTTTCGGAAATCCTCGCCCATCCCGACATCCGGGAGCGGTGGGAGCGGGTCCGGAAATACTTTTTTCTCCGGGAGTCCACCTACGACATGACCCGCCGGTGCAACATCCGGTGCGACGGGTGTTATTACTACGAAGGGGAAAAGCAGTTCGCCGAGGACAACCGGAACCCCGACGACTGGCGCCGGCTCATGGCCGGGGAAAAGGCCCGGGGCATCACCTTCGTGGTCCTGGCCGGGGCCGAACCCTCCCTGGTTCCGGAGCTGTGCGAGGTCTGTTACGGGGAGATTCCCCTGGGCGCCGTGGCCACCAACGGGCTGAAGCGGCTGCCCGACGCGGTGGGCTACCGGATACACGTCTCGGTCTGGGGCAACGACGCCACCAGCGAGCGGGTCCGGAACGCCAAAAACATGCTGGACCGCCAGATCGACAACTACCGGGGCGACGACCGGGCGGTGTTCATCTATACCTTCACACGCCACAACATCGACGAGGCCGGGGGCGTGGTGAAACGGCTGGCCGACGCGGGCTGCCGGGTCTCTTTCAACATGTTCTCGGCGCCGGTGGGCTACGGCGGCGACCTGCGTCACACCGACGCCTCCCTGGCCCGGACCCGGGAAACCATGGTGGATCTGCTGGCCCGCTATCCCGAAACGGTCCTGTTTTCCCATTACAGCGCCGCGGCCCACACCCATGGGCGGGGACTCCACGATCTGTACGGGTGCTCCTATCCGCGGATGAACCCGTCCACGGACGTGGGGCTGGGCCGGTCCTTCCGGCAGTACCGATCCGACCTGACCTGGGACCGGGACGCCGCCTGCTGCGTGCCCGACACCGACTGCCCCGACTGCCGCCACTACGCCGCCGGCAGCGCCGTGGTCACGGCCCGGCTCTTCCGCCACGCGGTGGATCCGGACACGTTCGCCGCCTGGCTGGATTATGTGGACACCTATCTGGCGGTCTGGGTCAAGGGGTATGAAAAAGGGGCCAATCTGCGGGATTGGTTTGTGGCGCCGCCGGGCGCGCCTGGGGTTGAAACCCCAGGCTGAACCCAAAAAACCGGCTGAAAGCCGGTTCCGGCCGCTTTCAGTTATGGGCGGGAAACGCGATTATTGTCAACTGAACCGGCTTTGAGCCGGTTTGAGATGATTGAGCCTGGGATTTCAATCCCAGGCATAGAAGGGTTGTCATGAAGACGGTGAGTTCGCTGCTCGACGCCGAGTGGCATGAACGCTACAAGCGCATATCCAGGCTCAACATCCGGAGTTCCATCTACGATGTGACCAACCGGTGCAACCTCCGCTGCAAGGGGTGTTTTTTCTTCTCCTCCGGGGAGGACAAGGCGGCGGCCGAAGAGACCGATATCCGGAAGTGGGAGGCGTTCATCGACCGGGAAAAGGAGCGGGGCGTCAACCTGGCCATCCTCATCGGCGGGGAACCGACGCTGTGCATGGACCGGGTCGAGGCCTTCTACAAGCGCCTGCCCTCCTTCTGCGCCACCAACGGCCTGATCAAGCTGGACCGGGATCGCTTCCCGGACCTGATGGTGGGCATCTCCCTCTGGGGGGACGAGGAGGACGAAAAACTCCTCCGGGGCAAGGACGCCTTCGCCATCTCCTCCAAAAACTACGCGGGCGATCCCAACGCTTATTACCTGTATACCATCACCCCCAGGCAACTGGGCAAAACGGGCCGGATCATCCGGAAGATCCGGGACGCGGGGCTGAAGGTCCACATGCAGCTTCTGTCCAACGACGAGGGGGTGGACGGGTTTTCCTGGCGGCCCGACGAGCTGGCGGCCATCCGGGACGAAATGGACGACGCCCTGGACCGGTACCCGGAGACCGTGATTTCCTCCAAATATTACCACGAAATCATCACCACCGGCCGGATGCTGGACCGCACCTTCGGTTGGCGCGAATGCCCCTCGGTGACCGAGCCATTGGATACCCGGGATCCCAGGCCCAGGCGGCTCATCCATTTCATCCGGTGGGCCTCGGATCTCCAGACCATGCACCGGTGCTGCACCTCCGAGACCCGGGACTGTTCCACCTGCAAGGACGGCGCGGCCCACATGAGCTGGGTCATGGTGAACAAGCGGGCCCACATCCGAACCGCCAAAGATCTCCGGAACTGGATCGAGATCTACGAGATGTTCGCCAAGCTCTACCAGTTCATCCCGTGGTAAGGGCCTCCGCCCCGTTTCCGTTATGAATCCCCGAACCCCGGTCGTTTTAGGATACGACGCCGTCTCCCCCCTGGGGACGGACCTGGAGGATCAGTGGCGCCGGGCCGCGGCCGGCGAATCGGGCATCGGGCCGCTGACCCGCTTTCCGATGACCGACGACTTTCCCGTGACCATCGCCGGGCAGGTGGCCGGGATCGACCCGTCGCCCTATCCGTTTCTGTCGGCCCGGGCCCTGGCCCTCTGGCCGTCCCCCATCTTCAAATACGCCATGCTGACGGCCCATCGGGCCCTGGAACAAAGCGGCGTGGACATCGCCCCGGCCATCGCGCCGCGCACGGCGGTGACCTTCAGTTCGGCGGTGGGGGGCTTGGACGCCATTCTGGACGCCGACCGGCGCATGGCCGCCGCCGGCAAGCTGCCGCCGCCCTGCGCCAACCCCAATTCGTGCATCAACATGGTGGGCGGGAAAGTGTCGATCCTCACCGGGGCCACCGGGCCCATCATGTCCCCCATCACCGCCTGCGCCACCGGCGCGACCTCGATCATCACGGGGGCGATGCTGCTGGCCCAGAACCGGGCGGACGTGGCCATCTGCGGGGCCGTGGATTTCCCCCTGGTGGAACCCATCGTGGCCGGGTTCGCCACCATGAACGCGGCGTTTCAACCCCGGCCCGGCGCGCTGCCCGAATCTCCGGCCGCCGCCAGCCGCCCCTTTTCCCTCGACCGTCGCGGCTTTGTGATCTCCGAGGGGGCCGGGGCGGTCATTCTCGCCGCGCGGGAATTCGCAGAGGCCCACGGGCTCCCCTGGCGAACCGAAGTGGCCGGCTGGTCCATGACCTCCGACGCCCGCCATTTCGTGGCGCCCAATTTCGAGACCGTCCGCCGGTGCATCGCCGAGGCCGTCGGGGACGCCGGCGTCGCTCCGTCGGATGTGGACGCGGTCAACGCCCACGCCACCGCCACCAAGGTCGGGGACCGGGTGGAATACGATGCGCTGAAGGCGGTTTTTGGAGACGTCCCGCCGCCGGTGTCGGCCAATAAATCGATGACGGGCCACGCCATGGGGGCCTCCAGCGCCATCGAGACGATTCTCGCCCTCGAAGGCATGCGGCGGAACATGCTCCCGCCGACCCTCAATTACACCCCCGACCCGGACATGCCCCTCGACTGCGTTTCCGAAGGCGTCCGTTTCCTGGATCAGGAATGGATCCTGAAAAATGCCTTTGGCTTCGGCGGGTGCAACGCATGCATCGTTTTCCGGAAGGTGGATTCGAGATGAAAGCGCCCCTGAACCGGCGGGTCTTCGTGGTGGGATACGGCGCGGCCACGCCTTTGGGCAAGACGTTCGATCTCACCTGGGAGCGGGCCGTCCGGGGCGAAGCCGGCTTCAGGCGGGTGACCAAATGCCAGGTGGATTCCCTGAGCAACGTGGTGGGCGAAATCCCGGACTGGAACCCCCTGGACCTGCCCTTCGCGGACCGGCGGGAGGTCAAGAACTGGAACGCCGAGTTCGTCCTGCTCACCATGGCCCTGTGCCGGGAAGCCCTGACCCGCGCCGGGCTGGAAATCGACGGCGAGACCGGCCCCCGGACGGCCTGCCTCATCGGGTCGGCCTTGAACGGCGTGGACGCCTTCCGGGTCGCCATGGACAACTACCTGACAAAAGGGCCGTTCAAGGTGAGCCCCTACCTTCTTCCCAACCTTTGCGCCAACCTGCCCTCGGGCAAGGCCGGCATGATGATGGGGTTCACGGGGCCCATCTTCTCGCCCCAGGGGGCCTGCGCCTCGGGGAACCACGCCATCGGCATCGGCGCCCGGATGATCCGGGACGGGGACTGCGATTTCGTCCTGGCCGGCGGCGTCGATACCTGCCTGATGCCGGAGATCATCGTCGGATTCGCCAACATGAACGCCACGGTGAAGATCGTGGAGGGCGACCGGGCCTTTACCGACCCGACCCAGGCGTCCCGGCCCTTCAGCATCGACCGGAAGGGGATGGTCCTTTCCGAAGGCGGCGGCGTTCTGGTGCTGGCCGCCGGGGAGACGCTGAAACGATACGGCCTGACGCCCAGGGCCGAGGTGCTGGGGGTGGGGTGGACCTCCGACGCCCACCATTTCACCCTGCCCAACCCCGACACTATCATCCGGGCCATCCGGGAGGCCATCGAGGATGCGGGCATCCGGCCCGGCGACATCGGCTACATCAACGCCCACGGCACCTCCACGCCCAAGGGCGACCGAACCGAGATCGAATGCCTCCGGACCATCTTCGGGGCCGAGCTGAGCCGCATCCCCGTCTCCTCCAACAAATCCCAGATCGGCCACACCCTGGGGGCGTCCGCAGCCATCGAAGCGGCCCTGTCCATCGAGGGGATGCGGCGGGGCATCCTGTTGCCTACCGTGAACCACATCCCTGATCCGGATCTATCCGACGTGGATGTGGTCCCCAACGTGGCCCGGCGGCAGGGGTACGAAATATTCCTGTCCAATGCCTTCGGGTTTGGGGGGACGAATTGCTGCCTGATATTTGGGGGGGCATGAAACCCAATCCTTTCCTTCCTACCCCCTTGGACGGCGACCCCCGATACGTCCGGGACGGAACCGACGGGCTGACCTGGCACCGTTGCGACAACCGCACTCTTTACGCGGATACGGACCGGTCCCAGATCGTCTACCACGCCAATTACCTCCGGTATTTCGAAGTGGGACGCGCCTCCCTGATGCGGGACGCGGCCTATCCCTACCGGGAGATCGAAGAGAGCGGGTTCATCTATCCCATCATCCAGGTGGAGGTGAACTACTACAGCCCGCTCCAGTACGACGACCCCATGGTCATCTACACCCGCCCGGGCGAGCTGGAGCGCGTCAAGCTCCGGTTCGACTACGTCATCACCCACGGCGAAACCGGCGCCATCGTCTGCAAGGGGTTCACCCGCCACTGCTGCACCAACGCGTCGGGACGGCCGGTGGGCATCGACGAAAAGACCCTGATGTTATGGAAGAATTTTCCCCGATAATGAAATGACCCAACATCGAATCGTCATTGGGATTCCGATCCATCCCTGTATGCTGGACCATCGATTCCAGGGAAAACCCGTGTTCCCGGCGGTGGAGGCCATGCAGGCCCTGGCGGAGTCCGCGGTTAGAGCCTTTCCAGACATCGATCCCACAATTATTGAAGACGCCCGGTTCGACAAATTTTTGTTCCTTGATCCGATGGAAATGGTTGTTAACGCCTTTAACGACCTTGAAATCCTGGAAAACGGCCGGGTCCGCTCCACTCTTGTCACCCGGAAACCGGCGGGAACCTCCGGCATGACCCGGACAAAAGCCCATGTGACGCTTTGCTTTTCCACAAAAGAAGCGGCGGAAACGGCGGAAGCGCCAAAAGACCTTCCCGACCCGGACATGGTTTTCAGGGACGGGTTTGAAATCCCCGCCGACCGGCTCTACGCGGAACTGGTCCCATTTGGCCCCGCCTATCGGAATGTCAAGGACGCCGCGATCCTTTCCGAAACCGGCGCGGCGGCCGACGTCCTGGCCCGGCTTCATTACGCCCTGGACGGCCCCCTGGGATCGCCCTTTCCCCTGGATGCGGCCTTCCACGTGGCCTGCGCCTGGGGTCAGCGCCACGCCGGGGTTGTGGCCTTTCCGGTGGGGCTGGCGAAACGCCGGGTCGTGCGCCCCGCGAGGCCGGGGGAACGCTATCGGGTGGTGGTCCGTCCGGTGGGAAACGAAGCGGAAACGCTGGTGTTCGACATGGCGGTTTACGACGCCGACGGCGCCATCCGCGAATGGGCCGGGGGCGTCCGAATGCGGGATGTGAGCGGCGGCCGGTTGAAGCCGCCGGACTGGGTGATCAGGGGTTGAAAACCGCCTTGATGGCGTCCCGGTCGTATTTGCCGGCGGCGGTGACCGGAAGGGCGTCGATGACGGCCACGCGTCGGGGCAGGGCGACGGGTTCCAGGATGGCCGACGCGGCCGCCAGCAGCGTTTCCTTGTCGGCATTTCCCTGAACCAGGGCGCAGATCTCGTTTTCCCGGCCGTTTTCAGCCGGCAGCGCGATGACCACGGCGTCGTCCACGCCGTCGAGTCCCGTCAGCTTCATCCGGATGTCTTCCAGATCCACCCGGTTTCCCCCCACCTTGACGATCCCGTCGGCCCGTCCGATCAGTTCAAACGCGGTATCGCCGGATTGTCGGACCCGGTCGCCGGTAACGAAAAATCCCTCCGCGTCCGTTTCGATTCCGGGGGAGATGAACGGCGACCGGACGCACAGCAATTCGTTTTCGATTTTCCAGTCGATCCCGTCGAAGGGCGTCAAGCCCGATTCGCCCCGGTTGCGGCAGCGGGTGGCGATGCCGCCGGTTTCCGTGGAGCCGTAGACCTCGACCACGTCCGCGCCGGTTTGGGCGTGAAAGGCTTCGCCGTCG
>JAABTM010000422.1 GCA_011389855.1 Desulfobacteraceae bacterium
GACCGCCGCCCAGGATCATCACCTTTTTGCGGTCCGTGATCCGGGCCTCGTTTTCTTCTTCGTAGGTGGAGTAGTAGTAAGGCGTGGCGGCTTCGAATTCCGCGGCGCAGGTGTCCACGAGTTTGTAGACCGGGTTCAGGCCGATGGCCGTCCGCCCGGCCTTGATGGTCTCTTCGTCGGTTCCGGTGAGAAAGGCCAGTTGCCGGTCGGAGAATCCCCAGGTTTTGGCCTTCCGGAACAGACCGGGCGGCAGGGGGTCCGGACGCTTGTACTGGGCGATTTCTTCCTCCAGGCCCACGAGCTGGGCGAACTGGTGGAGAAACCAGGGATCGATGAAGGTCAGCTCGTGGATTTCCTCTACGGACAGGCCGTATTTGAGGGCGTGCCGCAGGTAAAAGAGCCGCTGGGAGTTGGGCGTGGCCAGCTTCCGCCGGATGGTGGAAAGGGGCGCGGCGTCGCCGGCCGGGTCGAAGTCGTCCTTGCCGTCGGCGCCGAAGCCGTCCCGGCCGATTTCCAGGGACCGCACGCCTTTCTGGAAGGCTTCTTTAAAGGTGCGGCCGATGGCCATGGTCTCGCCCACCGATTTCATGGCGGTGCTGAGGACATCCTGGGTTTCGGGGAATTTCTCGAAGGTGAACCGGGGGATCTTGACCACGCAGTAGTCCAGGGTGGGCTCGAAGGATGCCATGGTCTCGCCGGTGATGTCGTTGGGGATTTCGTCCAGGGTGTAGCCCACGGCCAGCTTGGCGGCGATCTTGGCGATGGGATACCCCGTGGCCTTGGAGGCCAGGGCCGAGGACCGGGAGACCCGGGGGTTCATCTCGATGACCACCACGTCGCCGTTTTTGGGGTTGACGGCGAACTGGACGTTGGAGCCGCCGGTGTCCACGCCGATTTCGCGCATGATGGCGATGGCCCCGTCCCGCAGGACCTGGTACTCCCGGTCGGTGAGGGTCTGGGCCGGCGCCACGGTGATGGAGTCGCCGGTGTGGACCCCCATGGCATCCATGTTTTCGATGGAGCAGATGATGCAGACGTTGTCGGCTTTGTCGCGCATCACCTCCAGCTCGTATTCCTTCCAGCCCAGGACCGATTCCTCCAGCATCACCTGGTGGATCATGGACGCATCCAGGCCGGCCCGGCACATGGTTTCGAGTTCCTCGGGGTTGTAGGCCACGCCGCCGCCGGTGCCGCCCAGGGTGTAGCTGGGCCGGACGATGACGGGGAACCCGATGCGGTCGGCGATGGCGCGCACATCGGCCATGGAATCGGCGATGCCGCTTTCCGGCACCCGGAGGCCGATGCGCTCCATGGCCTTCCGGAACCGGTCGCGGTCCTCGGCCTTCTGGATGCTGTCCACGTTGGCCCCGATCATCTCGACGCCGAAGGTCTTCAGCACGCCCATGTTGGCGACTTCCACGGCGGTGTTGAGGCCGGTCTGGCCGCCCAGGGTGGGGAGGAGGGCGTCGGGGCGCTCCCGCTCGATGATCTTGGCCACGATCTCCGGGGTGACCGGCTCGATGTAGGTCCGGTCGGCCATCTCCGGGTCGGTCATGATGGTGGCGGGGTTGGAGTTGACCAGGACCACTTCGTAGCCTTCTTCCCGGAGGGCCTTGCAGGCCTGGGTGCCGGAGTAGTCGAATTCGCAGGCCTGGGAGATGATGATTGGGCCCGCGCCGATGATGAGGATTTTATGGATGTCGGTGCGTTTTGGCATAATGGAATCTATAATTTTGAGTCGTCTAAGGAATGAATATTCTGCCTGTTCCCAAATAATTTTCCAATGTCGAGACAATCTCCAACAAACGTTCCGCGCATTGTTCCCGGTAACGTCTCTCTTTTAGACGACTTAATCTGCCTACTGTAATAACCGGCAAAGATGTCGCTGTGTTCTCATTTCTTATGGTCCGCTCAAGAGATGTCGTTTCATTGTCGCTTCGGTTGTCTGTCAGCAGAAGCATCTCACTTTTTTGAACAAAACGCCAAACCTCCCTGTCATTGCTATTTTCAGGAAGTTTGACGTCGGCAAACATGACAAACTCTATTGGAGCCAATTCGATAAGGCCGGTGTTGAGGATTGTATCCCAGAGCTGGACTGCCTGACCTTCCATATTATGGTCAATCAGGATGGTGAGCATTTTGTTTCAAACTTGCCCGCCATGCATCGAGTTTGGCCCGTATTTTTTTATGTTCAGGCGTTTGCTCAATTTTGGCGAATCGATCCCGGTTACGCTCCGACCAATAGCGCCGAATGTCATCCGACTGTTTTACTATCCTCTGATACTCTTTTTCAACTTCGTCATAATGCGTCCGGATGTATTCCATGACATCGTCCGCCTGTTTGATCGTGAGACGGAAATCATCCCGAATCGCTTCGGGCAGTTCGTTGTCTTTGATGTAATCCATGATCTGATACAATGTGATGCGGGTTCCCGCGATGGACAGCCCTCTGTCCGTTCGGACGACAGTTGGGCGATAGGCAATTGTTTCCATCATAATTGCTTCCCTAATATTAAGTGTCGCCTTGTCCAGCGATCATGCCATTTAATCCCATCGGATAGGCGACAAATTCATCGGGATGGCGCTCCACTATGATTTTGATGGACGTTTTCATCAGGTCATCATTTGTCGAAACTGCTCAAAGAGATAATTCGCATCGTGGGGCCCCGGCGACGCCTCAGGATGATATTGAACCGAAAACGCGGGGATTTTCGTGTGCCGGAACCCTTCGAGGGTGTGGTCGTTGAGGTTGACGTGGGTGATCTCCACGTTGGGGTCCGTGTCCCGCAGGCTTTCCAGATCCACGGAAAAGCCGTGGTTCTGGGAAGTGATTTCGATCCGCCGGCTTTTGAGGTTGTGGACGGGCTGGTTGGCGCCCCGGTGGCCGAATTTCAGTTTGAAGGTCGAACCGCCCAGGGCCAGGCCCAGCAGTTGGTGCCCCAGGCAGATGCCGAAAATGGGCCGGTAATCCAGCAATGCGCGGATTGTGTCCACGGCGTAGGTTACCGGCTCCGGATCTCCCGGTCCGTTGGATAGAAAAATGCCGTCCGGCGCCAGGGCATGAACCGTCGACGCGTCGGTTCGGGAGGGAACGACCAGCACTTCGAAGCCCTGGTTTTCCAGGTTCCGCAGGATGTTGAACTTGATCCCGAAATCGAAGGCCACGACAGAGGGCTTGCGGCCCTTCTCCCGCCAGATGGTATCGTCAAGGGGCGTATCCCCGGATAGCGGTCGAGGTCCGCCGTCGATCCAGCGATAGGGAAACCGGCTGGTCACCGCGCTGGCCAGCTCCTGGCCGGCCATGGGGGGGATCGCCTTTGCCCGTTGGGTAAGGGATTGGGGGTTCAGGTCCTCGGTGGAGATCATCCCGCGCATGGCCCCGTCGCTCCGGAGATGGCGGGTCAATGCCCGGGTGTCGAGCCCTTCGACGCCCAGCACCCCCTGATCCTTCAGGTAATCCGCAAGGGAGGCGGACGCCCGGTGATTGCTCGGGAAAGGGATGTACTCCTTCACTAAAAAGGCGGAGACCTGAACCTGTCCGGACTCGATGTCCTGCGGGTTGACCCCGTAATTGCCGATGAGGGGATAGGTCATGGTCACCATCTGGCCCCGGTAAGACGGGTCCGTAAGGATTTCCTGGTACCCGGACATGCTGGTGTTGAACACCGCTTCGCCCCCGGTTTCGCCGGGAGATCGGAAGAGCGTCG
>JAABTM010000423.1 GCA_011389855.1 Desulfobacteraceae bacterium
GTTTGTATGCTTTTCCGCCTGAAGCATTTGAATCTATTTCTAAAAAAGAAGGATATGTACGCCGTAGGGCAGGGATAAAATCTGTGGAAGTGTGTCGTCCACCGCATGTTATTATCGATCAGGCACGTCGGTTTGCTGTATATAGTGATGACTTTATTGCTGTGCCCGCAAGGCAGATTGGAATTTCTGGACAGCCTTCTAAACAATCTCATTTAAAATCGCTATCGCTCTATCTATCTTCAGATTTTGCTCGGTATAGTGAGTTTTTTCGGTCTCCAATAATGGGAGTACAAGAGTCCATCAGCAATTTGGATACGCTTAAAACTCTGCCGATACCCGACTTTTCCGAGAAAGACCTAAGAATTTTAGCGCAACTTTATGAGCAACTTGCCGCTACGGAAAATTCATCTGGCGGTTTTATAGATGTTTTAGACTTACAAAGCCAACGAGAGGAGTTAGAAAAACAGGCTAACGAATTGATTTATGAATGCCTTGGGTTGTCGCCCGAAGAACGCTTACTTGTACATGACTTAATCCACGAACGGAGAAAAATGTTGCGTGGAAAAGTCTCCCAAGAGCTTATAAAAGCGCCGTCAAAGGCTGAAATTCGCGCCTACATAGAAGTGTTGAAAGGTCAGCTGGACGATTTTATAGATGTCGAAGATCGCCAACAACACACTATAAGTGTTGTTTGCCAAAGCCCATCAGCTATGTTGGAAATTCGGATCGTCGATTCGTCAGCCACTGATACTTTGCAGGTTAGCCGCGCAGATAAAAACCTGGCAAATGAATTCATTGAATTAAGGAATCGTCTTACGCGGCAATACAGCCAATGGTTGTATTTTGAGCGCACTCTTACTGTGTTTGACGATGATCGTACTTATTTATTTAAACCGCTAGAGCGCCTCTCTTGGCTGCCAAGTCAGGCGCTAAGCGATGCCACCGATTTGATTGCCCAAACTCTCTGCGCGGAGCCAATTTGATGGGAATAGGGCAACACGTTCAAGGGCGTTTTTTCGGGCATTCCGCGCACACGCCAAAATACAGAGCCATTTTCAGGAAGCATGTGTTCACGCTGCTCAAGCTAGGGTATGATCTGCTCGACAAGTCAAAACTATTGAATGAACAGGAACCCGCCATTACCGGAGATTTGGCTCAATCGATGAACACGGTCAAACGACGCCCCGGCCAACCGCAATGGATGTACAATCTGGCGGTGCATGACGATCCGCCGCTCAATACCACGTCCCGGCGGGGAAAATATAGGCCCCGTGCAGATCTTACGATAGAATTGACAGGCGCCTCGGCTTACTGGGAATTCACTTTCGAGGCCAAACGCTTTTATGAACGCAGTGGTGTATCGGAATACTTGGGTCGAAACGGTTTAGGCATGTTCGTCTGCGGGATTTATGCCCCTGATGCCCAAGACGTCGGGATGCTGGGCTATGTGCAATATAAAAATATCGCTTATTGGGAAGAAAAGCTTTTCCAGACGATGGCGCAAAACAGCCCGAGAGCGGAAGCATATGTCAAAGGGCTTTCAACTTTTCACACACGTCACAACCGCGATAATGGCAGCGCATTTCTGGTACACCATGCATTGCTTTTGTTTCAATGACTTTAAATTTTATAATACTCCCGATACCACGCCACAAACCGCCCCACCCCTTCCTCAATAGCCGTATCCGGTGAAAACCCCACATCCCTCGCCAAATCGTCGATGTCCGCATAAGTCGCCGGCACGTCCCCCGGCTGCATGTCCATCATCTCCTTTTTGGCCTTTTTCCCCACCGCTTCTTCGATCACTTCGATGAACCGGGTCAGCTCCACCGGCTGGTTGTTGCCGATGTTGTAGATCCGGTACTTGGCGTAAGAGGTGCCGGGATCGGGGTCGTCGCCGCTCCAGTCGGGGTTGGGTTCCGGCAGGTTGCCAAGGACCCGGACCACGCCTTCCACGATGTCGTCGATGTAGGTGAAATCCCGCTGCATCTTGCCGTGGTTGAAGACCTGAATGGGGCGGTCGTTCAGGATGGCGTCCGTAAAGAGGAAAAGCGCCATGTCGGGCCGGCCCCAGGGGCCGTAGACCGTGAAGAACCGAAGTCCGGTGCAGGCCATGCCGTAGAGATGGCAGTAGGTGTGGGCCATCAGCTCGTTGGATTTTTTGGTGGCGGCATACAGGGAGACCGGATGGTCCACGTTGTGGTGGACCGAAAAGGGCATCTTTGTGTTGGCGCCGTAGACGGAACTGGAGGAGGCGAAGACCAGATGGCCGGTCTTGTTGTGGCGGCAGCATTCCAGGAGGTTGACGAATCCCACCAGGTTGGCCTCCACGTAAGCGTGGGGATTCTTCAGGGAATACCGGACCCCGGCCTGGGCCGCCAGGTTGACCACGCCGTCGATCCGCTCCGAGGTGAAAATTCCCTCCAGTCCCTTCAGATCGGCCAGGTCCAGCTTGTGGAAGGCGAAGTTGTCGTGAGACGTCAGCCGGTCCAGGCGGGCCCTTTTCAGCCGGACGTCGTAGTAATCGTTCATATTGTCGATGCCCACCACACGGCATCCGCCGGCCAGGAGCCGCTGGGAGAGGTGGTAGCCGATAAAGCCGGCCGCGCCGGTCACCAGGACGGTTTTGTAGTCGAAATTCATCATCGGTTCTCCATGTACCAGTTGAAGGTGGTTTCAAGACCCTGTTTAAATGTATAAGCCGGTTGAAAACCCAGCGTCTCTGTTGCCTTACGGATGTCGGCATGGGAGGCGAAAAGATCGCCGATCCTCGGTGGACCGTATTCCGGCGCCAGGTCGCAGCCGGCCATTTGGCGGACCGTCTCCCAGAGCCCGTTGATGGTGACGGTCTCGCCGACGCCGATGTTGAGGATCGATCCGGCGGCCCCGTCGACGGCGGCGGCCAGGAGGTTGGCCTTGGCCACGTCCGCCACATAGACGAAATCCCGGTATTGCTCGCCGTCCCCGTGGATCGCCGGGGCCCGGTTTTCGGCGGCCCGGGTCATGAAAATGGAGATGACGCCGGAATAGGGCGACGACGGATCCTGCCGGGGTCCGAAGACGTTGAAATACCGGAGGCAGACCGTCTCCAGGCCGTAGAGGTCGGTGTACAGCCGGGCGTTGAGTTCGCCGGTCAGCTTGTGGACGGCGTAGGGGCTCATGGGGCGCAGGTCCATTTCTTCCGTTTTGGGGAAGCCGGGCAGGTCGCCGTAAAGGGCGGACGAACTGGCCAGCACCACCCGCCGGACCCCGCCCCGCCGGGCCGCTTCCAGCACGTTGAGGGTTCCCAGATCGTTGACGGCGGCGGATTCCAGCGGCACTTCCACCGACCGGGGCACCGACACCAGGGCGGCCTCGTGGAAGACCGCGTCGCATTCCGCCATGGCCGTTTCCACCGCCTCGGGATCACGGATGTCTCCCGGGTAAAACCGGACGCGGTCCGCCGCATGGGCCAGATTCTCCCGTTTGCCGGTGGACAAATTGTCCAGCACCGCCACGTCGCATCCGTCGGCCAGGAGGGCGTCCACGATGTGGGAGCCGATGAATCCGGCCCCGCCGGTGACCAGCGCGCGCGTCAGGGGTTGCGTCATCTTTTCTCCTCTTTTGCGTTCATCCGATTCGGGTTTCCGGCACAGGCGTCAACCCATGCCGATATGGAGCCAGAAGGCGAAGGTCCCGGCCGACGCC
>JAABTM010000135.1 GCA_011389855.1 Desulfobacteraceae bacterium
GATCCACCCGTTCCCATCCCGAACACGGAAGTTAAGCGCTTCAGCGCCGATGGTACTGCGCGGGCAGCTGCGTGGGAGAGTAGGACGCCGCCGAATTCTTCTTCAAAGCCCGAGGGATTTTTCCCCTCGGGCTTTTTTGCTTTCACCCCGGATGCAACGTGCTTTTTCGAAGATTACAGGCCAACATCGTGGTCATTCTGGTCATCATTCTGGTGACGGGGATGATCCTCATCGATTTCGTCATGATGACCTCGGTCAAGGGCATTCTCATCCGCTCCGAGGTGTCCAAGGCCCGCCTGTTTTTGAGGGCCGTCGAAAACAACCTGACGCTTCCCTACGGCGAAAATTCACAGATCCTCGACATCGTCATGCAGGATCGGTTCAAGCGGATGTTCGATGAATCCAAGGTCGACTGCGCCCTGGCCCTCGATCCCCGGCGGAATCTCATCTACGCCATCGGCCGGTGTGCGGCCTACGAAAAAGAGTTGAACGTCGCGATACAACAGGCCATGGACCGGGGCGAACCGCTGTCCCGCTTTTTCGGCGACAGCGGCGGCATGTTTTCCCGCCAGCACGAAGGCGTGATCGTCACCCTGCCGCTCCGGAAAAGCGGCCGCACCATCGCCGGGGCCGGGGCGGTGCTCCGCTTCGACGCCATCTACGCCACGCTCAAACAGACCCACTACATCCTTATCCTCTACATCATCGTAAACACGGTTTTTCTGACAATATTCGGGTTTTACCGTTTGTCGAGAGTGACCGTCAAACCGGTCCACAAATTGCTGGAGCAGGCCGAGGACTATTGGGAATTCGACGAAGAGATGTTCCTTTACGCCCAGGACAAGGATGGATTCCGGAAGCTGGCGACTACCTTCAACCGGATGCTGAAGCGGATTTCAGCGGACAAAAAAGAGCTGGAGGCGACGGTCTACCATCTCGAAACCGCCAACCGGGAACTGAAAAAAGCCCAGGAAGAGGTCATCCGGGCTGAAAAACTCGCCTCGGTGGGGAGGCTGTCGGCGGGGATCGCCCATGAAATCGGCAATCCCATCGCCATCGTGATGGGATATCTTGATTTGTTGAAGAGCGATGATATCATGGCGGATGAACGGAAGGAGTTCGTCCAGCGGACCGAAAAAGAGATCGATCGGATCCATGGCATCATCCGGCAGTTGCTCAACTTCAGCCGGTCGTCCGATGGGGATGTCCACCGCATATCGGTCCACGCCGTCATCGAGGATGTGGTGGACGTGGTCCGCTATCAGCCGATGATGACCGATATCCGGTTTTCTCTGAACCTGGATGCCCAACAGGACGCGGTGAAGGCCGATGCCGGCAAATTGCGACAGGTGTTTCTCAACCTCATCATCAATGCCGGAGACGCCATCCTGTCGAACCCGAACGGGGAATCCCGAATCACCATCGGCAGCGCGGTGATCGCGGCGACCGTCGAAGGCGGAACCCATGGCGCTTCATCGATCCGACTGACGTTTCAGGACACCGGACCCGGCATTTCAGAGACCTCCCTTTCCAATATTTTCGATCCGTTTTACACCACGAAGGAACCGGGAAAGGGGACGGGGCTCGGGCTCTCCACCTCCATCGCCATCGTCGAGGGGATGGGCGGCCGGATCACGGTGGACAGCCGGGAAGGCGGCGGAACCACCATGATCGTTCAACTGCCCCTGGATGAAGGGGAGGTCGAACGGGGGCCGCGCGGGGTCGGGACGGGTACGGGCAAATCAAAGGAAATCGAAACACCGAACAGGTCATAACGACGGATATACGAGCGATATGAAAGAAAAAGAAGCCCCGGAAACTGAATTCGATGCCAAGCGATTGCTGATTATCGACGACGAGGACAACATGCGCCACATGCTGACCATGTTGCTCTGCAAATCGGGGTATGAGATCGATACGGCCGGCAACGGGCAGGAGGGGCTGGAGAAGCTGTCGGACGATACGCCCTATGATTTTATCCTTTGCGACATCAAAATGCCCAAAATGGACGGCATGGAATTCCTGGAGGCCGCGGGCGATAAGCTCCAGGGCTCCACCATCATCATGATGTCGGCCTACGGCAACATCGACACCGCCATCGAGGCCATGAAGCGCGGGGCCTACGATTACATCTCCAAACCCTTCAAGAGCGACGAGGTGCTCCTCGCCCTGCGAAAGGCCGAAGAGCGGGAGCGGCTGAAGCGGGAGAACCTCCGCCTGAAAAAACGGATCCGGAATATCGAGGACAGCTACCGGTTCGGCAATATGATCGCCCGCAGCAAATCGATGCAGGCGGTGTTCCATCTTTCGGAAAAGGTGGCCCAGTACACCACAACCGTCCTGATCACCGGCGAAAGCGGCACCGGCAAGGAGTTGGTGGCCCGGGGCATCCATTTCAGCAGCGACCGGGCCCGGAACCCCCTCATCGCCGTGAACTGCGGCGGCATTCCGGACAATCTCCTGGAGAGTGAATTTTTCGGCCACAAAAAAGGGGCCTTCACCGGGGCGGATAAAAGTCACAAAGGGCTGTTCGAGGAGGCCGAGGGGGGCACGATTTTCCTGGACGAGGTGGGGGAACTGCCGGCCTCCCTGCAGGTGAAGCTGCTGCGGGTCTTACAGGAGAGCGAAGTCCGGCCGGTGGGGGATTCCAAAACCCGGATCGTCGACGTCCGGGTCATCGCAGCCACGGCCAAGAACCTGGAGACCGAAGTGGCCGAGGGCCGGTTTCGGCAGGATCTCTACTACCGGCTCAACGTGCTCATCATCAAACTGCCCCCGCTTCGGGATCGGCGGGAGGATATCGCCCTGCTGAGCCGGCATTTCATCAATCGGTTCAACGAACTGCTGGGCAAAGAGACCAAGGGGATCACCCCCGAGGCCATGGCGCTCTTGCTCGAACACAACTGGCCGGGGAACGTCCGGGAGCTGGAAAACGTGATCGAGCGGGCCATGGTGCTGGCCGATGGGCCGATGCTCTCCCAGGAAAGCTTTCCCTTCGAAGTGACGTCCCCCGCCGGCGGCGCCGAAACGGCGGTCGAACCCGACTCCGACGGGTATTCCCTGAAAGACGCACAAAAGGCCCTGGAAAAAAAGATGATCACCAGGGCGCTGATCAAGACCGGCGGCAACCGGACCCAGGCGACCCGGCTCCTAAAGATCAGTCATCCTTCCCTGCTGAGCAAGATCAAGGCCTACGGCATTTCCGAGTAGAAAAAAGCGGATGGACTCTAACGCGCCATGGTCCAGGTCAGCAGGAGACTGCCCCAGGTGAACCCGGCGCCGAAGGCCGACAAAATGATGGGATCGCCCGGGTCCATCAGCCCCTCGGCCCAGGCCTCGGACATGGCCATGGGGATGGTGGCCGCGGTGGTGTTGCCGTATTTCTGGATGTTGACCATCACCTGTTCCGGCTTGAGGTTCAGCTTTTTGGCCACGCTGTCTATGATGCGGAAATTGGCCTGATGGGGGATGAGCAGCTTGACCGCGTCCCCGGGTACGCCGTTTCTTTCCAGAATCCGGCCGGACATGTCGGACATGCCGCCGATGGCCTGCTTGAAAACGGTTCGGCCGTCCTGGTGGATATAATGCATTTTTTGGTCCACGGTCTCGTGGGTCGGCGGATGAAGGCTGCCGCCGCCGGTCATGTAGAGATATTTGGCCCCGGCGCCGTCGAGACGGAGTTCATAGTCGAGGATGCCCGTCTCTCCGTCAGGGGACGGTTCCAGCAACACGGCCCCGCCGCCGTCCCCGAAAATCACGCAGGTGTTTCGGTCTTCGTAGTCGATGATCGCGCTCATCTTGTCGGCGCCGACGACCAGGACTTTTTGGTGCCGCCCCGATTCAATGAACTGCGCTCCGGTGGCCAGCGCGCATAAAAAGCCGGTGCAGCCGCCGTTGAGGTCGAACCCCCAGCACCGGGAGGCGCCCAATTCTTCCTGGACAAAAGCCGCCGTGGAAGGGACCAGCATATCCGGCGTCACCGTGGCCACGATGATCAGATCGATCTCTTCCGGCCCGACCCCCGCCCGATCCAGGGCGTGCCTGGCGGCCCGCACCCCCATGTACGAGGTCCCCTTGTCCGCGTCCAGAATGCGCCGCTCTTTGATGCCCGTCCGGGTCGTGATCCATTCATCGTTGGTGTTCACTATTTTTTCCAGATCCTGATTGGTCAGCCGTTTTTCAGGGACGAAATGGCCGACGCCTGTGATGCTTGCTCGCATGGGGCCTCTTAAAATTCTATTCTTTGGGGTTGATCGACCGGCGCTTTGAACAGGTGGGTCGCTTTCCGTTGATCAGCGCGGGTAGACGCCGTGGTTGTAGATATAATCGAAATAATAATCGTAGTAATCCTCGTATTCCATGTCGTCGGCGACCGGTTCGATCTCCGGGTCGGGGCCGTCCCCGGTCTCCCGCTTCAGATTCTCCAGCCACAACTCCTTGGAAAAGCGGTATAGCTTCAATTTAACGGATTCGGGGTCCGACAGGGCGTCCTGGTTCTCCCGTGAATAGCGCTGGAGGGCGCCCATCACCGCTTTGACGTTCCGGATATATTCGGTGTCGTCCTGCCGGTCGTTGACAAATACCTCGTAGAGGGATTTCAACACGCTCCGGGCCGTTCCCTCCACCGCTTCGGTGCATTCTTTCATGGATTCCCCCGACAAGTTTCGATGCCGCTGACCTTACGCTGCGTAAATGCTTCCGCAAAAAGGAAAAGATATATGGATAACAAAACCATGTCAAGCGGTTGTCGGGAAGAGATGAGATCATTTCCGCCACTCCAATACCCACGGGTAACCGAAATACCCTCCCCGAACCGTCAACCGGACCGGCAGGCCCAGGGGGAAGTCGCCCCGGGACCGGTCGAAACCGGCCGTCCGCCGGCCGTCTGCGGTGAACCGGATTTTTCTGCCGCCGCGTCCCTGGATGTAGGTTTCGCACACCGTTCCCCGTATTTCCAAAGCCCGGGAATCGTCCAGAAAACCGTTGGCGACGTAAAGACCGCCCAGGGTCGCCGGGTAAAAGGCGAGAAACCGCATACCCAGGGGATTGCGCGGCGGGTCGCGTCCCGGAAGGAGGGGTAGAGGGTGGGGTACATCTCCGTGCCGACGATGATCAGGGCGATGCCGACGAAGATGAGCGCCGCCAACGGCGCCCCAAGCCGCACCCGGAGCGCCTTTCCGCTAAGAGGCGCGTCGATGAACCGCAGGGTGGTCCGGTCGGCGGGGCGGGAGACGGCCGCCAGATCCTCGAGGAGGGCGACGACGGTTTCCGGATGGACCCGCTCCTTCAAATCGAGTTTCTGTTTCACGGAAACGCCGTCCCGGCCGAACCGGACTTCGGTGGTGATGGTCGAAAAAAAGCGGACGATGGCGCGGCGAAATCGGTCGTCCGACATAAGGGCGGCGGCCGATGCCGGATCGGCGGTGTCGATGTAGAACCGGTCGTCGAAACCGGGGTCGCCGGTGGTTATGGATCGGGTGAACCGGAGGCGGCTGCTGACCCGATCGAAACGGTTCCGCCGCCGGATGGACATGACCGGGGCTTGTGGAATCGTCAGGGTCACATTCAAATAGGGCGGGGTGCTTTTCTGCGGCGGCGTGTAGGCGCAGGTAAACGGCGCGCCCCCATGACGTCCTGAAACGGCGACCGCGCCATCGCTGTACTGGGTCCGCATGGGGTAGCCGGACCAGTCGGCCACCGGCTGAAGCGCCCGTCGGGACCGTCCGACGAAAAATTTGACGAAGAGAACGGCGACCAGCAGGGTGGCGAGGACGAGAACGCCGACAAGAACGAGAACGGCGGGGGGCATGGCGACTCCTTCCCAGTATTATGACAGGATTTAACGACCGATAAACGACCATTTGTCTCCTCTTTATTGGACCTCCGCCCGCACCACCCGAAGCCGAAGCGCCAGAAGCGACGTGACGGCGGCGAATCCGCCCAGGGGAATGAAGGCGGCATGGGCAAAACCGGTGGCGTCCCAGGCCAGCCCGCCGATGAAGGGTACGACAAACGAGCAGACGTAGCTGACCGTGAACATGCCGGCGGCCAGGCTGGCGGTCCGGTCCCGGCCGCCGATGAGCGGCGGGAGGGCCAGCAGAAGTATCATCATGAAGCTGGAACAGAATCCGACGACCCCGGCGAAAAAGATGACCCAGGGTCCGTCCGCCGTCACTGCCCCGGCCATGCCCGCCACGGCCGTCAGTCCCATGGCGGTCAGGGGCCATCGCTTTCCGGCCAGCCTTTCGGAGAAAACCAGCAGCAGGGCCGAAGAGGTTAACTGGATGGCGTTCAGGGCGATGAGGGCGGGCGAGACCAGCTCCGGCCGTCCTTTGGCGTGGAGCAGGTTGGGGAGGTAGGCGTTGGTCCCGAAATAGAGGATGGCGGTGCCGCCCAGCAGCAGGCCGAGGATCCACACGTCGCTTTTGGACCAGTTCGGCCACCAGAGCCCCAGGGGCTGGTCCGATCCGTCATGGACCGTGTGGCGGAAGGAAAACCCCAGGACCACCAGGATCGCGGGAAGGGACCAGACGGCGATGGCCGCGCGCCAGCTCCCGCCCACCAGCGGAAGCACCACCGGCAGGGTCAGGCCCGAGCTGAGGATTTCGCCCACCAGGAGGCCGTTGGTGTAGACGGCGGTGGCAAGGCCGATTCCCTTCGGGCGCCAGCGGCGCACCAGGGCGGGGAGGGCCGGCTGCATGGCGGCGATGCCCATGCCCATGAGAAGCGTGGCGCCGAATAGCGTGGTCGGTCCCGGCGCCGCGCCCCGGAGGGCCGATGCCCCGGCGGTGATCATCAGTCCCCAGACGACCGTGCGGCGGGCGCCGAGCCGGGCCGTGATGAATGCGCCGGGGATGGCGAAGGCCGCCAGCAACAGGGTCGGCAGGGTGGTCAGCGCGCCCATGGCGGCCTGACCCAAATCCATGGCCTCGCCGATGATCGGCGTCAGCGGCGGCGCGGCCAGAACTGTCATGCGGAGATAAAGGCCCGCCAGCCAGAGGAGGACGAATGCGCCTTTGTCGTGGGAGAAGAAACGGGAAAGCGGGGAGTCGGTATGCATGGGGTGGTGTTGCCTCCAAATGGGGTGCGGCATGGTTGGATGTTGGTTGATGCGGCAGCCGGGTGCGGTGATTTTAGGTCCGGGCCGGTTAAAAATGGGGATGATACCACATATGCCGGTCCGTTTGCTATGGATTCGCGTTCGGGCTTTTGATGAGGGGTGTTGGGGGGGGTGGTGGGATGTTGAGGGGGGCGGGGATTGTCCAGATTTGGTTTGACCTTGGGGTGGGTTTTGGGGTAAAGTCCCGGAATATATTGGGTTCGGCCGACAAAACGAAAGGCGTTTCATGGGAACAATAGCAGACTCGATGGTCGCATACGCGCAACCGCTGATCGACGAGACAGACGGTTCTCAAGAGCAGTTGAACAAAGCCTTCGGGATCGCTCAATTGTGTTGGAATTTGGCATTGGCGCCTGAAAATGATCGGGAAAAAGATATCTCCAATATGCAAAAGACCCTCAAGATGGACAAAGCCGAGTTTGCCGATTTCCGGCGGTCGGTCATTGATCCTATGATTTTGAGGCATCAGGAAATGTTTCCAAACATGCCCCGGTTTGATTCCCAAGCCGCGGCGCCGCCCCCACGAGAGAAGAAATATCCCGGCACAGGGCGTAACGCTCCGTGCCCATGCAAGAGCGGGAAGAAGTACAAACGGTGTTGCGGGAAATGACGGCGCCCCTCTCTGCGATAAGAATGCTGAAAGACAAAACGGTCTGCCAGCCAATTGTCCAGCCAAATTATGCTTGCAAACCGCCACGGTATGACATATTATCATACCGGAGGTGACCCAAATGGCCGCATCAAAAATCGCGATCACAATTGACGAAAAGACGCTTAAGCACTTAGATATGCTTGTTAAATCAAAGGTCTTCCCAAACCGCAGCAAAGCCGTCCAGGAAGCCGTCGCCGAAAAATTAATGCGCATTGAAAAGAACCGTCTTGCCCGGGAGTGTGCAAAGCTCGATCCGGACTTCGAACAATCTCTATCCGAGGAAGGGGTCACATCGGTGCTGGAAGAATGGCCCGAATATTAAGGGGCGACATCCACTGGGCGGATCTGAACCCGGTAATCGGCAGCGAACAGGGCGGTTTACGCCCTGTTCTTGTTTTGAGCCGCAACGTATTCAATGAGAGATCGGGCACGGTCATTGCCGTGGCCATCACCAGCCGGCCGCAAAGGGCCGGCTATCCCCTGACCCTGGAACTTGCGGATGCCGAACTGCCCAAAAAATCCTGGGTAAAGATTAGCCAGATTCGAACCCTTTCAACGAAACGGATCGGCGGGAAAATCACAAAAGCGTCCGAGGAAGAATTGGCGTTCATCATCGACGGTTTGAATGAAATCATAGGCGGTTAATCGCGATCGACGCCTATCTTAACGGACATGCCAGCGCCTAATAAACTGAAAAAACGGGCGCGTCCTCTCAACGGTTGTTTGGTTCATTCAGGAAAAGCATGCGCCCGCATTGCAAAAAAAGGCATTTTCTGATACTTCTCCCGTTCAGGTTGCACCATTCATACATCATCCACGGTAGAAGGGAAGCGCATGCATCAGCCATTTCAACTGAACGCATCCAAGTACGCGGATAAGCTCAACTGCGACGACCTCGCCGAAGACGTTCGGTCGGCCCTGTTCAGAACCCATGCCTACGACCCGGATGAACACGACATCTACTGGTTTTGCGTCGTCCCGCACCTGACCCTTCCGGAAGAAACGGAATCCGGACGCCTCCCGAGAAAAATGAAAAAGCGATCCTTCGCCAAGGTGGATCGGGTGCTGGTACAGGCCACGGCGGAAAACCCGGGGATTCGGCTGGTCGGGGTTCACCCGCTATCCCAATCGGCGGACGGCTCGCTTCCGGCGGATGTGGAGGGCGAGGGGCTTTTTGAATTGAACCTCCCGAAGAATCTCGGTAAAATCCAACTGAAGGGCATAACGAAGCGGCTTTTCCGGCGGACGAAAAGGCCCATGGTGATGGCTTCGCGGATGGACGATTTCGCCCAATGGATCTTCCTCAAACCGTGGCTGTCGGCCGGCCGGGAGATGTGCATGACGGTGGCCTGCAAGGGATCGAACCATCTTGAAGATCATGAGCGGTATCTGGTTTGCGACGCGGTCGCATTTCAACGAAAACGTGAGATCCAGCGGATGAAGGGGGCCCTTGTTTTCCTGCCATGACGGGCCGACGTGGGGGCCATGTGCCGGGAGCTGGATCTCGTCCATTGCGTCGATCCGGGGAGAGGAGAGTATCAAAAAGGTAGCGGATTGAATTTTATTCACTTGGTTATTCGGGAATGACCACGCGGGGTCATCCTTATCCATAGGGTTTGCTGGAAATATTTGACACCGGATTTATGCAGGTGTAGTAATTGGGACCGGTTGCGTATTCGTGGGGTCATTCATGATGATGTTTCCAGTAGAAGAACCTGTGGACATTGAGAATCAAAGCGGCTGCCCGATTCAGGCGACCCTGACGGGACGATGGCGAGAGGGGATTTCGACACAGAAAGAACCGAATGGACGCGATTGAAAACGACCAGCGCCGTTTCGGCTTCAAAACCGCACCCGGCGGAACCCACACGGCGCGCACCATGATGATGCCGGAGCTGGCGCGCCTGCTCGCCTGGATCGACGACCCGAAGGCAACCAAAAATGACTACCTCGACGCCATCCAAACCCACAACTGCCTGGGAAAACGGTCGGGGAAGACCCGGGAGTTGACCGCCCGGCATCTGACGGCGCTGTATGGTCTGGACCCATCCCTGACGGTGTTCCGGAATCTCCTTTTTTTCTGGCAAAGAGACCCGGAAGGCAGGCCGCTCATCGCCTTGAGCTGCGCCTATGGCCGGGACGCCATATTGCGGTCGAGCAGACCCTTTATCCAGTCCCACGAGCACGGGGACGCCGTTCTTCGCGAGGAGATGGAAGCCTTTATCGAAGAACGGGCGCCGGGACGGTTCAGCAACGCCACGTTGAAATCGACGGCCCAGAACCTCAACGCCACCTGGACCCAATCCGGCCATCTGACCGGAAAGGTCAAAAAGACGCGGTCCCAGGCCGTGGCCACCCCCGGTTCGGCGGCTTATGCCCTGTTGTTGGGGTATCTTTCCGGCGGGAGGGGCGAGTCGCTTTTCCTGGGCGACCATGCCTCGCTGTTGGATTGCCCTATGAATGAGCGGATGGCGTTGGCCGAGGCGGCCTCCCAAAAAGGCTGGATGGTGTTCAAACGCGCCGGCAATGTGGTGGATGCGTTGTTCCCCCAGTGTTTGACGGAAACCGAAATGGAGTGGATTCGTGAGCAAAATTAAGCGATTGATCGCGTCTTACGCCGCATACATCTCGATCCCCTGGCGGGATGACGCGGCGGCGGCCCAGCGGGTGGTCTTCTGCGTCTATGGCGAAGCCGAGGAACTGCGGCTGAGAGCCCGGATCGAGGAATTTGAACTCGCCACCCGGCAGGCCGGCCATGATTGGGCCGTTTTCGATGTAACGGATTCCTTCGCGGAGTGGATGGCCGCCCAGAAATATGCCGAGAGCTATTTTCAAAAGCCCCACCTGCTCTCCTCCCTGATGCACCGGTACCTGGAGACCATCGTGGATGGATTCAGGACGTTCATCGATGATCGGGACGTCGGGGAGAACGCGGTGGTCGCCGTAAAGGGCGTCGGGTCGCTTTTCGGGTTTTTGAAGGTCAAGGAAGTAGTGGACCGGCTGGCCCCGCTGGTGTCCGGCAAACTGCTCATCTTCTTCCCTGGGAGTTACGACAACAACAACTACCGTCTTCTGGACGGCTACGACGGATGGAATTATCTGGCCGTGCCCATTACGGCGGACAAGGATTTTTAGGCCTTGATCATCGTTTCGGCCATTCACCTGCCAGCGCCCCTTCAGGGCGCATTGGGGGGGGCGCTCCCTTCCTGGGGTTGAAACCCCAGGCTGTATGCCTTTGCCGCTCCGCGGCATTCATTGGCCGAAACGATGATCAAGACCGAATTTTAGAAGAGGTGCGGAAGTGGCGATGAAAAATAGAGACATCTATCAGAAAGCCAGCGCCCCTTCAGGGCGCATTGGGGGGGTCGCTCCCTTCCTGGGGTTGAAACCCCAGGCTGTATGCCTTTGCCGCTCCGCGGCATTCATTGGCCGAAACGATGATCAAGACCGAATTTTAGAAGAGGTGCGGAAGTGGCGATGAAAAACCGAGACATCTATCAGAAAGATCCCTCGCGACAGAAACTGGTCAACGAAGGCGTCGCCAGTGTCAATGACGACCGGAGCCGGCAGGCCATGGATGTGCTGCGCTACGAACTGGAGACCTTTGTCTGCGACGGCCAGTATGAAAAAGGGATGGTCCATATCCTGGAGACGTATCTGAGAAACATCGATCAGTCCGAACAGCCGGCCGTCTGGATCAGCGGGTTTTTCGGATCGGGCAAATCCCACCTGGCCAAGATGCTCCGGGCGCTGTGGGACGATACGCCATTTTCCGACGGGGCCACGGCCCGGGGCATCGCCGCTCTGCCTCAAGGGGTCAAGGACCTGCTGAAAGAACTCTCCACCCAGGGCAAGCGCCGGGGCGGGCTCCACGCCGCGTCCGGAACCCTTGGGGCCGGGGCCGAAGGGAGCGTCCGGCTGGCGCTGTTGCGGATCATCTTCAGATCGGCCGGCCTGCCGGGGAGCTATCCCCTGGCGCGGTTTGTCATGTGGCTGAAATCCGAAGGGGTGTATGAATCGGTGAAGGCCCATGTGGAAGACAACGGATGCGATTGGGAAGAGGAACTGGACAACCTCTACGTGGCGGAGGGGCTCCATGCCGCATTGATGGCGGTCAAACCCGCGCTGTTTTCGTCGCCCGCCGTCTGCATGGAAACCCTCAACAACCTCTACCCGTTCGTCCAGGATGTGAGCAGCGACGACATGCTCAAGGCGATCCGCCGGGCGGTGACGCAAAACAAGAAATTTCCGCTGACCCTGATCGTCCTCGACGAGGTGCAGCAATACATCGGCGAAGACACCCACCGCTCCACCGCCGTCCAGGAAGCGGTGGAGGCCTGTTGTAAAAACATCGGGGGAAAGATCCTGTTCATCGGCACCGGGCAGACCGCCGTGACGGGAACGTCCAATCTGAAGAAACTGGAAGGCCGGTTCACCGTGCGCATCGAACTGTCGGACGCCGATGTGGAGGCGGTGATCCGAAAGGTCATCCTGGCCAAAAAGCCGGACGCCATCGCGCCCATCGAAGAGACCCTCCAGACCAATCTCGGTGAAATCTCCCGTCACCTGGAAGGAACGTCCATCGCCCACCGGCAGGACGACATCCCCGATTTTCCCCGGGATTACCCCATCCTGCCCGTCCGCCGGCGGTTCTGGGAAAACACCCTGCGGGTTCTGGACCAGACCGGCACCGACAGCCAGCTCCGGAACCAGTTGAGCATGGTCCACAAGACCATCCAGACCAATCTGGACGATCCCCTGGGCAGCGTCATCCCCGCGGATTATCTCTATTTCGATTCGGCCGACAAGCTGCTTCAGTCCCGGCTCCTGCCCCGGAAAGTCCATGAGAAGACCATGGTCTGGCGGAACGAATCGG
>JAABTM010000424.1 GCA_011389855.1 Desulfobacteraceae bacterium
CGCCACCAGTACGAAGACCGCGCCGGCGGCGGTGAGGAAAAAGGGGTAGTAATCGGTTTCCCCCACCGGCCGGAACCGTCGCCCCAGGTAACCGCCCAGCAGTTTCTGGGCCGCCAGATGGCGCGTCAGGGTCAGGGCGCCGCCGGAAGCCTCCCGCCAGTAATCGGCGTAGGCGGCCTGGACCGTTTCGCGGTCCCCGCCCCCCAATTCCCAGGGGTCGAGCATCAGGGCGTCGCTTTGAAGGGTGACGATGCACAAGCCGTCGCGCACCGGGTCGGTTTCAGCGACGGCGGACCGGCTCGGCCCCTCGTTCAAGGCCGCCGACCCCAGGCGACCGTCCCGCTTGCCGATGCGGTCGAACCAATGGCGGATCACATAGTCGAGCTGGCGGCGGAGTTCGGCGACCTGTTCGTCGTCGAGATCCGGCGGCAGAACCACGTCTCCGGTCCAGCAGACGCGGCGGTCGGCGTCGTCCGTGGGGCAGACGGCTTCGAAGGTGTAAAGCCGTTCCGCCCGGGAGCCTCGCGTGTTTTCATGAATCGCGGTGCGGGTGGTGGCGAGGGTTCGGGGGCGGGTCCAGCCGTAGGCGGCTTTTACCTCTGAATTGTCTTTCCAGTCGATGCTGAAAGCGGGCGCGCGACCGTTGATCAGGCTTGGTCCGTCCATGAGCGCTTCGGCTTTCAGTTTCGACAGGTGGGTCGAAAAATCCGCCATTTTCGGGCCGCTCATGATCAGATCCCGGTAGTCATAGGGCCGGTAATGGCGTTTCAGAAATTGATCTACGTCGCCCGCCACCATGTCGAAGCTGTCGAGGGCGAGGTAATGGAAAATATCGCCTTCGACACGGTCTTCGGGAACCCGGTTCAGCCGGGTCTTGGCAAGATCGGCCAAATTCCGGGCCAGCTTTCGGATTTGAAGAATCGGCGCGTTGTGCTTGCAAAACACGATGCCCGCGGCATGGGTCAGGGGAATTTTGCGACCGGCGAAACCGGGGGCCGAACTCCCATCAAAGCTGGGCGGCGGATCGGTTTCGTAGAACAACTTCAGAATCTCCCACCCTTTCCAGGCCGGTACGACCCATTCGATCTCGTCCCCGCCCCAGAGAAGGGTTTCGAGTCGAATTTGCTTCTTGTCATCGACTTCAATGCACCCCTTGTCGTTTTCAAGCATATTTTCAATCACTTCCCGCAGAACGGGGGACCTGAACCGATCCTGAACAGCCTTGTCGAAAGCGGCCGCTGATCGTTCGTCATTGCAGTGCTGTCGGCGAATCTTTCCGAACTTGTTGCCGTCCACATAGATAAAGGCGATCTTTCCGTCCAGGTTTTTGGACACGCCTTTGGGCGGGTTTTTGCTGAGGTCTTCCAGGTGGTCGGTGAAAGCAGGCAGACTCGAATCGTCGGTCCGGAGGATTTTGCCGTAAATCGCTTTCCTGAGTTGCCGGCCTTCCACACGGCGAAACAGGGCCGATCCGGAGACGGGCCGTTTTTGGTTGGTTCCCGGGATGTATTCTTTGTGGAGTCCGGGCCGGACGCCGTTGTGGTCGCAGGCCGCGGCGGCCCCTTTCCAGCCGTCGCCCAGCGAGACCGTCAACTGCTGGAGCTGCCGCCACCGGTTTTCGGCGATCAGCCGTTCCTGGATCGTCTGGAAATCGTCGCCCCCGCCATCCACGAGATCGACGGTGAAGGCGGCATGGCCTCCGAAAGCCGATTTTTCCGGGGCGCCCACGGCCGAGGATAGGAAGGTTCGAACCGATGTTTTGACCCGCGCCGTGTCGGCGGCGCCCTGGTCTGTCAGCCTGAAGATCCCTTCGCTGGCGCCGACGGATATTTTTTCCAGGAAAGGGGCGATTTCAGCGGCGCCGGCCAGGCGGTTCACGGCGTCCAGCAGCATGAAGCCGCCGCCCCGGATGGTGCTGATGTCGTTGGTGTCATAAACGCTGTCGCCCAGGTTGACGGCGGAGACTCGTAAAAAAAGGTCCGGCATTGGCGTTACTCCGTTCGGGATGGGGTGGAATGGCTGGAGCGATAGACCTCGTTCAGATGACCGCCGTACCGTTTATACAGTTTAAAGGGGATCGGCGGGGACGGAACCAGGGCCAAATGGTAGTCTTCGACGGCCTGCATGACCTCGAACGTCGTGGGCGCTTCACGGTCGCGAAGATCGGCGCATCGGTCGAAAGCGGCCCCGGCGGCGGCCTTCAGGCCATTGTAACGCTTCATCAGCAACAGCACGTCGCCGCCCAGAAGGACCGAGGCGAACAGGAGAATGACGTTGCCGAGGACCGGGGCGTTGCCCGTCCCTTTTTCCACGATCAACCCCACATAAATGATAGCGGCGAGGATCAAAAGCGAAACGACGAAGGCGCCGACGAGGAACCGGTAGGCTTTTGCCGCGAGATTTTTGGTGAAAAACGCGCTTTCCGCCGTGATGTCGGCGAGCTTTTTGGGTCCTGGTTCCAGGTTGGAGGCGAAATAAGGACCTTCGAAGGGCGCGGGTTTCATGGATTCGCCGATGGTCCAGGACCGGATGGTGGACATCTCCTGGGGCGGGATGTCGCGGCCGAGTCCTTCGGCGTAAAGGATGAGCCGGCGGACCTTGTCGCCCTTTCCGCTGTAGCCGCCAGCGAGCACCCGAAGCCATGTCGCGGCCAGGGGAACGACCAGGGCGATGAAGCCGGAAATGTAAACGGCGGTCTCCTGGTTCCAGATGACCGCCGTTAAAAGAATGATCTGCATGGCGCCGGTGAGGCCGAGGCTCCACCACCACCATTTTTCAGCCTGATCATAAAGATGATTTCGGACATCGTGCAAGGCGAGTTGTCGATCCATCAAGAGATTCCCCGTTGGCTGTAAGGTTCATATCGATATCTGTTCAAATGGCGGGGTGATTATAGGGCATTCGGGGTAATGAGAAAAGAGAAAATGTGAAGCGGATGGAATTTTTTAGAGGAAATGTTTTCAAGGTTTGAAAAAAATCAGCTCTAAACGATTGTGCCGGGTCCAAATCCCCTTCCTTACCGGGGCACTCTCGGACATGTACTCAAAACAGTTTCGATTCTCCGACTCAGTCCCAATCCCCTTCCTTACCGGGGCACTCTCGGACCCATCGCTATGATAAAGATAGAGGGTGAAAATGCCGTCCCAATCCCCTTCCTTACCGGGGCACTCTCGGACAATGCAGACTTGAGGAACAAGGGGTTCCAGTGTGTCCCAATCCCCTTCCTTACCGGGGCACTCTCGGACTCCTTCCTCTAGTTTGACTTATTTTGCATTAGTAAATCCACAATCAACCGAATTCAAAGCAAAATAATATGTCAAAGATCAGATAACTTCCAAAAACGCTTTCTGTCGAAAATTTATTGTTGTGTTCTATAACCTGGTTAAATAATTCCAAACATCCTAACTTTTGACGGTTTCAAAAACCGGACTTTTACTAGCGATGAAATATTCAATCATTCGCAATAGTTACAAAACATAATAAAGATAAATCACATAACGTCGTTAATGGCACAATTCCAAAAACCGTTTTCTCACCCTCTTCTCATTTCCCTTATACCCAAAAACAAACGATGCATCAATGCAAAAATCACCTCCTCCTTCAAGGCGCCCCACCCAGCAGGCCCCTTTTCATACATCATTCTCCCCCCTAGCTTCCTCCCCCCCAATGC
>JAABTM010000425.1 GCA_011389855.1 Desulfobacteraceae bacterium
GAAGGGTTGCAATTTCTGGCCGTTCAGGATCATCAGGTCATTGAGGAGAATCGTCGGGCTGGCCCCCACCAGGGTCATGGTGCCGCCGATGATGGCGCAAAACCCCATGGGCATGAGAATCCGGGACACGGGGACCCCCATCCGCTTGGCGATGCGCTGGGTGGCGGGCAGAAACAGGGCCGCGGCGCCGATGTTCTGCATCATGCCGGAGATGATGCCGACGGTTCCCGATATCAGGGTGATCACCCGTTTTTCACTGGCCCCGGCCAGCTTGATGATGGGACCGGCCACCCGGTTCATGACGCCGGTCTTGTCCAGCCCCGCGCCGATGATGATCACCGCGATGATCGAGATGACGGCGTTGCTGCTGAACCCCGTAAACGCATCCCGGGGCGTCACCAGGCCGATGAGCGGCAACAACACCGTCATCAGGATGCCCACCACGTCGACCCGCACCCATTCAAAGACAAAGAGACAAATCACAAACAGAAGCACGATCATGGTCAAGATCATCTCGGGCGTCATGGAAACAGCTCCTTTTCAGTCAGGTCGGTTGAACGCATCCGCTACTTACGGTTCTCGTTGCGGAAATAAAAACAGAGCCCGAACGCCACCGCGATCAGCAAAAGCCCCAGGTAAAATTGTCCACCCATTTTGATCCTCCTTTTTTTTATCCAAACGTCGTGGTTTTGCCGCTTGGGATTTCAATCCCAGCCCAAACAGGCAATGGGGATATGCAAACAGGATGCCATTTTGAAAAGACGGTCCCGGCCGGCCGCGAGGGGATGAATGATATTGTTGGCGAATTCAACGAGCCGCTCGCCGTTTGCCGCGAAGGGATGAATCCCCACGCTATTTTATGATGTCCCTACAGGACATTTTTTTGCAATTCCAGTCCTGTAGGGACGACACATAGTAGCGTGGGAGTTCACTCCCGCGCGGCAATGCCAAACGGCGCCATGTCATTCAAGGCGAATTTTTTGAAATGCGGAAAGAAAACCAGTGCAGGACAAAAAGGAAGGGAATGAAAGGATCGTTACATTTCGCAACACATGGTGTTGCCCCTTCCGCCATCCTCCTGAAAATTCAGAGACGAAAGGGGCCTGTTGCCTATTTCAACGCAGTCGTTGCAATTCGCAACACATTGGGAGGTTAAACGCTCATGGAATAAACGCAGATTTCGTTCCGGGGCCGGTTCTCGTCCTGGACCCGGTTCTCCGGCTGGGTTTCGGCCGTGTCGGCGATGACGAAGTCGATGCCTTTTTCGGCCCGCATCACCTCTTCCACGGCCGTTTCCGTTTCGTCGAACTTGACGATATGGGTAAAGGGGATGCCGGCTGCCACGGCCTTTTCGCGGAAGGCTTCGGCGTTCTCTTCGGACATGCTCTTGAAATCATGGCACAACTGGTCCCGGGAGTCGGAAAAGAGCCGGAAAGTCCGGCACGACAGGGGCGCGGCGTTAAGCGCCACGATTTCGTAGGACATCCGTTGGGCCATTCCCAGGGCGTAGGAGACCATATCGTCCGAAAAAGCGCTTTCGTTGCCCACCACCAGGAGCCGGGACGGCCCCGTTTCCTCCACGGCTTCGGCCCGCCGGTCTTCGGCGAACCTATCGGCCATATCGGGGTGGTTCGCCTCGGCGAATACAACCGTCTGCTGATATTTGTCCGCTTTTCCCCTGGCGCCGCTCAACCAGTTTTTTATTCTTCCCACCATCGTATGTCTCCTCTGAAGTTGTTCGATTTAGTTGTCTATGAATTCTCAGAAATGATGCGCCCATCCGGCGATCCGTTCGGCGTTCCGCCTTCAGGCGGCGCATCACCGCCTGAAGGCGGAACGCCGAACCGCGTCATGCCAGCCGGACCAGGGGCACCGGCAATCCTTCTTTTAACCGGACCGGCAGTTCCCGGCCGCCCGGTCCGTCCAGGGACGGATCGTAGAGGGTTAGGACGATATCCCGCCGTGAATCGACATAATCGATGATTTCCCTCGCCGCCGGGCCCGACCGGACGGTCAGGTCGTCGAAAACCGAGGCGACGGCCGGCGTCGCGAAGGGATCGGGTTCGCCGACTTCCGCGAAGGTCGCCGCGGCGGCCGCCGAATCGACGAGCCGCCGGAACCGGTCGGCCCGGGCCCGGATCCGCCCGGCGGATCCTTTGAGCCCGGGCCCCACGATCTGGAGAACGTCCAGCCGGGCTTTCATCCTCATGCACAGTTCCACGGCATAGTCGATGATCCGCCGGTCGGGTTTTTCTCCCGCTATGGCCAACAGCACCTTTTTCATCCGCGCGATACCTTGCCTTTCACCGTCCATCAGCAGTGGAGCGTGGGGCGGTTTTCCTCCCGGATTTCGTTTCGAACCGCGTTCCGGCTTTCCTTCCGGTCTTCGGGGAAGGCCATCCGCAGGGCTTCTTCGTTCTCTCCGGCCTCGGCGAAGGCCACGGCCGCCATGGTGTTTTCAACGATTCGGTACAAGTTTTGCAGTTTCATTCGACGCCTCCTTTGGGGGTGGGTTGGAGAGGGTTGTTTCCAAACAGGTTTTAATTTTGACATACACTGAAGCAAAGGCCGTGCCAAACCGTAAAATTAATGATATAGCGCTGATTTCATAACAAATATTTTTTAAATGATCCCGAATGGAAAAATCGCGCGTCGAGTTGCAATCCGCAACACCCAAAAAGAGCATAAATTTAAACCGTTTTATTTCGATTACTTATAAATCATTACAGATATCAACAACCCATTGCGATATGTAATGGCGACCACCCGGGACACGAAGGAGGAAGAACATGGGGCTGTTTTCCAGGGAAGAGACCGCTAAACCGAAAAAAGAAGAAGAGACCGCTTTGCCGCCGGAGATCGAAACCCTCCGCCAGAAGGTGCTGAACGCCGCGATGCCGGAGCCCGTCGAGGCCATCGCCCTCAAGGAGATCGAAAAGCTCGCGTCCACCAGCCCGTCCAGCAGCGAATACACCATCGGGACCAATTACCTTGTCTATCTGGTCAGCCTGCCCTGGAACCGCCATACCGACGACAACCCCGACATCGACCGGGCCCAGGCCGTCCTGGACGAGGACCACCACGGTCTTTCCGAGATCAAGGACCGGATCCTGGAGCACCTGGCCGTCCGGATGCTCAAATGCTCCCGGAAACACCGGATTCTGGTGGTGGACGACGAGAAGATGGCCCGCCGGAACCTGGAATACGTGCTGCAAAAGGAAGGATACGAGGTGGTGGCCGCCGCCACCGGCATGGCGGCCGTGGAGGCCCTGGACGCGACCCCCTTCGACCTGGTCATCACGGACCTGAAAATGGAGAAGGTGGACGGGATGGACGTGCTCAACGCCGCCAAGAAAAAGGACCCGAACATCGTGGTGATCGTGGTGACGGGGTACGCCACGGTCCCGGCGGCGGTGGAGGCCATGGAGAAGGGCAGCGGCCATTTTCTGTCCAAGCCGCTGAAGCTGGAGGAGATCCGGTCAAAGGTCAAAGCGGCCCTGGCCGCCAAATCCGTGCGCCTCAGCGCCCGGGGGCCGGTGCTCTGCTTCGTGGGACCGCCGGGCACGGGAAAGACCTCCCTGGGCATGTCCATCGCCCGGAGCCTCGGCCGGAAGTTCATCCGGATCTCCCTGGCCGGCGTCAAGGATGAGGCGGAAATCCGGGG
>JAABTM010000136.1 GCA_011389855.1 Desulfobacteraceae bacterium
GCATTGCGTCATGCGATATTTGTTTTGAAAAGCCGGAGAATACGATTCAATTTTTCGCATGGCCGAACGGTCGTATATTCTTTCGCCGCACTCAGGGCATTCATGGAATTCGAGCGACGGAACGCTGTAGGTTATCCCGCGAAAATTCCCTGTCCAGGTCTTATGAACCTTTTTTATTCTGTCGCTTCCACAAGATGGACAAACGGTAATATGTATCGCCGCATCTGCTATCATATCGCTCTTTTCGAGGAAATGAGAAAATACCAGATTTCTTTATTTCCTTCCCGAATCAACTTGCCTTTGGTGTATCAGTCCCCCGCCGCAGGTTGATGAAATCGCTCTGGTCGAAGCCCAGGGTTCGGAAGAACGACAGCAGGTCGGTCTGGTGCCAGCGAACGGTGGTGTAGACGGTGTGGATGCCCCGGTCGCCGTAGAATTTGAAGACCGCTTCGGCCATTTTCTTGCCGATTCCCTCTCCCATACGGTCGGGCATCACGCCCAAAAGCGCGATCCAGGCGGAGCGGTCGAGGCCGAACCCGACGGAGGGGCTGTAGGTGATGATGTATCCCACCACGCGGCCCTCCAGCTCCGCCACGAAGCAGACGGCGTCTTCATACCGGAGGATCTCGTCGGTGATGACCCGGCTGAAATTCTCTCTGGCGGACGGCTGGTCGATGGCGGCGTAGATTTCGGCGACCGCCGGCGCATCCTCCGTCCGTAATCTTCTGATGTTCAGATTCTCCACAGTCGCACCCTTCCGGGGTAGATGGGTCGGATCAGTCGATCCGGATGATCTTCACCTGGTGGCCGACCCAGTTGGGCGGCAGGTAGACCCGGCCGCTGTTTCCGCTGGACTTGACCTTCTTCTCGATCATCTCCTCGCCGTAAATCTCGAATTTGACCTTGATGTTGCCCGAGGGCCCGATGGCGTCGTCCACCGCCTCCTCGGATACGGCCTCTTCGGCGATGGCGTCCTTTTCTTTTTCAGGCGGCATCCTCAAGCCTTTGCAGTTGGATGTTTCACAAAGTCCTTAATTTAGAATAAAATCAGCATACCATCCGCCGATCCCGGGGTCAAGGCGTTTTTGGCGTCGCCGCGTCAGTCCCGTATCCCCTTCAGCCGGTACAGGGAGACGGCTTCGGTTTTGCCCTTGATCTTCCGGGCGGCCATGGGCGTCGTTTCCAGCCGGTCGGGCAGCCCGTCCAGCACGGGTTGGGAAATAATGATCTCCCCGGCCCGGGCCAGGCCGTTGATCCGGGAGGTCAGGTTTACGGTGTCGCCGATCACCGTGTATTCCATCTTCACCTGGGAGCCGATGTTCCCGGCCACCGCCACGCCGGTGTTGACGCCGATGCCCACGGAATCCAGCAGCGGATTGCCGTTTTCAGCGGCCGCGCCGAGGGCCCGCTGGATCTCCAAAGCGGCCCGGATTCCCCGTTCCACATGGTCTTTATGGTAGACCGGCACGCCGAATACGCCCAGGACGGCGTCGCCGATGAACTTGTCCACATAGCCGCCGAACTGGAGGATGGCGGCGGTGGTGATCTCCAGGTACTGGTTGAGACGCTCCACGATGTCTTCGGGCTCGCTCCCCTCGGAAAAGGCGGTGAACCCCCGGATGTCCGTCAGCAGAACGGTCATCTCCCGGCGGTGGCCCTTGAGCCACTCGATCTCGGGATTGGCCATGATCATCTCCAGGACGTCCGATCCCACGTATTTGCCGAAGCTTTTCTGCATGAGGGAGGTTTTCCACAGCTCCCGGCTCATCCGGTTGAAGGCCACGGCCAGGCTGCCCAGTTCGTCGTTCCGGTTCAGGTTCACCCGGTGGCGGTAGTTTCCCTGGCTGATCTCCTCGGTCGCCGCGGCCAGGGCCTTGACCGGGCGGGAAAAATGGAAGCCGAGCCCGATGGCGATGAGGAGGGCGAAAAAGAGCACGGCCCCGCCCACCGCCGCGATGGAATACCGTCTTTCCGCAATGAGCCCCTGGATGAAATCCAGGGAAACCCCCACATGGACCTCCCCCAGGGGCTGGTCTTTAAAGGTGACCTCCCGGCTCAGATTGAGCATTTTTTCCCCGGATGCGGCGGTGTACCGGAAGTAGGTGGCCGTCTTCTCCTGGAACCGGACCTGGCCGGTGTTGAACCCTTTAAACGTCTCCCCCAGCCGGTCGCGGTCCGAATGGGCCATGATCCGGCCCCCGGCGTTGACGATGACGGCGTACCGGATTCCCTCCACGTCGGTGGCCTCCCGGATAAGGGAGTTGAGGGCCAGCTCGTTGTCGTCCAGCAGGGGGATGCGGGCGTTGTTGGCGAAGTAATTGAGGCTGACCGTTCCCAGGCGGACGGTCTGGGTGTAGAGCTGCTCTTTCTGCTGGTTCAGGGTGACCCAGGACAGGGCCGTCACCGTCAGGAGGATGACCATGGCCATGGCCATGGATAGTTGCAGCCAGATGGGGATCCGGGGTTTGGGCAGGACGCCGTCCTTGCGGCGCTGCTTGTCCCGGATCTGATGCGCGATGTTTTCGCTTAAGGAATTTACCGAGAGGTCGAAATGCGCGTTGATGGCCTTGACCACCTCCGGCTCGGTCGCATACCCCAGTTTCACCAATATCAATCCCAGATGAAGCGGACGTCCCGTTTCGAACATCTCCTTTTGAACCCGAAGGGCGTGGGAAAGGGCCTCCTCCGTGATAATGCGTCGTTTAATGAGGATGCGGCCGATATGGGCGTCGAAATCCTCCGGCCGATCCGCCTGGGCGGATGAAAGATCCGGCTTCATGGTCGGACCCGCTCCCCGTCCCCCGCATCCCGCCAGGCCGCTTCCGCTTCTTCCCGGAGGAGATGGGGGCGGTCTGTGTATCGGGGTGAAAAGTGGAACACCGTCAACCCTTTGACGCCGGCACGGCCGGCGATGCGGCCCGCCTGGCGGGCGGTGAGGTGGCGTTTTTCACGGGCCAGATCGGCGTCCGCCTCCAGAAAGGCGGCCTCGATAAAGAGATGGTCGGCCCCCCGGGCCAGATCGGTCATCTTTTCCACATTTTCCGGACTGTAGGCCGCATCGGTGAAATAGGCCGCTGTCTGGCCGGGGGTGATCCTGGCGATCCGGCGGGAGAGGTCGCCCAGGGAGAAGGTCCGCTCCCCGCCGTCGGCGCCGGGGGCGTTAACGGGCGCGTCCATGGGCGTCTCGCTGTAAAGGGCCTCTTTGAAGCGGTTGAGCCACGGCCCGATGGAAAGGCCCATCTCCCCGACCCGGTCCTTGAGGATGTTGATGTGGAACCGCTCCCGGAGAACGAACCCCAGGCAGGGGATCCCGTGGTCCAGGACCGCGGCGGAGACGGTGAAGGCGGGTTCCGTCAGCAGATCCCCGGAAAAGGGCCGCCTCCGGTCCTCCCCCGACCGCCGGAATCGGTCCCGGCAGTCGTAGGTCCGCCGGATGGTCTCCTCTCCCCGCACTTCCACCCCATGGATGACGAACGCGTTTTGGTAACGGGCCGCCAGATTCCAGGCATATCCCCCCAGCTTGCCCTCCAGGTTCCGGAGAAACCCTTCCGGGCCGTAGACCGAGAGGGTCTTCTCCCGGCCCAGAAAGAGCCGGAGCAACCGGTCGAACCCTATGAAATGGTCCATATGGGTGTGGGTGACAAAGGCGTGGGTGATTTTGAGGACATCCCGGTTTGAAAGGGGCGCCGCGTCCCCCAGATCGAAGATCAGAGCCCGGTTCCGGAACATAAAGGGGATGAACAGGCCGGGGTCCGCGAACGGCCCGTTGATGATTCTTGGGTGGAACGCCGGACGCATGCGTCCTTAGGGCAGGTACTTGACGACCTGCCGGTGGATGCAGCCGTAGATCTCTTCGTCCGATCCGTAGATGTCTACGACATCCTTGAAATCGATCACCTTCTCGATGACAAAAGCCGTCAGGTAGAGGCTGACGATGTGGGGATGGGGCGCTAAATTCCGAAACTCCGCGATCTGGTAATCGATGTCGAAATCTTCTGCATGTGCGAGCCCTTCGAGGCATTTTTTGATTCCCTCCTCCAGGCGATTCTTGCTGGTGGTCTCCACGAGATTGTTCTCCACGAGCTTCGACGCCACCGCGTTGCTCAGCGGTTCGATGCAGTCGCTCACCCCCCGGATGGCCTTTCGGCGCTCATGCTCCTTCGAAGATTCGATCTTCGACAGGATGCTCGCCTCCCGGCTGCTGGGTCGAAATACTTTTGCCATGTCCCCCCCTTCTCTATGGATCAATTCGGCCGTTAAAGGCCTAAAAATAGTTTTCAGGATCGGCGCCGGCTGTTGTCCGGTCTCCGAACGCCCCTAAATCCAATCTATCATAATGACCCTGAAGGCCGGATGCAAGCGAATTGTGCCGTTTTTCACAAATCATTCTCCGGACTCACGACTTCGACCGTCACCTGGGGGGTTTTTCGACCGTTGTAGACGTTCCAGCCGGCCCGAAAGGCCATTTTTCCGAACCGGTCCGGCAACGGGCCGTCGGGATCGACGTTGAACTGGATGGCCTGGACCGGTTTGCCGGAAGGGTCCGATTCCGCGCAAAGGGTCATCTTCCGGTGACGTTCGCCCACGATTTTGGAAAACCGGACCCGGACCCCCCGTGCCATGAAGAGCGGTTCCGGATTGCCTTCGCCGTAGGGGTTGAGAGACGCCAGTTCATCCAGGAGGATGTCCGAGATGTCGGACAGCGGCAGTTCCGCGTCGATGGTCAGCACCGGCGTGAAGTCGTCGTCCGTGCTCATCTTTCGGACGGCGGCGTCGAACCGGTCCCGGAATCGGGGGATCTTTTCGGGCCGGATCGTCAGCCCCGCGGCCATGGCGTGACCGCCGAACCGTTCCAGATCGTCGGCGCAGGCGACGAGCCCCGCGTGGAGATCCACCCCGGGAATCGACCGGCCCGACCCTTTGCCCACGCCGTCCCGGACGCCGATGAGCAGCACCGGCCGGTAATGGAGACGGGCCACTTTGGCGGCCACGATCCCCAGCACCCCCTCGTGCCATTTCTCGCTGGAAAGGACGATGCTCCGGCCGTCCAGAAGATGGGGATGGAGGCGCAGATGGTTGAGGATCTCGTCGAGCATGCGCCTTTCCACGGCCTGCCGCTCCCCGTTGAGCCGGTTCAGCTCCCGGGCGATCTCCATGGCCCGGTCCGGGTCGTCGGTGGTCATCAGTTCAAGGGCCAGCCCGGCGTTGTCCATGCGGCCGGCGGCGTTGATCCGGGGGCCCAGGCGGAAGGCGATGTCCTCGGCGGCCACGGACCGGCCCCCGATGCCGGCGACCTCCATGAGTGCCCAAATGCCGGGCCGGTCGGCGCGGCTGATCCGCTCCAGCCCGGCCCTGGAAAAAACCCGGTTTTCCGCCGTCAGGGGCACCACGTCGGCCACCGTCCCCAGGGCCACCAGGTCGCAGAACGCTTTGAGGTTCGGCTCGGCGCCGTCCGGCCAGAACCCCCGGTCCCGCAGATGCTTCCGGAGCGCGATGACCAGGTAAAAGGCCACGCCGACGCCGGCCAGGTCCCCCAGCCCCGCACAGCAGTCGGACCGCCTCGGATTGACCACGGCCAGGGCGTCGGGCGGATCGCCGGACATGGTGTGATGATCGGTGACGATCACATCGATCCCCGCCTTCCGGGCTTCGGCCGCGGCGTCGTGGCTGCCGGCGCCGCAGTCCACGGTGACGATCAGGCCGATGCCCTGGGCGACGGCCTGGTTTTCGATGTGTTCGACCTGGAGCCCGTAGCCTTCCCGGGTCCGGTGGGGGATGTAGCAACGGACATCCCCCCCCACGCTTTCGAGAAATTCCGCCAAGAGGGTGGTGGCCGTGACGCCGTCCACGTCGTAGTCTCCGAAGACCAGGATCTTTTCCTTTTTTTGGATGGCGGCGTCGATCCGTTCCACGGCCGCGTCCATGTCCCGGATGGAAAAAGGGGCCCGGATTCCGGCGAGGGGGGCCTCCATGAACCGGCGGGCGTCTGGCCGGGAGACGATGCGCCGGTTGACCAGCACCTTGGCGGTGACCGGGTGACATTTCAAGGACTTGGCGAGCCGCGCCACCACCGCGGGATCGGGGGTCAACACTTGCCATCGGGGTTCTTCCACTCGTTTCATGGGGGCGGGTTATACCGCAAATCGACGCGGCAGGCAATCCCCCCGGCCCCCGTTCCGGCGCCCGAATCATCCACACTGCCCGCCTCCGCCGACGTACCGCCCCATTTTTTTATTGAAAAGGCCGGGGAAATCTGGTTTCATTGGAAACATATGGAATTCTTTAACGAAGGACGCCCGCCCTTGAATTCCACGATCCGCTATTTCCGGGTCGATCGGAGAGAGATCGGTTTTTTTCGATTTATCCTGGAAGCCTATGACGGTTTGGCCGCCCTCCGCACCATCGATTCCCGGAAAGGGCTCATCGCCGTCCATATCGCCCCGGGATGCGAGGCGGATTTCACGGATCTTGCGGCGGACCTGGGACACTCATTCCGCATAGAAGCGGTGAACAGCGATACAGTACAGGATGATGCATTCCTCTAAAACTCTATACGTCCACACCATCGGCTGCCAGATGAACGTCTACGACGGCGAGCAGATCGCCCGGGGGCTGATCCCCCTGGGCTACCGGCCCGTGGGCCGCCCCGAAGCGGCCGACCTCATCGTGGTCAACACCTGCGCCATCCGGGAAAAAGCCGAGCAGAAGGTCTTCAGCTTCCTGGGCCGGCTGGCCATTCTCAAGGAAAAACGGCCCGACCTCATCATCGCCGTGGGCGGCTGCGTGGCCCAGCAGGAGGGGGAGCGGATCCTCTCCCGGGCCCCTTACGTGGACATCGTCTTCGGCACCCGGTCCATCGACCGGCTCCCCGAACTCCTGGCGGACGCGGCCGCCTCCGGTCGCCCCCGTGTGGCCGTGGAGATGGCGGCCGACGCCTTTGTCACGCCCCGTCCCCCGGAAAAGGGGGAGCGGGTCTCCGGCTTCGTGACCATCATGCAGGGGTGCGACAACCACTGCACCTATTGCGTGGTCCCCTCGGTCCGGGGTTCCGAGACCAGCAAGCCGCCGGAAGCCGTCCTGGCCGAGGTCCGGGGGTTGACGGAGGCCGGGGTCCGGGAGGTCACCCTCCTGGGCCAGAACGTCAACAGCTACGGCCGCAAGGAAGGACTTTGCGACTTCCCCGACCTGCTGGGCATGCTCAACGAGATCGAAGGTCTGGAGCGGATCAGGTTCACCACCTCCCATCCCAAAGACCTGTCCGACAGGCTCATCGCCGCTTTCCGGGATCTGCCCAGGCTCTGCAAGCACATCCACCTCCCCATCCAGTCGGGGTCGGACCGGATCTTGAAGCGCATGAACCGGAAGTACACCCGGGCCGTCTACCTCGACCGGATCGAAAAACTCCGGACCGCCTGCCCGGAAATCGCCGTCACCTCCGACTTCATCGCGGGGTTCCCCGGCGAGACCGACGACGACTTTCGACAGACGCTTTCCATCATCGAAACGGTGGGGTACGACAGCCTCTTCGCCTTCCAATACTCCGACCGGCCCTCGGCCCCGGCGGCCCGGTTCTCCGACAAGGTTCCGGACCCGGTCAAGGCGGAGCGGCTCCGTCGGCTCTTTGACCTCCAGAGCCGCATCACCCTGGAAAAGCACCAAAAGCTGGTGGGACGGGTGGAAACGGTCCTGGTGGACGGCCCGGCCAAAAAACAACCCGCCGACGGACCGGTCTCGGACCCGACCCAGTGGGCCGGCCGGACGTCCGGCAACAAGATCGTCAATTTCACCCTCACGCCGCACTGGAAATCCGAAGCGGTTTGCCCCGGCCGGCTCATCCCGGTCCGGATCGAAGCGGCCTTCCCCCATTCCCTGCGGGGACGGCCCGTCGACGGAGGCGCGCCGCGGTCCGGCGCCCAAGGAGAAGAAACCCATGCTGCATAAAGTAAACATCGCGGGCATGACGATGGACCCATCGTCCAACACCCCGATCATCATCCTGAAATCGGACGAGGACGAGCACGCCATCCCCATCTGGATCGGCCTCCTGGAGGCCACGTCCATCGCCTCGGCCCTCCAGAACCTCCAGTTTGAACGGCCCATGACCCACGACCTGTTCAAGAACTTTCTGGGGATGATGGAGATCAACGTCTCCAGGGTGGAGGTCTGCGACCTGCGGGACAACACCTATTTCGCCCGGATTCATTTCTCGGCCGGCGAGCGGGATTTCGACATGGACGCCCGGCCCAGCGACGCCATCGCCATCGCCCTGCGGTTCGCGGCCCCGATTTTCGTGGACGATAAGGTCATCGAAAAATCCAGGGCCGGGGACGAGGTCAACGCCGAACCGGTGGACGACAGCGAAGAAGGCAAAAAATGGGCCGAATACCTCCAGAATCTCGATCCCGAGGATTTCGGCCGGTACAAGGTCTGACAAAAGGTCCCGAACCGCCCATGATCGACCTCCACACCCATACCTTTTTCAGCGACGGGGCTCTGGTTCCCTCGGAACTGGTCCGCCGGGCCCAGGCCCGGGGCCTGACCGGCGTCGCCCTCACCGACCACGGAGACACCTCCAACATCGACTTCATCATCCCCCGGATCGTGGCCGTGGCCGAGGACCTCAACCGGGTCCTGACCGGCATCCGGGTGGTCCCCGGCATCGAACTGACCCACGTGCCGCCGGCCCTGATTTCCGAGGCGGCGGAACGGTCCCGGTCCCTGGGGGCCCGGATGGTCCTGGTCCACGGCGAAACCATCGCGGAGCCGGTGGCGCCGGACACCAACGCCGCGGCCCTGGACGCGGACGTGGACGTGCTGGCCCACCCCGGCCTCATCACCCCCGAGCTGGCGGCGACCGCGGCCCGACGGGGGATCCTGCTGGAGATCACGGCCCGCAAGGGCCACAGCCTCACCAACGGCCGCGTGGCCCGGCTGGCCCGGGACGCCGGCGCCGAAATGGTGGTCAACACCGACGCCCACGCCCCCGGCGACCTCATCGACGCCGCCTTCGCCCTGTCGGTGGTCCGGGGCGCCGGACTCTCCGAAGCCGACTTCCACCGCATGCAACACAACGCGGCGGCATTTCTCTGAGTCGGACCCGTAACCCGCAAACCCACAACCCCCTCAAAGGAGTCCCGCGTGGATATCGACACCGAACTGAAAGCCGCCCTGGCGGCCGGCCACGGCGCCCTCACCGAACACCGGTCCAAAACCATCCTGAAATCCTACGGCGCGCCCGCCATCGACGAGATCGCGGCCGCCGACCCGGACGCAGCCGCCGACGCGGCCCGGCAGACCGGCTTTCCCGTGGTCCTCAAGGCCATGGGCCCGGACCTGACCCACAAGACCGAAGGGGGCCTGGTCCGATTGGATCTCGACAGCGAAGACGCGGTCCGGTTTGCGGCCCGGGAGATGGCCGAATCCGCCGGGGACGCCCTGACCGGCTTCCTGGTCCAGCCCCTGATGGCGGGCCGGCGGGAGTTCGCCGCCGGCCTGTTCCGGGACCCCCAGTTCGGCCCGGTGATCATGTTCGGCGCCGGCGGCATCTTCGCCGAGGCCCTGTCGGATGTAGTCTTTCGGCTCGCGCCCCTGACCGACGCGGACGCCGAAGAGATGCTCGACGAAATCCGGGGCCGGGCCCTGCTTTCGGCATTCCGGGGCGAGGCGGCCGTGGACCGGTCCGCGCTGGTCCGGACCCTCACCGGCCTCTCCCGGCTGGCCCTGGACCATCCCCGGGTGGCGGAAGTGGACATCAACCCCCTCAAGGCGGGGCCCGACGGCGAAATCCGGGCCGTGGACGCCCTCATCGCGCCCGGCGAGCCGGATACGGCCGCGTTTCCTCCTCCGGTCGATCTCGCCAAGCTGGGCAAGCTGTTCCATCCCAAATCCATCGCCTTTGTGGGCGCGTCTTCGGGGATCGGCAAGTGGGGCCACATCCTCGTTACCTCCACCGTGGGCGGCGGGTTCAAGGGCGACATCCACCTGGTCAATCCCAAAGGCGGAACCATCGCCGGCCGGGAGGTCCACCGGAGCGTTTCGGAGATCCCCGGCCCCGTGGACCTGGCCGTGGTGACCATCCCGGCCGCCGGGGTCCCCGACCTGATCCCCCAGTTCGCCGAAAAGGGGATCCGCCACATGCTCCTCATCTCCTCGGGGTTCTCCGAAACCGGCGAGGAGGGGCGGCAACGGGAAAAGGCGCTGGTCGCCGAGGCCGAACGGGCGGGCATTCTCATGGTGGGGCCCAACACCATGGGCATCTGCAACCCCCACATCGATCTTTACTGCACCGGCGCCCACGTCCTGCCCCGGCCCGGCTCCACCGCCATCGTGGCCCAGTCGGGGAACATGGGGACCCAGCTCATGGGATTCGCCGAGCAACAGGGCATCGGCATCCGGGGGTTCGCCGGATCGGGGAACGAGGCCATGGCGACCATCGAGGACTTCCTGGAGGCCTTCGAGCAGGACGAAACCACCCGCATCGTCATGCTCTACATCGAAAGCGTCAAGAACGGCCGCCGGTTCTTCGAGGCCGCCAGGCGGATCGGCCGGAAAAAACCCATCGTCCTGCTCAAGGGGGGCCGGAGCGGCGCCGGCAACCGGGCCGCGGCCAGCCACACCGGGGCCCTGGCCTCGGACGTCCGGGTCTTCGACGCCATGTGCCGTCAGTCGGGCATCGTCAAGGTGGCCTACCCCACCGACCTCCTGGACCTGTCGGCCGCCTTCTCGGCCCTGCCCCTCCCCCACGGCAAACGGGTGGCGCTGATGACCCTGGGCGGCGGATGGGGGGTGGTGACGTCCGACCTCTGCGCCGAATTCGGCCTGGACGTGCCGGCCCTGCCCGACGAGGTAGTGGCCCGCATCGACCCTCTGCTGCCGCCGTACTGGAGCCGGGCCAACCCGGTGGACATCGTGGGGGAAAATGATGACCAGCTCCCCCTGATCGTCATGGAGGAACTCCTCAAATGGGACGGCTGCGACGCCGTCATCAACCTGGGGATCATGGGCCGCCGCAACCTCCTGGGCCGCTACGTCGAATCGATCCGAAAGGCTGATCCCACCTACACCCCGGAATTCCTGGAGGCGGCCCGGAACCACATCCTCGCCTTTGAAAAACGGTACATCGAAAACACGGTGGCCCTCATGGAGCAATACAAAAAGCCCGTCATCGGCGTCTCCATCCTCACCACCGACGAGGACCAGACCCTCTACCGGGTGGAGGGCAGCGCGCTGAAAGGCGTCTTCTATCCCACGCCGGAACGGGCGGTGAAGGCGCTGTCGAAGATGTGCGAGTATCAGTGTTTTCTGGGGCGGTGCGCCGGGGGGAGTGGTTTCAGCCCCCGGCAAAAAAGGGCAATCACAAGGATCGCCCCTACGGCGCAACCCGGCGATTTCGGTAGGGGCGAACCTTGTGTTCGCCCCAAAATGGCCGAAACGATGACCAAGGCCGGGAGAAAGCCTTGGGGGATTTTATGGGTTGCGGGTGTTCGGGCGTTTATGGAGGCCCTTTTTCCCGCCCGGTGCTTCGCCTGCGGAGCCTTTTTCCGTCCGACCGACGGGGCCGGCGCCGGGACGGATGGGGATGCCCTTGCCGCCGGCCCGGCGTCCGCGATCAAACCCATTGTGTTCAGCCAGGCCCTCGCCCGTCACATCTGCAACCCCTGCGCCGCGGATTTCAGGCCGGTGGAATCGCCCTTCTGCACCCGGTGCGGTCTGATGTTCGGAAGCCGGGAAGGGCCGGACCACGCCTGCGGCCACTGCATTGCGGCGGCGCCCCGGTTCGCCGCGGCCCGATCCTTCGGGGTTTATGACGGCGTGTTGCTGACCCTCATCCACAAGTTCAAATACAACGGCAAGATCGGACTGGCCGACCCGCTGGGGCGGTTGCTGTTTGACGAATTCCACCGCCGGTGGGGACCCGCCGAAATCGACCTCGTCGCCCCGGTTCCCCTCCACATCCGCCGGTTTAGAAAAAGGGGGTACAACCAGGCCCATCTGCTCATCCGAAACTGGCGGAGGTGGGCCGGGGAACCGGGCGGGGGCGGCCGGGAGATCGTGGTTGAACGCGAAATCCTTATCCGAAGCCGCCGGACGGATCAACAGGTGGGAATGTCGCGGGAGGAGCGGGACGCCAACATCCGGGGGGCGTTTTCGGTCCCCCGGCCGGACCGGGTGGCCGGCCGGGGGGTGCTCCTCGTGGACGACGTCATGACCACCGGTTCCACCGCCGACGAGTGCGCCCGGACCCTGCTGGGGGCCGGGGCGAAACAGGTCGATGTGCTGACCCTGGCCCAGGCGCCCCTGCTGAGACCCCGGCGGATAAGATGACGCCGGCCGCGATGAAAGAAGGTGGCCGGCGCATTTCAAATCGGATGCGGGTAAAACGCAATACCCGTGAATGAATGAGATTCAGTCGGTTTTTTTTACCCGTAAAACAGCCTTCCAGGCTGTTCTACGGGTAAGGCGATTTTCTGGAATCAAAATACCTTTGATTCCAATGGATGATCGATTCCATTCTGAATTCTAATTCAAGTTGATCGTCCTCGCCGCCTTGGGTTGAAACCCCAGGC
>JAABTM010000137.1 GCA_011389855.1 Desulfobacteraceae bacterium
GGCGGATTCCATCTCCCGGAGGCACTGCCGCAGCATCAACCCGTTATCCTCGAACTGATCCATCACGCCGTGGACATCCGCTTTAAACAATCTGGTGAATCGCGTCATAATGCTCATGGGAATCCCCTTTCTTATTTCATCCGCCGTTCCCGGTACCCTTCATACTGGAGCGCCTTGGCGTTGGATTTTTGTTTTTGCACCACCGCCGAAGGGGCGCCGGAAAAGGTGTCTTTCACCGTCGCCTCCAATTCTTTCACATCCCGATCCAGATTTTCGGCCACTTCCTCTGACTGAACCACGTCGTTCAGGGACTGCTGGGTGTCTGTATAGGTCTGGATGCGCTGCATGGCTTCATCCGATTTTCCGGCCTTGATGAAACCGGCCACTTCTTCCTTGAGGCGGTTGAAATCTTCCCGGATGACTTTTTTCTCCCACACGCCCCGGTCGATGGAGGAAAAGACGGCGGTTTTGTCCTCTACGCAGCTCACCAGAAAGGGCTCGGACAGCGCCACCCGGTGGGATGCGTTTGCGTGGCGATAGGTCACGTCGATGCCGGCGATTGTCACTTCGGTTTCCTTGTCCGTGGGGACATTCAGGGTCAGGAAGAATTTGCGGGTCTGGCCGGAGCGCAGGTCCCCCGGATGGAACACGGCGTATCCGTCTTTGTTGAAGACCGGATAGCCGGATGCCGACGTCAGCGCGACGCCGTTTTCGAGCGGCACGCGCACGGTCAGGCCGCCGGCGACAACTGATCGGGTGTGCTGGAATTCTTTCTGGAAAACGGCGGCGAAGGCGCTGGGTTCGGACAAATAATGGTAAGCGCCGGCGCCCCGGTCCGCGATGGCGGTCATGAGGCTTTCGTTGAAATCCTGTCCCACGCCCACGGTGGAGACGGCGAACCCCCGCTCCAGGGCCAGGGAGGACATGTTGCCCAATGCCGCCGCGTCGGTGACGCCCCGGTTGGCCAGCCCGTCGGAGATGAGGATGACCCGGCCGCGGTTGCCGTCCGCGCCGCCGTCCCGACCCGCCGTCAACAGACTCATGCCGGCCTGGAGGCCGCCCCCGAGGTTGGTGGCGCCGTTGGCGTAGATGGATCGGACCGCCGCGTCGAGCTGTCTGCGTCCGTTCGGCGTCATCCGGGTGAGGACGGCGTCGGTCCGGACCCCGTCGGAATAGCTTACCAGGGCCAGCCGGTCCCGGTCCGTCAGGGTGGAAATCAACCCCCGGACGGCTTGGCGGGCGTCGGCGATCTTTTGCCCTTCCATGGACCCGGATCGGTCCAGGACGATCACCATGTCCACAGCGCCCAAAGCCTCGTCCGGGTTGGGCGCGATGTCCGCGGCGCTCAGGGTCAGTTCCAGGGCCACGGTTCCGTCGCCGTTCAGCACCACCTTGTTCTGGCTCAACTGACCCGACAGCGACACCACGCCGTCTTTCACGGTGACGGGCGGCGGCGTCACCGGCGGCTGGGGTTTGCGATCCGTGAAGGCCATGGCCGCGCATGTAACGGCGATCAGGCTTCCGACGACGACCAGTGATTTCAAAACATTCTTTTTCATGGTATCCTCCTTTGTTGTGGGTGTGACATTCACATCGTTTCCATCGTTGACTTCATCATGCGGCCGTCGAAGGGAAAGTGCAATTCAAAGAAATGTAAAAAGAAACGAGCGGTTTTTTACATAAGTTTTGCTTTTCGGATCAGAGGATGGGGTGGTAGAAACAGGATTGGAATCGTCGGAATCGAAGAGACTGAATCTACACATAGAAAGATTTATTGCCACTTATGGGGTAAATCGGATATAATTATTACCGGATATTGGCATTATCGGTAATAATTATTTCTGGATTAAGGGCCATGATCGAAACATTAAAAGAAATGATATTGGATTTTCAGGAATTTGAGCTGGTAACCGGCGTCCCCCGCCGTGTCGGCATCAAGCCGATTCCGGGGAAAGCGACGGTCTGCATCGGCGTTCGCCGCGGCGGAAAGTCAACTTTTATGTTCCAGGTGATTCAATGGCTGCTGGACAGCGGTGTTTCCCGCCAAAACATTCTTTATCTCAACTTCTTCGACGACCGCCTTCACGGCATGCGCCATGAGCCTCCGGGCATTATCCTGGAAGCCTATTTCTCATTGTATCCGGAAAAGAAAAACGCGGAAAATCTGTTTTGTTTTTTCGATGAAATACAGGTGCTTCCAAACTGGGAATCTTTCGTTGACCGAATGATGCGCACCGAAAAATGCGAGGTGTTCATAACGGGGTCTTCCGCCCAAATGCTCTCCCGCGAGATCGCCACTCAAATGCGCGGCAGGGCGCTTTCCTGGGAGATGTTTCCTTTTTCCTTCCGGGAGTTCCTGGACGCCAGGGGCGTCAAAAGCGAGGCGCCTTTTTCGACCAAAGAGCGCCTTATGGTCCAGAAGGCGTTCGAGGACTATTGGGAGGAAGGCGGATTCCCTGAAGTTCTCGGGCACGACCGATCATTGCGGATCAAAATCCATCAGGAATACTTCAACGCCATGTTGTTTCGGGATCTTGTGGAGCGCCATGACATATCGCACCCTAAAGCGGTCTCGGATCTGGCGCATTGGCTAGCGGACAACACCGCTTCGTTGTATTCCACCAACAATCTTACCGGGTATCTGAAATCACTGGGCCACAAAGCGCCCAAATCGTCGGTATCCGATTTTCTTTCGTGGTTCGAAGACGCTTATGTTTTTTTTACGGTCCGTATTTTCGATGCATCGCTGGCCCGGGCCAACGCCAATCCCAAGAAGATCTATTGCATCGACCATGCGTTGGTGACCTCTGTCAGTTCGGGCATTCTGATCAATTCCGGTCATTTGCTCGAAAACCTGGTGTTCACGGCGCTGCGACGGATCACATCCGATATTTTCTACTTCAAGAGCCAAAACGGCCGGGAAGTGGATTTCATCGCCCGGTCGCCGGACCGGTCCCGCATGTTGGTTCAGGTATGTGAATCGATGGCGGACCCGCGGACCCGAAAGCGGGAGATCACGGCGATCATCGACGCCATGGCCGAATTGAACCTGACCTCGGCCGCCATCGTGACGCGCGGCGAGGAGGAACGGATACAGGTCGAGACCGGAACCATCGACGTGATGCCGGCATGGCGGTTTCTTCTGAGCCTGCCGGAGGACGCATCGTATTACGCAACCCATTCGGCCGCGGATTAGCGGGAGATCGGAATGAAAACACCAAAACCCAAGATCCTGGTGGTGGAGGACGACCCGGCGATCCAGGAGGGATTGCTGGACGTGCTGGTCTTCAACGGGTTCGCGCCCGAGGGCGTGTCCGACGGCGGGGAGGGGCTGGACAAGGCCCTGACCGGTTCCTGGGATCTGATCCTGCTGGACGTGATGCTGCCCACCATGGATGGGTTTGCGATCTGCAAAAATGTGCGCAAGGAAAAGCCGAGCCAGGGGATCATCCTCCTGACCGCGAAAGGCTCCGAGGACGACATCGTCGCCGGGTTCAGATGCGGGGCCGACGATTATATTCCGAAACCGTTTTCACTCCGGGAATTGATGGTCCGGGTGGAGGCGGTGCTGCGGCGGACCGGCAAGGCGCCGGCGGATGATCAATTCTCCGTCGGCGGCATCGACTTCGACGGCCGGAACCTCACGGCGATCCGGGGCGCGGAAAAGGTCGAACTGACCCGGCGGGAGATGGACATCGTGGCGTATCTCCACCGAAATAAAGGCCGGATCGTCTCCAAAAAGGAACTCCTCACCGAGGTCTGGCGGTATGCCGACGCCGACATCGAAACCCGGACGGTGGACATCCATATCCTCAAGCTGCGGAAAAAGATCGCGTCGCTCATCGGCGAGACGCCCTTCATTGTCACGGTGCGAGGCGAGGGGTACCGGCTGGAGGCGGACGGATGACACGGCTCCGGTTTTTCATCCTGATTTTCTGCGTGGCCCTGTCGATCCCGGTGGGGTATTTCGTGCTCCGGACCTACCGGAGCCTGGAGCAGGAGGAACGGGCCCAGCTCCGGTTTTTCGCCGAAACGATTTTCGCGGAAATGGAGCGGGAAATGGCGGCCATCGTCCGGCGGGAAGAGGAGAGGGCGGTGGATGAATACAACTACCGCTATATCCCCGAGACCGCCGACGCCGACGGCGGCGCGACCATCCGTTCCCCCCTGTCGCGGCCGCCCGACGCCCCCTACATTCTCGGGTATTTCCAGAACAATCCGGACGGCTCGTTCCAGACGCCCATGGCTGAAAACGCTGAAATGCCCGCAGCGGAACTGGCGGGCGCGGTGTCACGGCTGCGGCGGGCCAATGCTGTTTTCAATGGCAAGCGAACAACGGAGGCGGCTCATCCGGCCGCGCCGCCAACGCCGACCGTCCGGGAGATGCAGACGGCGCCGCGGCAGCAGGAACAGCGATCCGGGTTCGCCGACCGGTTTCTCTCCCGCCGACAGAAGGAGAAAATCTCCCTTGGGCAGGAAACGAAGCGGGTGGAAGAAATCACCATGAGCCAGGCCCGGAATCTGACCAAGGCGGACCGAAAGGTCCGGGCCCCGGCGCCGTCCATGGAAGCAAAGACCGAAGGTTACCGGACCCGGGACGACCCAACGGCCGATGCGTGGGAACCGGCCGCCAAGGATGAAGACCGAACTCCGGGAGTCCTCGCCGAGGCTGAAGAGACCGGTTTGGAGGAAAAGGGCAAGCTCCAGGCCGAGGTGGACCCGATGCAGTCGGTCTTTCTGGACGGCGACGCGATCTTCATTTTCCGGCGGATCGCCATCGGCAACCGCATCTACCGCCAGGGGTTCGTGCTGCGGCCCAAGCCGTTTTTAGAACACCTGGCCGACGCCCATTTCACAGGCCAGCCCATGTCCCGGTTTACCGAACTGCGGCTGGCGGTGGCCGAAAGCCGCGGCGCGCCGGTCTCGGCCCGGTTCGGCGCGCCCATCGACGCGCCCCGGTTCGTGGTGGACCGCGTCTTTCCCCGCCCCTTTTCGTTTCTCCGGGCAACGCTCACCTGTGAAACCATCCCGCCGTCCGAGGGGCGGGCCACCCTGCGGATTATGATAGGGGTCCTGTCCGCCATCGTCCTGCTGGGGCTCCTGGCCATCTACCAGAGCGCCCGGGTGGTGGTGGATCTGTCGGAGCGGCGGTCCCGGTTTGTTTCCTCGGTGACCCACGAACTCAAGACGCCCCTGACCTCCATCCGGATGTACATCGAAATGCTGGAACAGGGCATGGCCCGGACGCCGGAGCGGGAGGCCGAATATTACAGGGTCCTGGGGTCGGAGACGGCCCGCCTCTCCCGGCTCATCAACAATGTGCTGGAATTTTCCAAACTGGAGAAAAAACAGTTCCGGCTGGAGCCGGTGGAAGGCGATTTCCGCGAGGTCATCGACGAGGTCCGCCGGATCATGGACGCCAAGCTGAAGAAGGAAGAGTTCAGCCTGGACGTCGATTATCCCGTATCCGACCCACCCGCCCGCTTCCGCTACGACCGCGAGGTGATGATCCAGGTGCTCATCAACCTCATGGAAAACAGCATGAAGTTCGGAAAGGACGGCGGCGAGCGGCGCATCACGCTCCGGGTGCGGTCCGAGGGGGGCCGGATGACGATCCGGGTCTCGGACCGGGGACCGGGAATCCCCCGCAATGCCCTGAAGCGGGTTTTCGATGATTTCTACCGCGTGGACAATGAGCGAACCCGGAACACCCAGGGCACGGGGATCGGTCTGGCCTTTGTGAAGAAAGTGATCCTTCTGGCCGGGGGGACGGTGAGGGCGCGGAACAACGCGGATGGGCCGGGGTGCGCCATCGAAATTTCCCTGCCGGCATAACAGACGCTTTTATCGTGTTTTGGTTTGACGCACTTATTGGATTGTGACATATAAATAAATCGTTCTGGTTGTTAGCGAATGAACCAAACATGAGAACGCTTGACATTTATCCGACAAACCCACAATATGTTTATGGGTATTGCGAAAAATTGTCAAGAGATCAGATCAAACCCAAAATTTACACCGTAAGTTTCAAGGAGGCGAAGCAGATTCTTAATCAGCCTTTGAAGGATGATTGGTTTCCGCCGCTGACAGAAAAGTATGGATATAAACAATATCCAGAAGCTCATCCTTGAATCAAGATATCAGATCAGCGTTCATGCGGAAAAAGAACGTTATGAAGATGATATTTCATTGAGCGATCTTGAAACAGTGATTCTTGCTGGTGAAATTTTAGAAGATTATCCCAATGATCCAAGAGGAGAAAGCTGTTTGGTGCTAGGATATGATCATTGGAAAAGGGCCATTCATGTGGTTTGCGGCCACGCTTCAGAGAATGAATTGAGGATCATAACCGTTTACAGGCCAAAACTTCCAAAATGGATGGATGAAAGAACAAGGAGGCGATAATGAAAAAATATGGCGATTGTTCCTTTTGCGGCGGCGAGGTCGTTCAACGGAACGTTGAACTTGATTATCGTTACAAAGAAAAATTGTATGTTTTTCAGAATGTTCCCGCCGGCGTGTGCCGCCAGTGCGGCGAAAAATACCTGACGGCGCGCGTCGCTAAAAAAATTGAGAATGATATTTTTACAAAGCAAGATTGGAATGAAATCAGGGTGCCGATGATGAATTTTGGTGGCGTCGAAGCCCTTGCGGACGTCTGTCCGCCTTCCTAAAAGAGGCGCTAAAATGGACCTGAAATCCGAAAAATTAATGAATTATTTAAAAGAATCTCTTTTCCACCAAGATGTCAGCGGATTTGAACTTCTTGAAATTTTGGATGTTCGCAGTCAATTGGCGTCAAGAGAACCGCTTTTGGATAATATTGCAAAACGGCAGTTGGAAAATTTGGACCGGCAATTGCTCTGCGTCTTGGGGTCATTGTCGGAAACCATTGGAGAAGTGGCTGATTTGTCAGAAATGAGAAATAGGGCTCATGTTCTTCCCTCGCATTGGTGGTGGTATTTGGACGAGATGGGTTCCAACCATGCGTGAGGGGTTGGCGGCCGGATAACGCGTGTCGTTTTGAATTTGACCCTCAAGCCGGGTTGTGACATGAAAGAAGCTTCTTTGAAAAGAAAAACGCGGTTGGAAATAATGACAGTTGGTATTGATCATCGTTTCGGCCAATGAATGCCGCGGAGCGGCAACGGCATATAGCCTGGGGTTTCAACCCCAGTGGGAACGACCAACCAAATGCGCCCTGAAGGGGCGCGGGCAGGTGAATGGCCGAAACGATGATCAAGACCTGACAGTTTTGTTGAGTGGCGCATGTCTAAAACAGCAAGAAGAGCCGAATTTTTGCAATCACAGGTTTTGATTTTTAAAAATATCAGGAAAGACATTTCAAAAGGGGGAGCGTGATGTTTGGAAAAAGTGATTTGTTTGTCGATCTGGTTTGGTCGTTGAAAAAGCAATCTGAGGCTTGTGGGGCAAGACGGGTTCTGGCGGTGGGGCTGATGTTTTTATGTCTGGTTGCTTTTACGCCGGGTGTTGCGAGGGCGGAGACGGTAATTGAGGGGGGGACGACCATATCGGGGGATGTTACATGGACGGAGAGTGGGAGTCCATATATACCCAATGGTTCTCTGACGGTTGCGGAGGGAGCCACCTTGACCTTGTCGGCGGGCGCCAGAATATACGTGTCTCCTTCCTCCGGCAACCACATTTATGTTGACGGCACGCTGTTGGCGCAAGGCACGGCTGACAGCGGGGTTTTGATAACCCGCAGCGATTCAGCCTTCCCGCTTTCCTGGGGTACACCCCAACCCTAAAAACCATCGACAGAGTGGAAACCATCACGCATGAACGCCTTCCAAATAAAGAAACGCTTGAGTTGGAATGCCTCCTGCAGCGGGAAACCGGGGATTATTATTTTGTCGGCCAGGAAAACAAGGAACAATTCATCAAGTTTCAAACAGACAGCCCCGCCACCCTGGATGAACTGTCTCAAGCGTCGGCACTGGTCGATTATGTTCGAAACGGCGATTCCTATGGATGGACGGCCATCAATCCAGCCGCTTACGATGAAGCGTTTGCCGCCATTACGGAGATTGCCGAAGGAAAAGCGGAATGGGACCATGTTGAAAAAGAATCCGGGATGTTTTCTTTCAACCCCGATTTTGGATTCGGCGCGGGATTGAGCCTGGGTCTGAATCTCAAACTCCAATATGTCAAATCATACAGCTTCATCTCAAAAAGAGGCGTGCTGATGCCCGAAAAAGGCATGATGCCCACTGAGATTTATGACGACGTGACATATCTGGAAAACTACGGCTATGGAGATCTCAAGAAATCCATACTTGAAAGCAAAACCATGGCCTACATCAAGGAAACTTTCGATAAGGTGGTGACGGAAATCATTGTAAACGCTGAAAAAGTGACGGCGGCAGGCGTGGAAACCGTTGTCACCAACAGACATTCAATTTTGAGTTTTTTACTCTCGAATACAAGTTTAAAAGAATACCACCTGAATTTGTCCACGCTGGCGCCCCTCAAACGATCCTACCGGATTCGGACAACAGACGCGGACGCCGCTACCGCGTCATCCATCGGCGATGTGGCCATCGTCAACATTAAAGACGAAACCGGCGCCCTGTTGCCTGAGTTTCCCGCCATGGATTTGACGCTGATGTACCAGGATGAATGGCTGACATCCGCGGGCTTTTCTATTTCCGACGCCGACAAATTGAGAATCTACCGATGGAGCGGAGAATCCGGGTTTTATGATTACACCGGCGGATCGGTGGATGTTGCCAACAAAAGCGTCACGGCGTCCATCACGTTGCCCGGACAATACATCCTGGGCATCGATCTGCTGGCGCCTCTGGTGCTGGATTTTCAAACATCCGATCAAACGCCGACCCCGGCCATCACTTTTTCGGTCAACGACAATCTCAGCGGGGTGGACGCCACCCAAATTCTGATCACCCTGGACGATGTGGAAATTGTCAATAATTCAAATTATATGGACTACTTCGATATCGAATCCGGCTCCTTTTACTTCCCGGTTCAGACCCCGCTGGAGACGGGCGAACATCATGTCGCCATAACCCTTGCGGACACCGCCGGAAACACTGAATCCCACCATCACAGTTTCTCGGTGAACGATTCGGCGCCCGTCATCTCCCATTCCCCCCAGGTTCAAACCACTGCCGACGCCCCTCTTGACATCCGGGCCTCCGTGACCGATGACGAAAGCGTGGAGAGCGTATGGCTTTACTATCGGGCGAAAACCGGGGAAATGGATTACAGAATTCAAAGGATGATCACTTCCTCGAGTTCATCCGAATATCTCGGAACCATCCCGGAAGCGTATTTGACCTCATCAGGGGTCCGGTATTACATCAAAGCGCGTGATGTTTCGGGCAATGAAATCGTGTCAAGCCCCGCGGACATATCGGTGGCGGATCAGGAAGGCCCGGAAATTGCCTTTGTCCGCATCGAAAAACTGACGGACGGCTATCTGGTCCGATGGGACAGCGACCACGCGGACATTGAGGGGTTCAACATTTATGTCGGCGAATCACCGGGCGCCATGACGTTGTTCCAGGACGTCGGAAATGTAACCTGGATGGAACTCGACGAAACCCATCAACCCCATTATGTGGCCATCTCCGGTTATGATGATGTCGGAAACGAAGGCCCGATGTCCCAATCCATCGCGCTGACTTGTTCTCAAGGAGACGCCAACGGCAACGGCTGGATTGATTTGGCGGATGTAATTTACACGCTCCAGGTTTTAACAGGCATTTCAAACGCTCACTCGGTTTACGATTCCTGTGTCTGTGGCGACGCCGATGGAAGCGGGAAGGCGGATTTGAAAGATGTGGTGTATATGATCCAGCTTGTGGGAATCAACAAAAAATGACGCTGATTTAAGGTGGATCATATCCCGAGTGCAAGGAGAGCCTGAATGATTGAATCGATCTATATCAACAATTTCCGCCTGTTCAAGGATTTCAAGATCGACAAATTCGGCTTGATCAACCTGATTGTGGGCAAGAACAATTCCGGCAAAAGCTGCTTGTTGGAAGCCATCCGCGTTTTTGGGACCAACGCCTCTCCTGACGTATTGTTCAATATCATCAGGGAGAGGGGACAGGATTGGGAATTCCCCGCGCGGCCAAACCAGAGCCAGGCCGTCAAGGAGTTGCAAAATCCGTTGCGCTGTCTTTTTTACGGGCGTCGCTTTCCTAAAATGGGCGCCGATCCAATCGAAATAAGGCCTTTGAAAAATGGGAAGGACGGATTGAAGGTCCACTTGAGAGCCTACAGACGCATTGTGACCGTAAATGACCGGACGGTGAAGCAGATCGAATTTGCGAGGGTGGAAGACGAAAGCGCCACTGGATTGGACGACGCTGAACTTGTGCTCGACGTTGACAATGGCGAGCGGCTTAACACCATCCGCTTGAACCGATATCCGGCATTCCATTCGGGAATGGATTATGATGAACAATGGTTGGATGATAACGCCGAACATCATGTTCAAACGGTTCCCACGCGGCTTATCAATGATGAAAACGTGGCGGTTTTATGGGATCAGGTCAATATTCATCCCAATCTCAGAAAAGAAGTGTTCGAGGGGTTGAGACTGATCGACGACCATATTCAGGAAGTGGTGTTGGTGGGCCGTAAGACGCTGGCGCAGCCTGTGCTGATCTGCGACAACACGGACGAACGCATACCTCTGAAAAGCATGGGAGACGGGATCATCCATCTTTTTCACATCCTGCTGGCCCTGGTCAACTCGCGCGGCGGCGTTGTGCTGATCGATGAATTTGAAAACGGGCTGCACTATTCGGCCCAGCCCGATATATGGCGTTTCGTGTTTCAATTGGCCCAAGAATTGAAAGTCCAGGTGTTCGCCACCACCCACAGTTGGGATTGCGTCAAAGCGTTTCAAGAAGCGACGGAGAGAACCGATGCCGAAGGGATGCTGATCCATCTGGGTCCCAGCGCCAAAAACGGCGATCATCATAAGATCATTGCGATCGGATATGACAAGGCCGAACTGCAACTGGCAAGTCAGGCGGACCTGGAGGTTCGATAATGGCCCAAAGCGCCGTTTTGCTGGTTGAAGGACAATCTGATGTCGATTTTTTTGCCGCGTTGCTCAGAAAATTGCAATTGCAGGATAAGATAGACATCAAACCGCCGAGAACATTCGGTCTCAGAACCAATACCGTCAGCCATTTTCCCCGCCTGATCGATTTGTTGATCAAACGGATGACCGCCAGCGAGCTTCAATATCTTGGCATCGTTGCGGATGCGGATTATGTCAGCGGCGGTGGATTTGAAAATCGCTGGAAGCAGATCACCGAGCGTCTGATGGCGCATGGATACCGCATTCCGCAAAATCCACCGAAGCTGCCCTATACAGGTAGCGTCTTTCGCCATCCTGATTTGCCGCCAATCGGCTTATGGCTAATGCCGGACCACGCGAACAACGGCATGCTGGAGGATTTGATTTATCAAGCGATGGCCAAAAATGAAGACCAGGAAAAACTCCTGACAACGGCGGAAACCTGCGTCGACAAACTGCCAGTCCGGTTGTTTTCCGACTATCACCGGACAAAGGCGGTCATCTATTCGTGGCTGGCCTGGCAGAAAAGACCCGGCCAAACCCTGGACGTGGCGGTCAACGGCGAATTGATCGATCTTGAATCCGATGAAATGAGACGCTTCGTCCAGTGGCTCCAGCGCATCTTTGATCCTGCATGAGCGCCGCCTTACGCCAACGCCTCCTCCAACCTATATATAAAAAGTGCAAGAAAACTTACACTTACACCCCTTGGAATCCCGGTTGGATCAAAAATGGTCTGTAATTCATACACTGAAATTTACGAAGATAATCCTAAACATAAGTTGAAACGAAGAGGAAACATAGCGCGACGCCCGACAGATGGGGCCGCGGCTTTGAAGAACGCCATAGAGATCAGCGAGAGGCGGATGTTGGGTTATGACTCAAAAAACAATGAGTTGGTAGTATTGATGTTGCATCATATAGACGACATTCAATGCGTTAAGTATTTTCATGGCTATGTTATAGATCGCCTGGAACAACTTAAAAATAGGCAAGATATTGTAAGCACGGCAAAGAAGGCGGGATATCCGCTGCCAAAAAAATAATGGGGGCTCTACCGTTATGCCAATAGACATCCAAACAACATCGGAACTAAAAATAGGCGATATTTATGAGGATTCGTCTTATCATCCCTGCTTGTGCATGGGAGTGGATGGATATGAGGTTTGGGGCGTTTCTTTGATAGACGGATCATATCCGAGATGCGAGGATATCGGCCTGTCGGGCATAAGAAAGCTCACCGTGGAGGAAGCGTGGACTTGGCGTGTGTATGGTCCAACGGATGTCGTTTTGGAGGAAAAAGACAGGTGGTGGAATACGGACGATCAGCCCCGCTTTCATGCCAACGCCTCCTCCAACCGAACGGAAAGCCGCTGAAAAACCGGTAGATTCGCCATGCAGACCGCAGCGATCACCAGCGCCCCGCCGGCCATCTGAACCGGGGTCAGGAGTTCCCCAAGG
>JAABTM010000426.1 GCA_011389855.1 Desulfobacteraceae bacterium
CAGAAACGATTCGGCGTCGGACTTCCCGGAGACGCCCACCACCTCGTACCCCGCCTTGGCCAGAAAAGAGACCGCCAGGCTCCCCACCCCGCCGGTGGCGCCGGTGACCAGGATCTGGCCCCCCTCGGGGGCGATCCCCCGGTTCTCGAGATGGTAAACGGACAGAGCCGCGGTGATCCCGGCCGTGCCGTAGATCATGCTCTGTTCCGCGCTCAGGTTTTCCGGAATCGGAACCACCCAGTCCGCCGGGACCCGAATGTACTGGCCGAACCCGCCGGCGGTGTTCATCCCCAGATCGTAGCCCGTCACCAGCACCCGGTCGCCGGGCTTGAAATCGTCCGCGCCGCTCTCCGCCACCTCGCCGGCGGCGTCGATGCCCGGAGTATGGGGATAGGAGCGGGTCACGCCCCGGTTGCCGATGGCCGACAGGGCATCCTTGTAGTTGAGGGAGGAGTGGGTCGCCCGGATCAGCACATCCCCCTCCGGCAGGTCCGACAGGGTCCGTTCCTCGATCTCCCGGTTGAAGGATTTTTCCGGCCCTTCCCGGACCACCATGGCCTTAAACGTCTTGTCGCTCATGATCTCTTCTCCTTTCCGGCTTAAGGTTTCCGAACCAGCCTGGCCGCCGATTCAAAGGTTTCGTTGAGGGAGAGCGCGGCCCGGGCCGCTTCCCGCAGTTTTTCAGCCAGGGGCGGATGGCCGTTCTCCTCGGCCCTGGCGGCCCATTCCCTGTAGGTTTCGGCATGGTCGGTATTGTGCCGGATCCAGTGATTCAGGAGTTTTTCCATCTTATCCTCGAAGGAAAGAGCCCCGGTTTCATGGGAGTGAGAATGGGAATGTTCATGGGTGTGAGAATGCTCCTGATGGGGGTCGTCATGATGATGGCCCATATGTCGCCTCCTTTCAGAGGGGGGATGAGTTGCGTCACATCCCCTTCAGAAATTCGTTGAATCCCATTTTTTCGTAGGCATCGGTGTGAATGAACTTGAGGAGGGGCAGCAGGGTGTCGGCCGGAAGGTATCCGGGCTGGTTTCCGATCCGCTCGCCCGCTTCGGTCAAAAACCAGGAGACCGGCAACCCCCGGACGCCGAACTCCGCGGCCCGTTTGGGCTTTTTGTCGGAATTGACCCGGACGGAAATGAAATTGTCGTTGAGGTAGGCGATGACCCGTTTGTCCTTGAAGGTGGTCTGGTCCATCTGCTTGCAGTACCGGCACCAATCGGCGTAGAAATTGACGAACACCTTCTTGCCGTAGTTTTTCGCCCGGGACAGCCCTTCTTCATAAGGAAACCACTGGATGTCCTTGAGATTCCGGGCCGCATCCGACCTCGCGGCCAGGGTCTGGTCCCCGGCGGCGTCCGTCGTTTCTCCAGCCTCCGTCGCTGTTTTGGAAACCGCTGCCATATCGTTGTCTCCGCCGTTGTTGCCGCAGGCCACGATCAGCACGCCCAAAAGGACCATGCCGAGAACGGCGGATCGTTTGATATATGATATCATGATCTGTAACTCCCATAGATTGAAGCGCGATTGTACTCATTTTACACATTTCACGCGAATCGCCGGCGCGACCGCGCCGAAAACCCGATCCCAATAAATTTATCGGGAATGCGTCTCAAATGCAAAGTTTTTTATCCCCTCTGTCCCTCTGTCCCTCTGTCCCTCTGTCCCTCTGTCCCTCTGTCCCTCTGTCCCTCTCACTTCCCAATCACCCCCCGCATCCGCTCCGCCAAATCCCCCGGCCCAATGAACTCGGTGATGGTCCTGTTCGTCAGCATCCGCCCCCGGCTGTCGAGAAACACCAGGGTCGGCAGGCCCACCACCCCGTATTTTTCATGGAGGGCTTTGACCCGCGGGTCCGAGGGATCGGTGCTGTCGATCTTGAGAGAGACGAAATTTTCAGCCAGACGGACCACGACCGGATCAGGGAAGGTCTCCGCCTCCATCCGGCGGCAGGCCGAACACCAGTCGGCCCGGAAGTCGATCATCACCGGCTTCCCCCGGGTCCGGGCTTGATCCAGGGCGGCCGGCTCGTTCCGGAGCCAGACGATGCCGCCGCCGGACGACGCCGTCCTGATCGGCGTCCCGGGCCGGTCGTCCAATGCGAACCGGGCCACGTAGACCGCCCCCAGGACCACCAGGATGATCCCGATGCTCTTCATCACCCGGCGCCGTCCCCCGGCGTCGGCCGTGAGGGGATCGAAGGCGCCGGCGAAGACTCCGAGGCCCGTCAGAAGGCCGCCCAGGGCCAGCCAGAAGGTTCCGTGGCGGAGCACCGGCTGGAGATAGTACAAAGCCGCGGCCAGGAGGAGTACGCCGAAAAGGTGCTTGAGCCGAACCATCCAGGCCCCTGATTTGGGGAGCCCGGCCAACGCCCCGGAAAAAGTCCCCACCACCAGGAAAAGGAGCCCCATGCCCAGGGAGAAGGTCCACATGATCAGAAACCCCATGAACTTGCTTCCCAAACCGGCCACGTAGACAAGCACCGCCACCAGCAGGGGCCCCACGCACGGTCCCACCACGACTCCGGACGCGATGCCGGTGAGAAACGCCCCCGCGGCGCCCGCCCCCCTGGCGCCGCCCAGCCGGGTCGAGAGGCCCGCGGGCATCTGGATGTAGATGACGTCGAACATCCCCAACGCCAGGACCACGAACAGGGCCGCCGCCCCGATGCGGACGGCGGGATGGCCGGCCCAGGCCCCGAAAAGACCGCCGGTCCAGGCCGCCGCCACCCCTAACGCGGCATAGGCGAGGGACATGCCCAGCACATAGAGGACGGACAATCCGAATCCCCTCAACGGCCTTCCGCCGCTGCCGGCGCCGATGACGCTGACGGTGACCGGGATCATGGGGTAGACGCAGGGGGTGAGGCTGGCCAGCACCCCCCACAGGAAGGCGGCCGCCAGCACCCCGAAAACTCCGAAACGGGCGGCGGCACGGGCAAAGGGCGATGCGTCGGCCTCCGGGGGCGGGGCCTCCGCCGTCGCCGCCGCCCCGGCGGCTGCGATTTCAAGGTTTATCCGGAGGGTTTTGGTTTCCGGCAGAAAACACATCTCCCGGGCGCAGCCCTGGTAGCCGACCTCGATGGGGATCTCCCGGGGCCCGGCCCGGGCGTCCGGCGCCGCGAAGACCGGCACTTCGATCACCACGGTTCCCTCGTAGGCGGCGACCGTACCCATGAAGGGGTCCGATTTCTCCTTGCCGGCCGGTTTCACCGGATCGCCGAAGGAGAGTCCGGCCGTCTCGCCGGGCGCGACCGTTGTCTTGGCGGCGTAGAGATAGTGGTCCGGGGCGATGGTAAAGGCGACCGCGACGATGGACCGGTCCCCCGGCGCCAGTTCACGGGGCGCCGTTTCGATGGCGATGGAAAACGGCTCGACGTCCCCCCGGCCGGCGACCGGAAGGAGGACCAGGGCCAGCGCCAGGAAGATCAGGACAAGGGCGCGGCGGTCAGCCGGAAAAGGAACGGTCATCCTCGGTCTCCTTTCGGATTTCATAGAGCAGCACCCAGGTTCCGGCCGCCAGGATCGCCAGATCCCGCACCAGGTACCAGGCCTGGGATCCCCCTCCGCTTTCGTCGGCGACCGAGAAGCAGCCGCGGGCCACGTCCACCCCGCGAATGAGGTTGATCGCCAGGGCC
>JAABTM010000427.1 GCA_011389855.1 Desulfobacteraceae bacterium
GCGAGCGGGAGGTGATCGCCAGCGAGTATTTGCCCGGTTTTCGTTCCGGCGGTTTGGATTTGATCGTCTCCTCCATCTACATCCACGATTTCTTTCTCCCGGAAATGGGACTGCGGAAAGCCCTGGATCAGATCGCCTATCTCCACCGGGAAATGGATGAAACGCCCGACCGGTTCCGGCTGTGCCGGAGTATAGCGGAGGCCCGGGCCGCCCGGTCCGACGACGAAATCGCGCTGTTCCTTTCATTGGAGGGCGCCGATCCGCTGCAGAACGATATCCAGCTCCTTCGGATTTTTTATGAACTCGGCGTCCGCGGGCTGGGTCTGGTCTGGAGCCGGCGGAATTACGCAGCCGAGGGGTCCATCTTCAACGAGGGGCGGGCAGGGCGAAAAGGCGGATTGACGGCCTTCGGGGTGGCGATCATCGAAGAGGCCGAAAAGCTGGGCATGTTCATCGACGTGAGTCATCTCAACGACGAGGGCTTTTGGGATGTCATGGACGTGGCCCAAAAACCCGTCATCGCCTCCCACTCCAACTGCCGGGCCTTGGTGAACGTCCCCCGGAACCTGACCGACGACCAGATCAGGGCGCTGGCGAAAACGGGCGGCGTCATCGGCATGAACGCGCTGGATGTTTTCACACGGCAGGGCAGGGCGGGGGCCGCCGTCGATGATCTGGTGAACCATGTGGACCATATTGCCGGGATCGCCGGCGTCGATCATGTGGGCATCGGGTTCGATCTGTGCGACAGTCTAAAAAACCATCTCAACGTGAAGATGCCGGTGGAGCATCGGGACGTCGTCGGCGGCCACGCCCGAATGGGCGACTTCACGGCCGCCCTCGTTCGTCGCGGATACGCAGACGACGACATCCTGAAGATCCTCGGCGGCAATTTTCTCCGGGTGTATGAGGCGATTCTGGGGTGAGATTCGATTGACATTCTCTACCCGAAACCGACATAGACCAGCCGCGCGATGGTGACGGCCACCACTGCCGTGAAGATGGGGCGGATGAAACGGGCCCCGTTCCGTATGGCCAGGCCCGATCCGATGCGGGCGCCCACGACCTGCCCGGCGGCCATGCAGAGGCCGACGCCGAAGAGCACGTTGCCGCCCAGAATAAACAACAGAAGGGAGACGATGTTGCTGGTGAAGTTCATGATCCGGGTGACGCCCGCGGCCCGGGTCAGGGAATACCCGAGGAACAGGCAGCATCCGGCGGTCCAGAAAGAGCCGGTGCCGGGGCCGAAAAACCCGTCGTAGAAGCCAAGGGCCGGACCGAACAGCACGAAAAAAAGGCGGCGGCCCATTTTCGGGGGATGGGCGGCATCTCCAACGCCTTTGGAAAAAACCGTGTAGAGCAACACCAGAAAGAGAAGAATCGGCACCAGATAGGTTAGAAACCCGGGATCGAGCATCTGAACCGTCACGGCGCCCGCGGCCGCGCCTATCAGGGTCATGAGGATGCCGAATCCGCATTCGCTCAACGAAACCTGCCGTTCACGGATGAAGTTGAGGGACGCCGAAAAGGTGCCGAAGGAGCCCTGGAACTTGTTGGTGCCCAGCGCGACCTGGGGCGGCAGCCCCACGGCCAGAAGCATGGGCAGGGCGATGAGGCCGCCGCCGCCCGCGATGGAATCGACGAAGCCGGCGGCAAGGCCGGTGGAAAAGAGGAGGAGGATGATGCCGGCCGTGAGATCAAAATCGAGCATGGAAGATCCCTTTCATAAAAAAGACCGCTTTTACACTGTCGCGCCGCCGATTACAACATCCAAGTGACACTTTCTCATCTCCCCCCCGCCAGCCTCAACAAATAGATCACATCTCCCAAATCCACCACTTCATCTCCAGTGGCGTCCACCCCTTCCACGTCCAGCCCGGCCAAAACCTGCAAATTCACAATAACGTCGCTCAAATAATCCTCACTTCCGTCCACGGTCACCGTCACCGCGGCGTTGGCCGTGTTCCAGGCTTCGTCCCGGAATTGGACGTAAATCACGGGATCGTCGACATCGGACAGCTCCCACTGCATGGAGGAGATGAAATTTTCCCACTGGCCGCCTTTGCCGAAATGGGTGTTGCTCACATAGATTTCAGACGCGCCGTCCGCGCCCAGTTCCAGGGTGACGATGTCGGAATCGGTTCCGGCTTCCGCCCGAAGGCTGGCGTTTCGCGGGGCCACGGTATCGATGATGAACGACAGCGACTCGGTGGCGCCGATGCGGCCCCGGTCGTCTTCCACCGCGATGTGAAAATAATAATCGACTTCGTCCCCGGACAGGTCGCGGCTCACGGCCTTTCGGGAATCCACCGACGGCTGGGGCGCGTTGCGTTTGGTGATGCTGTAGCCGTCCTCGTCGTTGAAAAGGTAGTAATATTTTTCGTCGGCCCCGCTGTCGGCCGGTTCCCAGGTGACGGTGACGTTGGGGGAATTGGTCACGGCCTCGGCCGGGGTCCGGGACAGGTCCTGGACGGACCGGGCCTGGCGCGACGCCTCCCAATCTCCCCCAAGCGGGGAAATGGCCGGCTTCGATCTCAGCGCGTCGATATCGGCGGCGGCGATCCGCAGCCCCTTCACGGCGCCGGGCCAGTCGGAAAGGCCGGGAAGGGACCGGCGCCGCGGGCCCGTGTCAAAGGAAAACGCGATGTCCGCGGTTCCGGCCTCGTAAACCTGGGCCGAATCCGGCGGCAGATGGCCGTCCGCGTCGGCGACCCCTTGATTGGACGGGCCGGCCCATTGATACTGGATATACTCCTCATCGCCGTCAACATAAACGCCGAATCCCAACTGGTATTGCCCGCCGGCGTCCAGCCCCTCGAAGCGGAAGGCGCCGTCGGATTCCCGGATCGTCTGGTGCCGGTCGAACCGGCCGGCGTCGCCGGCGACAAACAGATCCACGGCCACATAATCGCCGCCCAGAGCGGTCGGATTGGTCACGGTCCCGGAAATGGCGCCGCCGGCGTCCGTTTCGACCCGGGAAAGGGCCAGGTCCACCGTGTCCCCCGGCTTGCGGCCGGTAATGGACGTTTTCAGGTATCGAATGGGCGAACCGTCGTCCGCGTAGCGCGTAAAGGGCGGCGCCGTCACCGTGTAATCGGTCAGGACCGCGCCGAGCGGGTCTTGGGACCGGAGCCCGTCGATTTTATAAGCGCCGTCTTCGTCGGTCCGGGCGCTGCCGCTGAACTGAAACTCGCCTTTGCGGCCGGCGGCGTATATTTCCACCAGAACGTCCGCAAGGGGTTCGCCGTCCACGTCCAGCACTTCGCCGGAAATGGCGTCGCCGCTGTCGAGGGTGAAATCGACCGACGCGCCGTCCGGGGCTGAAACCACGAACGCGATTTCTTCCGGCGAATATCCGGGTTCAAAAACCGTCCCGACATAATCGCCGGCTTCGGGGGCGTGGTCGATTTCGTAAGCGCCCGCCGAATTGGTCCGCGCTCGTTCCACAAAACCCGTGCTTGTCGAAACGACGCGAACTTCGGCTGAAGCCACCGGGTTGTTTTCGGAATCCAGAACCGTACCGGAAATGGTGTGTCCGGCGGACAATACAACGGGCTGGGCTGAAATGTCCGCGGTCTCGCCCGTCACCGCGATGGTTTCCCCTGCGCCGACCGCCCAATCCGACGCG
>JAABTM010000428.1 GCA_011389855.1 Desulfobacteraceae bacterium
TTTTCAACGCGCCGGATACCGGCCTGGAGCTGGAAAAACTCAAGGTGGTCGCGCTGGGCGGCGAGGCATCCACGACGCCATACAGAGACGCCCTGCTGGTCCGCCTGGGCGGCCTTGTCTTTTCTCATCCGCTATGGGACGACACGACGCGTTTTCTTCGACGCCTTCACGCCATCCCGCCCGGACAAACCACGGAACGATTGACCGATTTCCGGATCAAATTCGCCCTCAAGCTGTGGGAAACCGCCGAATCCATATCCCAAATCACGTCGGCGTTGCACCTCCGCTGGTACTGGTCCCGGCAGCGGGATCTTTACGACATCGCGTTTCTGTCTGCCATTGAACAAAAAGACTGGAAAAAAGCGGCGGAAATCGCGGATTCGGCCAAGAACCGGCCGGCCCTGACCTGGCGGGCCATGGAGCGGGTCGGGGACTCGGCCGAAGGCGAAGACAACGCCGTTTCCGGGGACATCAGGGCCGCCATTGAAAACTATGCACGGGCGCTGGCGGGCGGGTACATCGCCAATTTCAAGGACCGCCCCACCCCGGGGACCGGCGTCTCCCTGCCGGACCCGGCGCCGAAAAACGCCCTGATCGCCCAATTTTATCTGGTCCATTTACCCCATTTTGAAAAAGGCCATGTCCTGATCTGCGACGAAACCGGCTGGACCGGCTGTCATGAATTCGATTTCAAGCCCGTATGGGAAGCCTATCAGGTCTGGCAGGCCGCCTATTTCGACCTGCCCGTCCGAAAGCGATGGGATTCCGCGCCCCAGCTCCGGGCGTTGTGCGAAGCCTTGGGCGACAAACTCGCATTTCTTTTTGATCTCAACCCTTCTGAAACCGTCAAGGATTTGCTCATTGTCGCCCACGATTTCCTGCACAGGGTTCCCATTCACGGAGTTCTGTCCAACGGGAATCCGCTCTTGAACCGCTTTGACTGCCGGTATGCGACTTCATTGTCGTCCCATGAACTGGGCAAGACCGAAAACGCTATGGAGAGCGCGTCGGATAATTTGCCGATATGGCTTCAATATCCCGAAGCAACAGATGGAATGGAAGGCTTCACGGAATTGTACGAAGATTTAGAAGAAGAAGGCAAAATCGACATTGACAAAAGCCAACTGGAAGCGTCCAGGTCCCATGTTCTGAATCTTGCCGGCGAGCCCGTCTCCACGCTCATTTTATGCTGCCACGGCCAGGCGGACGCAACCAACCCGTTTCTGTCCGCACTTTTGCTGAAAAAGCCCGTAAGGCTGCTGGACATCGCCGTGAAACAAAACCTGCGCATCAACCAGGTGTTTCTCGGGGCCTGTGAAACCGACATGATGCCGAGGCTCAACGCGCCCATTGACGAGCATCTGTCCATCGCCAGCATTTTTTTGAACAAAGGCGCGTCGGTCGTCATCGGCACAATGTGGGAAGCCGGCGACCAAAAGGTGCAAGACATTCTCAGCGAACCCGTGGAAGCGTTCAAAGATTTCCACAACCAACAGCGAAAATTGAATAAAGACAACGATATCGATTATATGAAAGCCATGTGCTTTCGAATCTGGGTGTAAGGCGGATGAGCGGATGAAGCCCTCAATTGAATTTATATGCGCGGAAGGCCGGGATGAAATCCTGTGCCGGGGATGTAAGATCGACGAAGCCGGGTTGTGTTCCAGGTTCCGGAAATTCGTCAAAACACACCTGATGCGGTACACCGGCAACGAGATCGAAAAAGAAATCGCCCACAAAACCTTTGACGCGGTCTTCCAGAACATCCATGCCTTGGAAAACAAGCGGTATTTCTGGGCCTACTGCAAAGCGATCTTTAAAAACAGCAAAGCGGAGGTTTTCCGCGTCCAATCCAAAATGCTTGAACGGGAAAACCTCCGCTTCGAGGGGCAGTTCACGCCGTCGGGCGACGACGAGGACAACGGCGACTGGAGCATTCTGGACCACAACCAGTTTCAATCCGGCGAATCCCTCTGGCCCGCGGACCGGGCCACGCTGACCCGGGAAGTCTTGGCCGCCCTGGAGACCATGGTGATGGAGGCGGATCGCGCCACAAGCAGATGCGCCAGATTGCTCCTGAACTGGCTCTCGTTCGACAGGGACGGGTTGTCCCAGAAGGAAATGGCGGACAGGATGGGGGAGAAGCAGAATACTTTCAACCAGCGGCTGAGGCGCTGCAAGGAACTCATTTCGGCCAGGTTCGCCTGATCTAATGACCCTAATTTTCGACTTCGGTATTGGAATAAAATGAATAAATTCGACATCTATCCTGGACGGTTAATCCGTGATCTGGTTGTTACCGGCGTATTGAGAAGCGGGGAGTATAAAATGGTCGCTGAAAAAATCGCACCCGACTTTACATTTGTGCTGGCCCCAAGATACTTTGCTGGAGAAACAAAGCTGGCCCCCGGCGTCGCCGTCAGCGGACCTGTTGTGGTTTTGACGAAGATGGCGCCAAAGAGCTACAGGGTCGCGCTTCGCAATTATGATGAGGAATTGTTTGAGGAAATCTATCCGGCCGGCTGGAACACGGTTGTCTATAAAACGCCCTGGATCGATCACTGGCGATCGATTTTCAATGACGAATTCGACGGCGGCACATTGAAAATTCGTGAAAACGCGGCTTCGAATCGCTGGTCGGTGGGAATGCCATGGGCCATTCTTCCGGTTCGCGCTAGTTCTCACCTGAAATACATCGACGGCGACACCTACCTTTTTCCCGACAATTTATTCTCAAACAAAAAAAAGCAGCACAATCAGTATGCGTTGTATCGACCGCAAACAAAATTCTCCTGGCCCAAGGCGTTTACAGGCCGGCTCAAAATCCATTTTGCCCATAACCAGGAAAACGACCGGAGCGTCCGAGTTTTTTTGCATGGCTTCCTGGAGGCGTTGCAATGGCACTACAAGCTTTGGAAGCATTTGACGGACGATAAGCGCGTATCGTCATTCCCGGGGTCGGTCGGACGCTGGAACCAGCACTTTGACGAGAATATCCCTGAAACTCTATCCAAAATCATTTTCAAGGACTGCCAGCCGCCTAAGGGAGATACGCCGCATGGTTGCAGGGGCGACTGCCCGCCCAAACGGTTCAAGGACGTTTGCCGGAAAATCAAACATCACAATGAAAAATATCTTAAACAGGCTGTCACTTTCTTCTCAACATGCCCGTCAAACATAGTTAAAATCAAGCCTATCGCCAACAACTTTCAAATCGTCAAATTTTCGGATTTCGAGTTCCGGAAGGTAGTTGCTCACAACGAATCGGCCACGCCCACGGTGATCAAATTGATTTTGAGAGGGTACTGTTTCGACTGGCATTTAAGGGAAAACGAAACGCCGACTATACATCTTTACATTGTGACATTTTTTGCCGGCCCCGCTCAGGAAGGCGACGAACGATTCCCGTCCCTATTAAGCGGGTCGGCGTTGCAAAGTTCCGGCGACACCGACATCCTGGCAATGGCCCAATTCAGCAACATAAAAGAGGTGCGGCAATGAAAACATGGACCGAACAGGAAATTTTATACAGCCCGGGCGCGGACCTGCTCCTTTCCTGGGGCGCACATCTGATCGAGCGGCCTGATCTGTCCATCGAACGAGAGATGCTCACGGGCGCGA
>JAABTM010000429.1 GCA_011389855.1 Desulfobacteraceae bacterium
GAAAATTTACCGCAGCCCTGCCGCGACCTGGAGCGAAAAGAGGGCCTCGGCCAGCCCGGCCCGGTCGTTGCCGTCGATGTCCACGCCGGAGTCTATGTATTCCGGATGAAATGCATCAGGCGTTATGCCCACAAGTACCTTGAGCGCGACGATCGCATCGCTTAGCGTAACGAGGCCGTCGTTGTCGAGGTCGCCGGGTTCCTGGGATGACTTGGTCCGGATGGGGTCTAATTCCTCGGGAGCGCTTTCAACGCCAGCCATTTTCGTGGTTACTCGAATATGGTATTCCGTCGAAGGTTTTAGCCCATCGTTGAACCGGTACCAAGAACCGATGACGGTATCGGTGAAAAAGACAGTTTGAAAGTGATTATCCGAAATTTCAACCCGGTATTCCCCGGCGCCCGGCACCGGCCGCCATTCGATGGCAATAGCATCTTCCGAGACATAGTAGGGGTCCGGATTGATTTCAGGCGGCGACAATTCATAAGCATATTGAAGCACTTTCAATCCTTGGTCGCCATCGGCTACAAACACATAAGTGCCCCAAATCGAAAAATTATGCGCCGAACCGGACAGGCCATGTTGAGCGATATCTTTTTCCGGTTTTGTCGCGCTGTCCGCATATGTCATGACGTACTCATCCGCATTTTTCCAGATGTAGAGCGTGTCTCCATCGAGAAAATACGCGTATCCGGCTGAAGAAACGTGAATTGCCTCGACCTTCCGAGATGTCTCATAATAATCGACTATTCGAGGCTTGGACGGGTCTTGAATATCGATGGCGTAAACCCCGTCCGATCCGGCCACATAAGCAAAATGGTCCGATAAATCGACAGCCAGGGCCGCCCCCGGAATTTCAACCGCGCCCACCAGTCCGAAATAGCTGTCGTTGAACATGCCGAAAATCTTCAAACCGAAGCTGTCGGTCACGAATGTCAACTTAGATAATGGGTCGGAAACAACGTCGCTGGCGTAAACAAGGGGGTAGTCGAACAAAAATTGGGGCGAGGTCTTGTCTTCAATAGAAAGGACAGCGACGCCCTCGTTCACGCCGCCCACGATAAAAGCGGCGTCGATGCCGGGGGCGATATAGGATGGAAAAACAGCCGCCACCTCCCTCTGAGCGCCATCTTCGGGAAAAAAGCCGATTTCCGGAGACCAGGGTTCGTCGAGGTCGTAAATCCTCAACCCTTTCCAATCGTCCGCAACGTATAAATAGCCATATTCGTAAAAAAGATCCCTGACCGAGCCGGGCGTCGACAGTTGGCCGATTTTAGATGGATCAGTGGGATCTGAAACATCGAAGACATATATTTCAGCGCCGGATCCCATGAACAAGATCGATTCATAGGGATTCAGGGCGATGGCATCAAAAGAGGCGTTTGTCCAGGCGCCGATCTGAGCGAATTCCGTTTGGGTTCTGATTGAAACGGTATTCGAATCAGCGCCGGCGATGCCATTGCTTATCGCCCTAACCCGGTAATGGTACATTGTATCCGGTTCGAGACCGACAACGGTCGTTGTATCGGCGGCGACAGGGGTTGCGTTAAACCCTGAGACATACTGCTGAAAATCCGAATCGTAGGCGACATCCAGTTCATAGCCGTCCGCTTGCGGTACCGCTTCCCATTCCGCCACGAACCATCTGGCGGCTTTTTCGATTTCGGCCCCAGGCGGCACAATGGGCGCGTCGGGTGATTCGGGCGGGGTGAAACGCAACACCTCCAGACCCCGCGAGCCGTTGGCAATGTAAATGTAATCACCGGCTACTTCGAGCGTGCCGCCGGAGCCGGCCGTTGCGTACCCATCCATTTCGATCGGCGCCGTTGGTTTCCGGATGTAATAGGTATGGACGGCGCCGTCCGCCAGGGAGATGTGAAGAAAATCTCCGGATATGGCTACATCCACTACATCGTAGCCGTCGCTGATGGTCTCGACATGGAGCGGATTTGTGGGGTCGTCTACGTCGATCACCAGCACTCCCTTACCGGTGAGGTCGGCGACATAGGCGTAACTTCCGGACACGGCCACCGCAGCGGCCGTCATGTCCGGGTCGTCAAGGGAACTCGCCTCCGACGGCGATCCCGGATCGCGCACATCGGCGATGAACAACCCGTTTTCCCCGTTCGCGATAAACGCATGGCCGCCCGATACATGAATGCCCGACGCGACGCCCTCTGTATATAATTCTTCGGTTAGAGTCGGCGAACCCGGCGATGACGCGTCGATAATTTTCAAACCGCCGGCGCCGTCGGCGACATAAGCATGGGTCTGATTCGCGAACACGTCTTTCCCATCGGTCAGGTTCGCGAAAACCCCCATGGATACAGGTTCCGTGGGGTCGCCGATATTCAGAATCCGAAGAGTGTTCGGTCCCTCGATCACATAAGCCGCGGCGCCGTAAATCGCCGCCGCCCTGCCCTCCGCCGACATATCGTACCGTCCCATGGGATTCGGGGCCGCGGGATCGTTAACATCTAACAGGTGGAAAGCATTGGCCTCGTCCGTAAGATATGCGACATTTCCGACTACAGAAATGTCGCTGGCGTTGAATGGAGACTGGAGCCGAGATTCCAAAATCGGATCGTTTCGGTCCGAAACATCGTAGACGGCCAAGCCGTTTTCGCCGTTCGCCACATAGGCGTAATATCCCTTGACGATCAAATCTGAAGCTGTTCCAGCGGTGTTCTCTGTGGAAGAGATCCTTGGATCATACAAATGCGCCGCATTGATGATAGAAAAACCAGCGGGGCCTCTGGCGATGTAAATATCCGATCCTTCAACCTGTATATTCAACGCGGGCGCCGCGACGCCTAAGTTGGAAATCTCAATAATGGTATCCAGGTTCGAGATATCGAGAATGCGAAAACCGCCGTCCCCGTCGGCCAAATAGGCGATATCTCCGTAGACTAAGACATCCATCGCGTTGTTGGGGATATTCGAACCGCCTAAATCGGAGGGATTGTCCGGCGTCGTGACGTCGAAGATTCTCAAACCAGCTTCCCCGTCGGCGATATATGCGCGGCGCTGTATTTCCGCTCCCGAACGGGTTTCGACAAATACGGCGTTCGCTTTAACGGTAGAAAATGATCCAAGTTCCGATGGGCTCAACGGGTTCGACACATCGATCATGTATAATCCGGCGGGACCATCCGCGATGTAAGCGATATTTTCATTTTCCAGGACCATCACGTCCAGGGCGGTTCCCGGGGTGTCCCAAAATCCAAGTTCTGCCGGGGACGAGGGATCCTCTACATCGACGATTCGCAGCCCGCCCTTTGGACCGTCCGCCACATAAAGGTAGGGATCTTTGTAAAACAGCCCCTTAACGGCGCCTGGCGTCGCCAGCCTCGATTTAATAGTTGGATGATTTTTGTCAGACACATCCACAAGCAGGATGCCGCCGGCGTCTCCAACGAAAAGGAGGGGCCGGTCAGGGTCTGAGGCCACTGCTTCAGCCCAACCATAATACCACCCCCCAACTTTCTCCAATGCCTGCCCAGACGCCCCGCCCGCCATGCCGATCAAAACCGCCAGTACCGCTACGATTGCCGTAGCCCTTTGCAACTGTCTCATCCCGTTTTCCTCCTTATGTGATCCGAAACCAACAATAATAGCGC
>JAABTM010000430.1 GCA_011389855.1 Desulfobacteraceae bacterium
CTCTATCAGCGCTTCATCCGGCCCGACGCCACCATGACGCAGATGCTGCGGGTCAACCGGATCAGCGTGCTGATCATCGTGCTGTCGGCCACGATCACGTCATTTATGATCGATTCCATCATCGACGCCATCCACATCGCCACTTTCATCGCCAGCGCCGCCTATTTTTTCCCCCTCATGGGGGGCATCTACTGGAAACGGGCCACCCGGGAAGGGGCCATGGCCTCGCTGATCGCGGGCGGCTCGGTCCAAATTCTGCTGGCAACCCTCGATCTCATCAATACCCCCGCCATGGCGCCGCCATGGCTGGAAACCATCAGTCCGCTGCTCATGGGCCACGGCGTTATCGCGGGCATGGCGGTGGGCGGCGTCGTCTTCGTGGGCGTATCCCTTGCCACGCGAAAGCCGGAATCCATCCGTCTGGCGCCGTTTTTCAAGGATGAAGCGGAAAACCTGGCGGCGAAATCGGTCGCCACGAACCCCTCCGTCCCCCTTGATCCCGCCTTCCCGGCGGAAATTACCGAGAGCAACACCGGCGACCGCATCCGCCTCCACTGCCGCTTCCGGGCCGACCGGCCCCTGGACTGGCCGATCTTCATGGCCAAACTGACACAGACCCATCCCGCCTGGATCACCCCCGCCGGCCCCGACGCCGCCTGCCGCCTCACACGGCCGGATATGCTCGCCTGCGTGACCGTCACCCGCGGCGATGACGTTTCCGACATCTGGCTCCGGGCGGAACCCCGGCGGGAACAGGCCCACGCATTGAGACGGGAGATGCAGGCGGCGCTGGGGGAGGTGTCCGGGGTGCTTCCAGTGTAGCTTTTTTACCCGATTATTCTGGATAAATTGACATTTGTGTCCATTGATGGCAATTTGTCTTTTCGCACCGCGCACATAAAAACCTGCAAACCGGCGAACCCGATCCCAGAATGAATGATGGGCTGACAAGACCAGATCGGGTAAGCAAGCTGCAAGCATCTGAATCTCAGCGGGAAATATGTTGGATACGCCACTAAAACGCATCATTTGGGACTACAACGTCGATACCGACGACCTCATCGCCTTTCTCACGGGAGATAAAGAATCTTTACATCATTTCTCCCGTGAAATGCTTTATTCTACCCCCTTCAAGATGGGATCCTGAAAATCGTGACCCGTCTGAATACCCCATTCTATCTGACCGGCGGCACGGCGCTGAGTAGGTGCTACTTCCACCACCGCTACTACTCGGATGACTTTGATGTGTTCGATAGTTGACACCACTCCATATTAATGGCAAATATCCCTCCTGAACATTCATCAGCACAAACAAACCGGATTCCATATCCATGAACAAATCATCCCTCAGCGAACGCGACATCTGCACCAAGGCGAATTACGGGAATGAATATCCCAATAAAATTCCGACGCCTTGGCCGCCCCGCCTTGGGTTGAAACCCCAGGCTCAATCATTCAAAACCGGCTAAAAGCCGGTTCGGATTGCAACCCGCCATCTATACCGCGACAGCCATAACCGGCTTTCAGCCGGTTTTACGGGTTCAGCCTGGGGTTTCAACCCGAGGCGGCGGGGCTGCTCGATTTTAATTGAAATCAAACTGAGCGATCATTAATAGTGGTATGTTCATTCCTGAAAACCGCCCAAGTTCATTACGCCGGCATTGGCGGGCGCCGGATGGGACCCCATGTCGCAGATCCGGGAAGAAGTGGGGACCACCGCCCGCCTGCCCGACGCCGCGCTTCACGAGGCACTTTCCGAGTAAGCATTTATTTTGCGGCGTTTAAATCGACAAACCTTCGAAAAACATCACGCCTATTCCATGCTGTCCCACTCAGGCGCCGGTCTATCTTTCACCTTTGCCATTACCGCATCAAATCCCGACAATATTTCTTCTTCAGAAGAACCTTTCCAATATTCCGAAATTTTACTGCCTGCTTCCAGCCGTCCAATTTCTTTTGCAAACAAATACATGGCGAGTTGGTTTACCGAAACGCCTTGTTCTTCGGCGACCAACGCGATTCTATGCTTTAAATCAGCCGGCACCTGAATCGTCAGTTCGTTTAATTCAGACATGGCTATTTCTCCACATTTTTACGAACTCGCTTGGGGTCGTTGCCCACCGCACCGGCCTCCGTTACATCACGCCGCTATTTCTCCGGAAACGCCGCCGCCACAGCCGCGGCTTCCTCTTCGTCGCCGGCCGGTTCCTCCGACTTTAGCACATCCGACATTTCATCGCCACTGCATCCCGGAGGGTCAAAAGCCGTAGTTTTTAGTTGTCCTATTGAAATCTCGCCAGGTTGCTGGTTTAATAAGAGCGAACCGACGGGCATCGCCAAATGCGGAGACGGAATATCGGTGGACGATCCTTCCGCCCCCCGTCGGAAAACACGAGATGATTTATGGAATTTGATAACTACATCCCCCTGGAAACCCTCCACCGGAGCCGCCGCACCGAAGTGCGTCGGGCGGTGAGAGCATCGGACCGGCGCCCGGTCATTCTGAAAATGAACACGGGCTCCGATGCCGAAAACGGGGCCGAAAACGGGATTCGCCGCCTCGGGCATGAGCACGACATCGGGTGGATCCTGAACGGCGAATACGCCGCGGTCCCGCTTTCCCTGGAAACCGCCGACGGCCACGCCGCGCTGGTCTTCGAAGACGACGGGATGACCGCCCTGTCCCGGCTCATCCCGCCCGACGGATTCGGCCTGGACGTCTTTCTCGCCCTGGCGGTCGGGATCGCCAAAGCGGTGGAATCGATCCACGCCCACCATATTATCCACAAGGACATCAACCCCGCCAACATCATCGTCAGCCCGTCCCTGGACCAAATCAAGCTCATCGATTTCGAACTGGCCACCCGGATCCGGCGGGAGGAGGTCGGCATCACATCCGCGGAGGTGCTGGAGGGCACGCTGGCCTACCTGTCGCCCGAGGGGACGGGGCGGGTCAACCGGGCCGTCGACTATCGGTCCGATTTCTACGCCCTGGGCGTCAGCTTGTACCAACTGCTCACCGGCCGGCTGCCCTTTCCGGAGAGCGACCCCATGACCCTGGTCCACCGCCATATCGCCAAACGCCCCCGGCCGGTCCGGGAGATCGACCCGTCGGCGCCCCGGATCGTTTCCGACCTCATCGAAAAACTCATGAGCAAGCCCGCCGAGGACCGGTATCAATCGGCCGCCGGCATCCGGGCGGACCTCGAAGAGTGTACGCGCCGGTATCGGGATGCGGGCCGCATCGCCCCCTTCGACCTGGCCCGACACGACGCCTCGGGCGCCATTCAGATCCCCCAGAAACTCTACGGCCGGGACGCGGAGATCGACCGGCTGTTCGAGATCTTCGGGCGGGTCGCCGGCGGCGCGTCGGAGATCGTCTTCATCTCCGGGTATTCCGGCGTGGGCAAAACCTCGCTGGTGCGGGAGGTCCATAAGCCCATGACCGAAAAAAACGGGCTTTTCGCATCAGGAAAATTCAACCCGTTCCAGAAGGACATTCCCTATTTCGCCATAACGCAGGCCCTCAACGAGGTGAGCCGGTATTTCCTGACGGAACCGCCGGCGACCCTGGAACGGCGACGAGCCCGGATCATAGCGGCGGTGGGCCGAAACGGC
>JAABTM010000138.1 GCA_011389855.1 Desulfobacteraceae bacterium
GAACTGGGACCGGCCCATTCTCACCGACAGCGGCGGGTTCCAGGTCTTCTCCCTGGCCAAGATGTTCAAGATCACGGAGGAAGGCGCCCGCTTCCAGTCCCACCTGGACGGCTCCAGCCACCTTCTTACGCCCGAGAAATCCATCGAGATCCAGCGCTGCCTCGATTCCGACATCGTCATGTGCCTCGACCAGTGCATCCCCTACCCCGCCGACCGGGATCGGGCGGCCGGGGCAATGGAACGGACCACCCGGTGGGCCGACCGGTGCCGCACCTGGTGGCGGGACAACGATCCCGGCGGCAGCGCGCTCTTCGGCATCGTCCAGGGGGGGATGCACCCCGATCTGCGGAAGCTGTCGGCCGAGGCCCTCATCGATCTCGATTTTCCCGGCTACGCCGTGGGGGGCCTGAGCGTGGGCGAGCCCAAGGAACTGATGCTGGAAATGGCCGATCACACCCTCCCCCTGCTGCCGGACGACAAGCCCCGGTACGTCATGGGCGTGGGGACCCCCGGGGACCTGGTCAACCTCGCGGCCATGGGCGCCGACATGTTCGACTGCGTGATGCCCAGCCGCAACGCCCGAAACGGCCAGCTTTTCACCGGCGGCGGCGCCATCAACATCGCCAACGCCCGGTTCAAGACCGACACCGGCCCCGTCGATCCCGACTGCGGCTGCTACACCTGCCGCCATTACTCCCGGGCCTACCTGAGCCATCTTTACCGGAACCGGGAACTGCTCTCCTACCGTCTCAACACCCTCCACAACCTCCATTATTACCTCGATCTGATGCGCCGGATGCGCGCCGCCATCCGGGAGGGACGGTTTGACAGCTTCAAAGAAGACGTTATATTAATGAAATAGTCGATAGATTTCACCCGCAACCAAGGAGATCGATCATGAAAGAAAAAGTACAGAAAGCACTGGAAAAAATTCGCCCCACGCTTCAGGCCGACGGCGGCGACGTGGAGCTGGTGGATGTGGACATGGACGGCGTCGTCCGGGTCCGCCTTCAGGGCGCCTGCGCCGGATGTCCCATGTCCCAGATGACCCTTCGAAACGGCATCGAGCGGGTGCTGAAAAAAGAGGTTCCCGAAGTCAAGGCCGTAGAACCCGCATAGCGAGAACCCCGCCGCCGGCCAGTCCGCCGGCGGCGTCTTCGTCTTTTCCACGCATAGCCGCGAAAGAGCCCATCCCATGACCGCGAACCCCATTGCACAGAAGATCGAAACCTTCATCGAGCGCTCTTCCTGGATTCGGAAAATGTTCGAGGAAGGCGCCAGGCTCAAGGCCGAACACGGCGCGAAAAACGTCTTTGATTTCAGCCTTGGCAACCCCAACGTGCCGCCACCGGCCAAGTTTCGGGAGGTCTTGAAGGATCTGGCGGAAAACAGCGTCGGTTCGGATCACATCTACATGCCCAACACGGGCTACCCCCACGTCCGCAAGGCCGTTGCGGAATATGTCTCCGGGGAACAGGGGGTGGCGCTGACCGAAAACGAGATCGTCATGACCTGCGGCGCCGCCGGCGCCCTCAACATCATCCTCAAGGCGATCCTGAACCCCGGCGAGGAACTCCTGGTTCCCGCTCCGTTTTTCGTGGAGTACGGCTTCTACGCCGACAACCACGGCGGCGCCATGAAGACCGTCAAGACCAACCCGGATTTCACCCTAAATCTCGCCGCCATCGGAGACGGAATTACCGACAAGACCCGGGCGGTGCTCATCAATTCGCCCAACAACCCCACCGGTCAGGTTTATTCCCGGGAAAGCCTGGAAGATCTGGGGAAACTGTTGACGGAAAAGAGCAAGTCCCTGGGCAAGACCATCTATTTGCTTTCCGACGAACCCTACCGGAAAATCGTCTACGACGGCGTCACCGTGCCCTCCATCTTCCTGGCCTACGACAACAGCCTCATCGCCACCTCCTATTCCAAGGATCTGTCCATCGCCGGCGAGCGGTTGGGCTATGCGGCCATCAATTCCCGGTCCCCCCACAAGGGCGTTCTGGCCGGCGGCCTGGCCCTGGCCAACCGGATCCTGGGGTTCGTCAATGCCCCGGCCCTCATGCAGAGGGTCGTGGCCCGGCTCCAGGGGGAAAGCGGCGACATGGACGAATACACCCGCAAACGGCAGCTCCTCTGCAACGGATTGCAGAGAGCCGGGTACGATTTCGTCACCCCCGCCGGCGCGTTCTACCTCTTCCCCAAATCCCCGGTCCCCGACGACGTCGAATTCGTCCGGGCTCTCCAGGACGAACTGATCCTGGCCGTCCCCGGCGCCGGCTTCGGCGGCCCCGGCCATTTTCGCCTGTCGTTTTGCGTGAGCGACGAGACCATCACCGGCGCCATGCCGGGGTTCAAGCGGGCGATGGATAAGTTTCGGTAGGTCGAATCTCCGGCAGGCAAACTTGGGAGACCTACGGGGTTTTCAAAACCTCGTAGGTCTTCACGAGTCTCAGACCGTCACGTCAGCAGCCATTTCCAGATCGGGACGATTTGGATGTTGTCGTCCATCGCTTCTTCATCGTCCCAGGTGACGATGGTCCCGCTATCCATTGACAATTCGGCCATGGCGCTTTTCAACCCCCGGATCTCCCGATGGAAGGTCCTCTCGTCCGTCATATCCCAGCAGACCTGGATCAATGACGCCTCGCCCGACACCGTGTCCCGCGCGAAAAAGTCGACTTCATACCCGTCCGGGGTGGCGACATATTCCACTTCGAACCCCTGGCGGCGCAACCGCATGAACGCCATGGTTTCCAGGAGCGGTCCGTAATCGTCCGCATGCCGGAAGGTCATGGCGCTCAGGAGCCCCGTGTCGATGGCGTAGAGTTTGACCGGATTGATGGTCCGGGTTTTTTCGGAGCGGCTGTGGATGGGCACTTTGGAAAACACGAATGCGTCGATCAGATGATCGAGATAGTCGTACAGGTTGTTCTTGGCGCACTTGACCGCCATGCTTTTCATCGTGTTGTAAAACTTGTTGACGCTGAACTTGCCCCCGGCCGAGTGCATGATGTGCCGGACCAGATGTTTCAGGACCGTGACGTTGCCGATGTGGTAGCGTTCGACAATATCTTTTAGCAGCACCGAATCGATATACCCCTGCAATACTTCGATCCGGAGGGCGGGGTCCAGTTCCTGAACTTCCGGAAACCCGCCGATGTCGAGATAATCCCGCACCGCCTTCCGGAGCGTGGCCTTGGTCTTGGCGCCGAACCTTCGGGGTTTTTCTGAAAACAGTCCGTGATATCGCAGAAACTCCGGAAAACTGAACGGGAAGATCTCGGCCGTCAGGGAGCGCCCCCTCAAGCTGGTGGCGATTTCGGTGCTCAGCAGCTTCGACGACGAACCGGTGAGATGGATCTGGATGTTTTCCGTGTCCAGCAGACGCCGGATGAACCGTTCCCACCCATCGATGCGCTGGATTTCGTCGAAAAAAAACCAGCATCGGCCGTCCCGGTGATCCGGGTATTTCCCGAAATAGACGTCGAGGATGTCCTGGAAGTGGGCGGCCCCGAAGTCCAGAAGCCGGTCGTCCTCGAAATTGAGGTACAGGATCTCTTCTTTCCGAACGCCCTTCTCCAGAAGTTCGTTCATCTTCTGATAGCAAAACCAGGTCTTTCCGGCCCGGCGCATTCCGATCACCACATCCGCCTTGCCTTTGATTTCGGCCAGCACGCGGTCCCGGGACACGGGCTCGGGCAGGTCCCGCTCATGAAAGTCGTCGATAAGTTGCGAGAGTATCTCTTTCATGGCGGAAAACTATCTCTTTTTTAGAGAAAGATCAAGGCAAAACTGTCTCTTTTTTAGAGAAAGAATTGGAAGTCCCGGTCTCCGCGTCAGGCCATCGCCCGCACCACCCCGCCGTCGGCCCGCAACGGCGCTCCGTTGGTGGCCGAAGAGAGCGGGCTGCACACGTAGGCCACCATGTTGGCGATCTCCTCGGGTTCCGTGAACCGCTTCAGCAGCGACGTGGGTCGGGCGGTCTGGAAGAATTCTTCCTTCATCTTATCCATGCCGATCCCTTTTTCGTCGGCCAGACGCTCCACGAAGGTCATCACGCCCTCCGAACTGGTGGGGCCGGGCAGGACCGAGTTGACGGTCACGTTCGTCCCCTCGGTGGTCTCCGCCAGCCCCCGGGCCAGGGAGATCTGAGCCGACTTGGTCACGCCGTAATGGATCATCTCCGATGGGATGTGGAGCCCCGACTCGCTGGAGATGAAGACGATCCGTCCCCAGTCGCGCTTTTTCATGGCCGGCAGGTAATGGCGGCTCAGCCGCACCCCGCTCATGACGTTGACCTCCCAGAAGCGGAACCACTCGTCGTCGTCGATCTCCTGAAAGTCTTTGGGATCGAAGATGCCGACGTTGTTGACCAGGATGTCGATCCCGGGCGCCGCATCGGTCAGGGCGGCCACCCCCTCCGGCGTTCCCAGGTCGGCGGCCACGCCCCGGACCCGGTCGCCGTCCGAGACCTCCGACCGAATGCGCGACAGGGCGTCGTCGATGTGGTCCGGTTTCCGTCCGTTGACGATGACCGAGGCCCCTTCTTTGGCGAGCGCCAGGGCGATGGCGAAACCGATCCCCTGGGTGGAACCGGTGACGATGGCGTTTTTGTCGTCGAGTTGAAGATCCATGGGTTTCTCCTTTGGAAGTAAAGGGACTGCCGAGAGGGTTCATGTCGTTGCCGGCCATTTGATGATGACCTTTTTAGCGTAGCAGGCCGCATAATGGGGATCTATGGGGTGGACGCCTTATTTATTCTTGACATCCACCCCCCATTTTATTAGTAACATTGTTCTGGTTATAGAAATAAGAGAGAATGCTTTTTGACGTTTTATTTTAAAATATAGCCGGTTAAGGAAATATTGACCTCGAAACCGGATTTCGATCCCATAAAAATGAGACGATATCCGGCTTTCGGGCGGATGGTTTTAAACTTTTAAAAATTAAAGAGATTGAAACATTTCGACACCATTGATCAGATTGGCGGAACCGATTCTGCGTAACAATGTTCATAACAAGCTGAGCCCCGAGGCCCACCGGCGGCTGGAGGCGGCCGTGCTGGAGATCTTTTCCGATTCCGATTTCCACAAGGCCAACATCCGGGCCGTGGCCAAGCAGGCGGGGGTCAGCTTCTCGACCATTTACAGCTATTACGGCAGCAAAGAGGGGCTCCTGTTCGCCTTTGTCGATATCTGGCTGGGCAAGCTGACGGAGCGGATCACCGACCATTTGCAGGGGATCGAGGATCTGAAAGAGAAGCTGCGGAAGGTGTTCTGGCTCCAGCTCGATTACTACGAGCGCAACCCGGGCCTGGGCCGGATTCTCTTTATGACCCTGCCCATGAAAACCTGGATGGCCGACGAGACGTTTCGCCAGCCCAAGATGATCAACCTGTTCCTGGACGCCCTGCGCCAGGGGCAGGATCAGGGCGTTCTCAACCCCAATGTTCGGGCCGGGGTGCTCCTGGATTTCATCCTGGGGATGGTGCAGCGTTCCTTTTTCATGTGGATCTCCCGGGGCCAGAAAGAGAGCCTCGCCGGTCAGGCCAATATCCTGTTCGAAATGCTCTGGCGGGCGATTTCAAATCCGGAGAACTGAACCGTTTTTCTTGGCTGTATCGATACATCAAAAACCATACTCAAATAAGGAGGAGCCAACCATGAAAGTACTCAAAATCGACCATCTGGGCATCGCCGTCAACAGCATCGACGAAGGCAAGAACTTCTGGTCCGACGTTCTCGGGCTGGAATTCGAAGGGTCTGAAACCGTGGCCGAGCAGAAGGTGACCACGGCCTTTTTCCCGGTGGGGGAAAGCGAAGTGGAACTGCTGGAGTCCACCGCCCCCGACGGCCCCGTTGCCAAGTTCATCGAGAAAAAGGGCGCCGGGTTCCAGCACGTGGCGTTCCGGGTGGAAAACATCGACGAGGCCCTGGCCGAATTGAAAGAAAAGGGCATCAAGCTCATCGACGAAACCCCCCGCATCGGCGCGGGCGGCGCCAAGATCGCCTTTCTGCATCCCAAGGCCACCAACGGCGTGTTGGTGGAATTGTGTCAGCGCGACTAGAAGAAACGCTCATATTGACCGGATAACCGTAGGGGCGAAAAATTTTTCGCCCCTACCACTGAAACCTCGATAGAACAGCAAGGAGCACAATCCATGGCGGAACATCCGAAATATAAGGAATGGGAAGAGCTTGCCACCCAGCAGATGAAGGGGAAGAGCCCCGACGCGCTGAATTGGGATTCCCCCGAGGGCATCCAGATAGAGCCCCTTTACACCTACGAAGACATCAAGGAGATGGAAACGGTCAACACCCTGCCGGGCCTGCCGCCCTACGTCCGGGGTCCCATGGCCACCATGTACGCCGGCCGTCCCTGGACCATCCGGCAGTACGCGGGCTTCTCCACGGCCAAGGAGTCCAACGCCTTCTACCGCCGGAACCTGGCCGCAGGACAGAAGGGCCTGTCCGTGGCCTTCGACCTGGCCACCCACCGGGGCTATGATTCCGACCATCCCCGGGTGTCGGGCGACGTGGGCAAGGCGGGCGTGGCGGTGGATTCCGTGGAGGACATGAAGATCCTCTTCGACCAGATCCCCCTGGACAAGATGTCCGTCTCCATGACCATGAACGGGGCGGTGCTGCCCATCCTGGCGGGCTATATCGTGGCCGCCGAGGAGCAGGGCGTCAAGCAGGAGCAGCTCAACGGCACCATCCAGAACGACATTCTCAAGGAGTACCTGACCCGGAACACCTACATCTATCCGCCGGAGCCCTCCATGCGGATCGTCTCCGACATCATCGGGTACTGCTCCGAGAACATGCCCAAGTTCAACACCATCTCCATCTCCGGCTACCATATGATGGAAGCCGGCGCCGACTCGGTGCTCCAGACCGCCTTCACCCTGGCCGACGGGGTCGAATACGTCAAGGCGGCCCTGAAGGCCGGCCTCGACATCGACAAGTTCGCGCCGCGGCTGTCGTTTTTCTTCGGCGTGGGCATGAACTTCTTCATGGAGATCGCCATGCTCCGGGCCGCCCGGTTCCTGTGGCACAAGCTCATGAGCCAGTTCAACCCCACCAACCCCAAATCCTCCATGCTCCGGACCCACGTTCAAACCTCGGGATGGTCCCTGACCGCCCAGGACCCCTACAACAACATCATCCGGACCACCCTGGAGGCCCTGGCGGCCGTGCTGGGCGGCACCCAGTCGCTCCACACCAACTCCTTCGACGAGGCCATCGGCCTGCCCACGGACTTTTCCGCCCGCATCTCCCGGAACACCCAGCTCATCCTCCAGGAAGAGACCCACATCACCAGGGTGGTCGATCCCCTGGGCGGCTCTTACTACATCGAGGCCCTGACCAACGGCATCGTCCGCGAGGCCGAACGGATCATCAAGGAGGTGGAGGAACTGGGCGGCATGGCCAAGGCCATCGAATCGGGCATGCCCAAGATGCGGATCGAAGAGTCGGCGGCCCGCCGTCAGGCCAAGATCGACCAGGGCAAAGAGGTCATCGTCGGCGTCAACAAGTACCAGCTCAAAGACGAAGATCCGGATCTCGAGGTTTTGGAAGTGCCCGAGGGGGTGCGGGACGAACAGGTCAACCTGCTCAAGGAAATCCGCGAAAAGCGCGACGAAGCCAAAACCCGCCAGGCCCTGGATAACGTGACCAAGGCGGCGGAAGGCAAGGACAACCTGCTGGCCGCCTGCATCGAGGCGGTGCGGGCCAGGGCAACCGTGGGCGAGGTCTCCGACGCCATGGAGAAGGTCTTCGGCCGGTTCGTGGCCACCACCCAGTGCATCTCCGGCATCTACGCCGCCGAGTATGAAGACAGCGAGATCATCGCATCCATCCGGAAGCGGACCGATGATTTCATGGAAAAAGAGGGCCGCCGGCCCCGGATCCTTATGACCAAGATGGGCCAGGACGGCCACGACCGGGGCGTCAAAGTGGTCGCCACGGCCTTCGCCGACCTGGGGTTCGACGTGGACATCAGCCCCATGTTCCAAACCCCGGAGGAAGCCGCCAAGATGGCGGTGGAAAACGACGTCCACGTGGTGGGCGCCTCCTCCCTGGCGGCTGGCCACAAAACCCTGGTGCCCCAGCTGGTCCAGGCTTTAAAGGACGCCGGCGGAGAGGAGATCCTGGTAGTGGTGGGCGGCGTTATCCCCCCGAAGGATTACGACCTGCTCCAAAAGGCGGGCGCCTCGGGGGTTTTCGGCCCCGGCACCCCCATCACCGAATCCGCCAACAAGGTATTGAACGCGCTCAATGACCGGAAATAACATGGCTTAGACCCCCCGGTGCGGGATGAAAAGGATTGGGGGCCGGCCCCTGGGCCGCCCCCCGTCTCCCGGAAGGTGAAAAAGGTGATCGTCGCGCACGAGATGGGCGCGGCCCGGTAGCTATACGTTCTGGACAATCGGGTTTCCCGCTGATACGATGACGGAATTTTACAGCGCCAACGCTTCCGGCGTTAAGCGAAGCGTCAAGATATATGGTCAATCCGGAGAGAGGAAAGGAACAATCGCATGGGTATAGTGGCAGATAAAATCAAAGATCTCAAGGAACGCGAGGCGAAGATCCTCGAGATGGGCGGCGAAAAAGCGGTCGCCAAGCACAAGGATAAGGGCAAGCTGACGGCCCGGGAGCGCCTCGATTACTTCTACGACGAGGGGACCTTCCGGGAACTCGACATGTTCGTGACCCACCGATGCACCAACTTCGGCATGGAGAAGGTGGACATCCCGGCCGACGGCGTCATCACCGGCTACGGCATGGTGGAGGGGCGGCCGGTCTTCGCCTTCGCCCAGGACTTCACGGCCCGGGCCGGTTCCCTGGGCGAGATGCACGCCAAGAAGATCTGCAAGGCCATGGACATGGCGCTCAAGGCCGGGGCCCCCTTCGTGGGCTTCAACGATTCGGGCGGCGCCCGGATTCAGGAGGGCGTGGACGCCCTTTCCGGCTACGGCCAGATCTTCTACAGGAACTCCATCTCCTCGGGCGTGATTCCCCAGATTTCGGCCATCATGGGCACTACCGCCGGCGGCGCGGTCTATTCCCCGGCAATGACCGATTTCATCTTCATGGTGAAAAACACCTCCTACATGTTCATCACCGGCCCCCAGGTCATCAAGTCCGTCACCGGCGAGGAGATCTCCTTCGAGGATCTGGGCGGCGCGCTTTCCCATGCCGAAAAGAGCGGCGTCTGCCATGTGGCCTGCGAGGACGAGCACGACGCCATCGACGGGATCAAGGCGCTGCTCTCCTATCTCCCCTCCAACAACATGGAGGACCCGCCCATCAAGGAGGGCGCCGACGATCCCAAGCGGACCGACCCGGATCTGGACACCATAATCCCGGACAGCCCCAACCAGTCCTACGACGCAAAGGACGTGATCCGGTCCATCGTGGACGACGGCGAGTTCTTCGAGCCCCACGAACTCTACGCCAAAAACATCATCGTGGCCCTGGCCCGGCTCAACGGCCGCTCCGTGGGGATCATCGCCAATCAGCCCAGCTACATGGGCGGGGCCCTGGACATCAACGCGTCGGACAAGGTCTCCCGGTTCATCCGGTTCTGCGACGCCTTCAACATCCCGCTGCTCACCATCGCCGACGTGCCCGGGTACCTGCCCGGCTCCGACCAGGAATGGGGCGGCATCATCCGTCACGGCGCCAAGCTGCTCTGGGTTTACTCCGAAGCCACCGTGCCCAAAATGCTCCTGGTGACCCGCAAGGACTACGGTGGTTCCTATCTGGCCATGTGCTCCCGGGATCTGGGAGCGGATTTCGCCTTTGCCTGGCCCACGGCGGAGATCGCGGTCATGGGCGCCTCCGGCGCGGCCAACATCATCCACCGCAAGGAGATCGAGGCGGCCGAGGACAAGGCGGAAAAGCGCAAGGAGAAGATCGGGGAGTACGAAGAGCTGTTCTCCAATCCCTACCGCGCGGCCAACCGCGGCTACATCGACGGCGTGATCCAGCCCAGCGAAACCCGGCCACGACTCATCGAAGCCCTGGAGATCATGTGCGCCAAGCGCGAGATGCGTCCGCCCAAGAAGCACGGCAACATTCCGCTGTAACCGTAAAAAAAAGTGGATAGTGGTTAGTGGATAGTGAATAGTCACGAGTCACGAGCCACGAGCAACCAACCACCAACCACAAGCCAAGGGAGTTTTTTTATGACTGAGATGAGTCCGAAAATGACCGCCGCCGTCGCGGGGGTCATGGCGTACATCCAGACGGAGGAGGAAGCGGTCCTGGCCGCGGCCGCCGCGGTTCCGGCGCCGCCCAGGTCGGCCGCCCCGACGCCGCCCATGAAGCTGTGGGGCATCAGCGGCCGGCTGGAACAGATGCAGCTCCGCAACCAGATGCAGCTCAAGGCGTTTCACGGCCTGCGCCGTAGGCAGTGAATAGTGGATAGTGACAAGCCACAAGCCACTAAGCACTTTGTAAATTTTAAAAGCCAATTTTTCATATAATAAGGAGAACCAGAGCATGACCGAGCATACCCAAGTCAAGATGACGGAGATGAATTACGGCAAGGACCGGCCCAAGGCGGAAAATCCGGTCAAGATCGAGGACCTGTCGCTTCGCGACGGCCATCAGTCCCTGTTCGCCACCCGGGGCCGCACCGAAGACATGATTCCGGTGGCCGAGATGATGGACGAAGTCGGCTTCTGGGCCGTGGAGACCTGGGGCGGGGCCACCTTCGACACCATGCACCGGTTTCTGGGCGAAGACCCGTGGGAGCGGATCCGGACCCTGAAGCGGTATTTTAAAAAGACGCCCTTTTCCATGCTCCTCCGGGGCCAGAACCTGGTGGGCTACCGGAACTATGCCGACGATCTGGCCAAGGCCTTCGTGGAGCGGGCCGCCGAAAACGGAATGGACGTCTTCCGGACCTTCGACGCCCTCAACGACTACCGTAACTTCGAGACCGTGGTCCCGGCCATCAAGGCCGCGGGCAAGCATTTCCAGGGCTGCATCTGCTACACCATGACCGAGCCCCGGCTGGGCGGCGAGGTTTACAACATCGAGTACTACGTCAAAAAGGCCAAAGCCCTGGAGGAGATGGGCGCGGACACCATCTGCGTCAAGGACATGGCCGGCCTCATCGCCCCTTACGACGCCTACGAGCTGGTCAAGGCCCTCAAGGAGAACGTCAAGACCCCGATCCATCTCCACAGCCATTTCACTTCCGGCATGTCCTCCATGAGCCATCTGAAGGCCATCGAGGCGGGCGTGGACATCATCGACACCTGCATGTCTCCGTACGCCTTCCGGACTTCCCACGCCGCCATCGAGCCGCTGGTCATGACGCTCATCGGCACCAACCGCGACACCGGCTTCGACATCGAGCACCTGGCCAAGATCAACGAAGCGCTGGAGCGCGATGTCATGCCCAAGTACAAACACCTCCTGGACGACTCCAAGGTCTCCATCATCGACATCAACGTGCTCCTCCATCAGACCCCGGGCGGCATGCTCTCCAACCTGGTCAACCAGCTCCGGGAGATGGACGCCCTGGATCGGATCAACGAGGTCTACCACGAGCTGCCCCGGGTCCGGAAGGAACTGGGTCAGATCCCGCTGGTCACCCCCACCAGCCAGATCGTGGGCATCCAGACCGTCAACAACGTCCTTTTCGACGACGAGAACGAGCGGTACAAGATGATCACCGGCCAGGTGAAGGATCTGTGCTACGGCCTCTACGGCAAGACGGCGGTTCCCATCGATCCGGAGGTCCAGAAAAAGGCCCTCAAGGGCTATCCCCGGGGCGAAGAGCCCATCACCAGCCGGCCCGCCGAGGTTCTGGAGCCGGAACTGGACAAGGCCAAGGAAGAGATCAAGGATCTGGCCGCGGACCTGGACGACGTCATCATCTATGCCCTCTACCCCACTACCGGAAAACGGTTCCTCAAATGGAAGTACGGCAAGGAGCCGGTGCCCGCCGAGGTGAAGCCGCGGACCATGGAAGATGTGAAGAAGGAAGACGAGCTGATCAAGAAGGCCAAGGCCGGCAAGCTGGTGGAGAAAAAGACCGATGCGCCGGAAAAGGGTGAAAACCTGCGCACCTTCAACGTCTTCGTGGACCAGGATTACTTCGAGGTGGGCGTGGAAGAAGTCGGCGGCACGCCGCTGGTCTCCTACATCCAGCAGATCCAGAGCCAGATGCCCGCCGGCGGCGCTCCCATGCCGGCGCCCCAGCCCGCCCCCGCGCCGAAACCGGCCGCCAAGCCCGCCGCGAAACCGGCTGCGAAAAAAGAAGCCGAAAAGCCCGCCGAAGCGCCCAAACCCAAGGCCGCGGATGTGGGCGGCACCCCGGTGACGGCCCCCATGCCCGGCATGATCGTCAAATACGAAAAGAAGGTCGGCGACGCGGTCAGCAAGGGCGACACCGTGGTGATCCTGG
>JAABTM010000431.1 GCA_011389855.1 Desulfobacteraceae bacterium
TTCATTTCCGTAATTCACCTTGCTCTCCAGCCGCCTTCCGAATCGCCCGCTCCAGCGCCTTCCGGTGGACGTCCCCCGCGAAATGGACCGGGCTTTTGCCGTAAATCGGGTCCCAGCCCGCCGGGTCGGCCACGCAGAAAAACTGGATCTCCAGTCCGATGCGGGTGGGGGCCGTTTCCAGGGGCAGCCCTTTGACCTTTTCGGCCGCGTCCCAGGTGCCGGCGCAGGGGGCGCCGCGGACCACCCGGATCTCCTTGAGTTTGCCGTCTTCCACTTCCACCTCGAACTCCGGCGCGCCGAATGCCTCGCCATACCGCCCCAGCCGATCCTGCCGGGGAAGGCCGCATCACGTCGGCGGGGCGCTGACGCCCTCCATCTTCATTTTTTTGCCGGATGCCACCATGGGCACGTCCTGCTCCTGGCACCGCCGCGCCAGGTCGTGGGACAGGTCCGGGTGCTTTAAAAAGTCGAGGACCATGTCGGCCTCGATCCGGTCGGGCAACAGCCCCTCGGTGTCGTCGAGCACCGGGGGCAGCATCTCGTCGATGGAGACCACCTCCATATCGATGGTATCGCCGGCGTATCGCCGGATGCCTTCGATTTTCTTTTCGCCGCCGCCGTTTTGCTGAAAAACCAGTATCCGCTGTTTCGATCTGTCCATGCTTACATCCATTTCTTATGATAACTCATTTTCCCGAAACGATCCACAGGGTCCCGGTATAGAGGTCTTTCCCCTGGAATTCAACCCATATTTTCCGGTTTTCTTTTTGCGTCGGGCATGTTATCAATTCTCCCTTTAACGGAAAAGGGCCGACGGCGGATCGCGCCGTCCTTCTCCAATCCAGACGACGCAATGGAAACGATGCAGGAAACCATCCAGAAAGAGTTGACCGAAATCAGCCATGAACTGGCCGGCGTGCTGGCCAAAACCGAGGGAATCCCCGGCCTGGGCAACGGCGCCGCGGCCGAATGGACCCGGGTCTGCCGGGACGTGGAACGCCAGCTCGGCGACGCGGCCATCCGCGTGGCGGTGGTGGGCGCCATCAAGTCGGGGAAATCGACCTTCGTCAACGCGCTGTTCGGCGGCGACTACCTGAAGCGGGGGGCGGGGGTGGTCACCTCCATCGTCACCCGCATCCGTCCGGGGCGCCGGTTGCGGGCCGTCCTGGTCTTCAAGACCTGGTCGGAGATCAACGCCGAAATCGATTCGGCCCTGGGCCTGATGCCCCCCGACATCCGGACCCCCGCCGAGGACGGGTTCGACCTCCGGGACGACGAGGCCCGGCGGCGGCTGGCCGAAACCCTGGCCGGACTCGCCCCCGACCAGGTGCTCACCGAAGACGCCCGGAACCCCCAGATCGCCCTCATGTCCGCGTTTCTGGACGGATACGACGGCATAAAAAAGATCGTGTCGGACGCGCCGGTCACCCGGAGGTTCGAGGACGCTGATTTCACCGAACACCGCCCCTTTGCCGCCAACGACCACCTGGCGGTCTTCCTCGACGACATCCGGCTGGAGATCGACACCGGCGACGTGCCCGCCAACACCGAGATCGCCGACTGCCAGGGCAGCGACTCCCCCAATCCGCACCACCTGGCCATGATCGAAGACTACCTGCTGACCGCCCATCTCATCGTCTACGTGATCAGCAGCCGCACCGGCCTCCGGCAGGCCGACATTAAATTTTTAAACATCATCCGCCGGATGGGCATGCTCGACCACGCCCTGTTCGTGGTCAACGCCGACCTGAACGAACACGAAACAGCCGACGACCTGGCCCGCCTTGTGAAAAAAATCCGGGAGGAACTCGCCCTGGTCGCCCCGGACCCGGAAATTTATGCCTTTTCGGCCCTCCTCGACCTGTTGCGCGCCCCGGCCAACGACCCCACGGAAAAAGACCGGGGACGGCTGTCGGCCTGGGAAGCCGACGCGCCCCTCCGGGATCTTTCCGACAACGGCTCGAAACGGTTCAACGCCGAATTCGCCGGAAAGCTGACCCGGCAGCGCAACGCGCTTTTGTTCCGGAGCCACCTGGAACGGCTCGGGGTGATGGCCTCGGGGATGACCCACCGGATCAACGTCAACCGGGAACTGACCGGCCGGAGCGCCAGCGGCGCGGACGAGATGATCGAACGGATCCAGGCCCATCGGAAGAAGATGGAGGGGATCCAGGCCATGATCCGCTCCACCTTGGAAGGGGCTTCCGGCAAGCTGAAGAACACGCTCAAGAGCGAAGTGGACCGATTTTTCGACTCCCGCCGCGCCGCCGAAACCGTCGGGGGACTGCTCCGGTTTATCTCCAATTATAACCTGCCCGGCGACGGCGCCGCGTCCGGCGACGTCAAAACCGGCTTCCACGCCGACATGTACCGGGTTTACAGCGATTTCAAGAGCGCCGTGGACCGGTTCATGGCCGAATCGGTCAACCCGGAGATCATCCGGTTCGTGCGGGAGGCCGAAAGGAAGATCCGAGCCCATTTCGAGACCGTCACCGGCCCCTACGACGTGATGCTCGGCGACGTGCTGGCCGAATACAACCGGACCCTGACCGCCTTGGGCATCCCGCCGGTTCGGGAGCGCAACGACGGCATCTCCATACCGGACGTGGACAGCATCCGGGAAAAAGCGGGCGTGACCCTGCCCGCGGCCGAAGCGTCCATGCGCTACAGCGCACGCATGAAATCCGAGGCCATGATGCGGTTCGGGTTTTTTTCGCTGCTGCGGCTCTTCAAAAAACTGATCCGGAAAAAAGAGGGCGACGGCGCCGGCAACCGGCGCAAGGCCCTGGAAGCCGGACTGAAGCACCTCAAGGCCGACACCCGGGATTCGATCCTTTTCCATTTCAAGGACTACCGGGAAAACCTCAAATACCAGTACCTGTTCAAACTGGTGGACGCCGCCACCGAAGTCCTGAACGCGGCCCTCATCCACCGGTTCGGCGCCTATGCCGGGGATCTGTCGGAAATCGTCCGGCTCATGGGAAAAGGGCAGGGCGACAGCGTCAAACTGACTGCCCGGATCGGCGACATCCACACGGCCCTGGGCGACATCCAGACCCGCATCGACCGGCTCCGGGAACGCCTCGACAACGGCGACGGCCCCGCGCCGGCAAACGAAACACGGGAGGAGATCTAAAATGAGCGAAATCCGAATGACGACCGAAACGCGAACCGACTACGACTGCGAAGCCGCCGGGCTGCCCGCCGAACGCTGGGGCGAGGCCGTCTTCAAGATCGGCGACGAAGAACTGGTCATGGAAGTGAGCGTGGAAAAGAACGTGATCGTCTCCATCATGGCCGGCGAAGACGCCATCTGGAAAGGCACCCTGGATGGCCTCAAGGAGATGCTGAAGACCCAGATCAAACGCCCATGACCTATAACCCATAACCCATTGACCATCATCAGCGCCAGCCGCCGCACCGACATTCCCGCCTGGTATGCCCGCTGGTTCATGAACCGGGTCCGGGCCGGCTTCTGCGACGTGCCCAACCCGTTCAACCCCAAACAGGTCTCCCGGGTCTCCCTGCTGCCCGAAGACGTGGCCGCCGTGGTCTTCTGGACCCGGGACTCGGGCCCCATCATAGAGCATCTGGCCGAATTGGA
>JAABTM010000139.1 GCA_011389855.1 Desulfobacteraceae bacterium
CGAAGGCGTCGAAGACCTGTTGGAGGATTCCCCCAACCTGCTCTTCGCCATCGCGCCGGAGGCCGTGGAGACGCGGCATGTTCACAAGCTCAAGGAAGAGGTGGTAAACAAACTGGACACCGTCCTGCAAAATGTCGATCCGATTACGCTTTCAACGCTTTTCAGCAAGGATTACGGCGAACTGATCCGGTCGGATATTTACAAATCTATTATGGAGGAGTTGGCGGAGACGTTGAAGAATTTCGGGTTTCGACATCGTCCCATGATGGAGCAGGTCTTCAGTGGGACGGGGGTTCAGCAGGGGTCGGATTAACCCCTTCACCCCTCCAAATACTCAATCAACCCCTCCATGGCCACGACCTCGTCGAGGCCGGCCAGCCCTCGGCGGACCTTGATCGCCTCTTTGCGTTCGTCTTTGTCGAACAGGAGGTGTTCTTTTCGGGTGCCGGACTGGTTGATGTTGATGGCCGGCCAGATGCGCTGATCGGCGCATTTCTGGCTGAGTCGCAGGTCCATGTTGCCGGTGCCTTTGAATTCCTGGAAGATGACTTCGTCCATACGGCTGCCGGTGTCCACGAGGATGGTGGCCAGGACGGTGAGAGAGCCGCCGTGCTCGATGTTCCGGGCGGCCCCGAAGATTTTTCGGGGCATCTGCATGGCGGTGGCGCCCAGGCCGCCGCTGAGGGTCCGGCCGTGGCTGGGGGTGTCGGTGTTGAAGGCCCGGGCCATGCGGGTGAGGGAATCGATGAAGACGACGATGTCCCGGCCGGCCTCGGCCCATCTTACGGCGGCGTTGATGGTCATGGAGGTCATGCGGATGTGGTCTTCGATGCTCTGGTCCGAAGACGAAAAAAGCACCTGGGCCCCGTTCACCCCCCGCTTGAAGTCGGTCACCTCCTCCGGCCGTTCGTCCACCAGCAACACGTAGGCCATGACCTCCGGATGGTTTTGGATAACCGATCCGGCCATGTGCTTTAAAATCGTCGTTTTCCCGGATTTGGGCGGCGAGATGATCAGCCCCCGCTGACCCTTTCCGATGGGAACGATGAGATCCAGCACGCGCCCCGTGAGGTCGTCCGGCCCTTGGGACAGGTACAACCGTTCGTTGGGATCGATGCTGGTTTGCCGCTCCAGGCGTTTGAGCCGTCCATAGGCCGCCAGCGGAACCCCGTTGACGGCGTCGACATCCGCCAGTTTGAGGTTTCTGCTGCGCCGATCGCCTTTGTCCCCCTTCCCTTCGATGAAAAGGCCCTCCAAAAGACTGAATCGCCGCATCACCTGGGTGGGAACGAACACGTCGTCCGGAGTGTGCTGAAAGTTGTTTTCAATCTTTCTCAAAAACCCGAATCCCTTGTCGACTATTTCCAAATATCCGCTTACCGGTTTCAACCGAATCGTCTCCTGAATCTGTTTTGATAGTTGTACTCAGCCGGGCGATTCGACCCTGGCCCGGCCCTTTGGTCTTGCTCCTGATTTCTTAACAGCTTATAGTGGCGTTTTACAACCATTACCGCCGGCATCCCACCGACCATTGGGAGGTTGAGGCGCCGGACTAATCGATTTTACAGGAAAAATATGGACGAAGTCAAAAGTCGAACCCAGAAAAAAAATGAAGACCGACGGCTTCAACGGCTCGGCGAGTCCCTGGCGGCCCTGTCGCCGGATCAACTGAACCGGATCGAGATGCCGGAAACGCTCAGGGAGGCGGTCCGGTTCGCCCGGGGGATCAAGAGCCGCGGGGCCAGACGGCGCCAGTTCCAGTATATCGGGGTCCTGATGCGAGAAATCGATTCCGGCCCCGTCGAAGCGGGACTGGAAACCCTGGCCCAGGGCGACCAGCGGAGAAACTTCGTCTTCAAAACCATCCAGGACTGGCGGGATCGGCTCGCGGCCGGCGAAACAGACCTCGCCGAGGAGATCCTGGCCCGCTGTCCGGGCATCGAACGGCAACGGCTGACCCAACTGGCGCGAAACGCGAAAAAGGAGGCCGAAGCGGGAAAGGGCGTCAAATCGTCGCGGATGCTGTTTCGCTATCTTTCGGAACATTGCGCGGACATCTAAATCTAACGCCAAAACGTACGCCGCTTCAATATATCCCTCTGGTTTTCATCGCCTTATTAAAATAGCGAAAGGACATCTATACCCCATGATCCTCTACGACCCCGGCCTCCCACTGGCCCTCACCGATTTCGGCATTCAGATCCCCGTCCGCGACAGCCGGGCGGGCAAGACCTTCCAGGCCCTGGTCGATCATCCGGCCATCGGCCCGATGCGGGATCGGTGGCATCTGCTCCGATCCGACGACAGCTTGACCCGGGAGGATCTCCTCCGGGTTCATTCACAAGCGTATGTGGACCGGCTCTTTTCGGATGGACTGGAAGACGCCATCATCCGGACCTACGAGTTGATCGACGAGACCGGGAAATATCACAGATATGACCCGGAAACCGCCGTCCTGCCCCTGGGAAAGCTCCTGGACCGGATTCTGGAGCGGGCCTCGGGAACGGTCCAATGCTGCCGGGCGGCCATTACGGAGGGGTTTTGCTTCTACTTCGGCGGCGGCATGCACCACGCCCACCGGGACTTCGGACACGGATTCTGCCTGATCAACGACATCGTGATCGCCGTCCGGAAGCTCCAGGCCGAAGGGATCGTCGAAACGGCCTGGATCATCGACGTGGACGCCCACAAAGGAGACGGGACCGCGGCCCTGACGACGGGGGACCCGTCCGTGGTCGCCCTCTCCGTCCACATGGCCGAGGGATGGCCCCTGGACGGGCCGGAGTTCGACGCCGACGGACGTCAACATCCGTCGTTCATTCCCAGCGACATCGACATCCCCGTGGCCGCCGGCGAGGAAGACCGTTACGTCCCGCGCCTCGAAAAGGGGCTCGCGGCCCTGGACGCCTTTCCCCGGCCCGACCTGGCCGTGGTGGTCTGCGGGTCCGATCCCTACGAACACGACGAACTCCCCTCGACGACCGATCTTCGCCTCACGCTGGATGGGCTCATGGACCGGGACCGGCTCATCCACGGCTTTTTAAAGGACCGCTCGATCGCCATGGCCTGGCTTATGGCCGGCGGATACGGCGAACGGTCCTGGGAGGTCTACACCCAGTTTCTCACCTGGGCGATGGCGACCCGCTAGCGGCCCGCTCCTTTCGGCCGGATCCCGGCAGGGCCCACCCGATCCCCAGACAGACCACCGCCGCCCCCAGCGTGAACCAGAAAACCAGCAGGATCGACTCCCCGATGGCGGCCTGCATGGCGGCCTGGACCGCGTCGTCGAGCCGTTCCTGAACCTCGGGGCGGAAGAGGTTTTCGAAGTTTTCCCGGATCCGGGCCCAGAGATCGGGGGGAATGGCGGCCACGACGTCGGGGCCCAGGCGCTGTTCGATGTTGTTGAGAAACCGCGAGGTAACCAGCCCGCCGCAGATGCCGATGCCGATGGTCCCGCCGATGGTCCGGGTGAACTGGTGGGAGGAGGTGGCCACCCCCAGGTGGACGGCCCCCACGCTGTTCTGGACGATGAGCAGCGTCGAGATGGAGACGAACCCCATGCCGACGCCCGCCAGCCCCAGGGCGACCGAGCAGGTCAACAGCGACGTCTCCGATGAAAAAGCGGCGGCCATGCCGGTTCCGGCGATGAGAAACCATCCCCCCAGAATGGCCAGCGGCCGTTCCCGGCGCCGGTGAACCAGTTGACCGCACAGGAGGGCCCCGCCCGACCAGCCCATGCTGAGCGAGATCATGGCGACGCCCAGCTCCATGGGGGTGCGGCCCAACGCCCCCTGGATGAAAAGGGGGCTGTAGGCCGACAGGCAGAAGATGGCCACGCTGCTGAAGAAGGCGGCCCCGTTGCCCAGGCTGAAACCGGCCGACCGGAAAAAATCGATGGGCAGGATCGGCTCCGGGGCGCGCCGTTCCACCGCGATAAAGGCGGAGAAAGATGCCAGGAAAAGGAGGAACAGCCCGAGGATCTCCATGGAAAACCAGGCATAGTCGCGGCCGGCCAGCAGAAAAGCGCCCAACAGGGAGAGGATGGCCGTGGAGAGCAGGAACGCCCCCCCGTAATCGATTTGGGCTCCCGACCGCTTTTCCCGGGTCTCGGTGAGAAACAGCCGGAGCCCCAGCAGCGAGAGGCCGCCCAGGGGGAGGTTGATGAAGAAGATCCACCGCCAGGAGGCGACGCTGACCATGAACCCGCCGAAAGAGGGCCCCAGCACGCTGGCCAGCCCCCAGACAAAGCTGGCCATGGACATCATCTTGCCCCGCTTGTCCGGCTCGGAGATGTCCGACAGCACGATGTAGGTGAGGGCGAAGGTCCCGCCCGCGCCGATCCCCTGGATCACCCGGGAGGCGGTGAGCTGGACCATGCTGTCCGACAGGCCGGCGCAGACCGAACCCGCCAGAAAAATGAGGATGGAGATTGAAAAGAGGGTCCGGTTGGGGAAGAGATCGCACAGCTTGCCGAAAATGGGCAGGGAAACGGCCCGGGCCAGCATGTAGGCGGAAAAGACCCACGAGTAGAGATGGAGCCCGCCCAGCTCCGACACGATGGTGGGCATGGCCGCGGACATGGCCAAGGTGTCCAGGGCTCCGAGAAACAGCGCCAGCAGGGTGGCGAAGATGATGGAAAGGCGGGCCTTGGGGTCGAGGGTTGGCGATGCACACATGGGGTATCATAACGCCGCCATCGGGCGGCATCAAGCCGGTTCGCGCCATTTTCCCCTTGACAATTCTTTGAGTTCAATATAATTTCAAACTTTCAGGGCAACCGCCACATCGCCCATGAAAGCTGTTTTTTACTTAAATTTTATACCATTAGACAATTTATTCCATAATGTCGGTCCGGAAAATACCTCGTAATTTTTTGTTGAACAGTAAGTGAATGAGTCATGGAAACAGACAAAAAAACAACAGACGCCGAATTAGCCCGACGCCGGGAAGTGCTGAGGGCGCTGCGGCAAATCATTCAAGCCGTGGACCTTCACTCGCGCCAACTGCTGCGCCAACACGGCATCACCGGCCCTCAACTGGTCATTCTGCAAGAAGTCGCCGCCTTCGGCCCCCTGACCGTCAGCCAGCTCGCCAAGGCCACCAGCCTCAGCCAGGGAACGGTCACCAACATCCTCATGCGCCTGGAAAAAGGGGAGCTGGTCACCCGGACCCGCAGCAGGGAGGACAAACGACGGGTCTACATCGACGTCGCCGACAAGTGCCGGGATATGCTGGCGACGGCGCCCTCCCCCCTCCACGAAACCTTTGTGGAACAGTTCGGCGGTCTCGAAGAATGGGAGCAGGAGATGATCCTGAGCGCCTTGAAGCGGCTGGCCGCGATCATGGAACCGGTTCCCGAAAGCGCGGCGGGCAAAAAGCGACCGGGGCGAAATTCCCGGAAGCGCGGCGCCGGCCTGACCGCCGACGAACCGGAAAGCGCCGGGATCCTTCTGAGCCCAATCGACCGGTCCACGGACCCATCGGAATAGGAGCGCCATATGTGCGGCATCTGCGGTGAGATCAAATTCAGGGGCAAACCCTCGTCGGCTGAGACCGTTGCGGCCATGACCTCGGCCATGGCGGCCCGGGGGCCCGATGCCTCGGGCCTGTTCCTCCAGGGATCGTCGGCCCTGGGCCATCGGCGGCTGAAGATCATCGATTTGAGCGAACGGGCCCAGCAACCCATGATCGACAACGATTTGGGGCTGGCCATCGTCTACAACGGGGCCATCTACAACTACAAAGACCTCAGAAAAGAGCTGGAGGGAAAAGGATACCGATTTTTCTCCACCGGCGACACCGAAGTGATCCTTAAAGCCTACCATGCCTGGGGCGAAGATTGCGTGAAGCGGTTCAACGGGATGTTCGCCTTCGCCGTCCGGGAGCGGGATTCCGGCCGGGTCTTCATGGCCCGGGACCGGCTGGGGATCAAGCCCCTCTACTACACCAAACTGCACGACGGGCTCCGGTTCGCCTCGTCCCTGCCCGCGCTGCTTGCGGACAAGGGCGTGGATACGGAGATCGACGCGGCCGCCCTCCACCATTACATGACTTTCCATTCGGTGGTTCCGCCGCCCCGCACCATCCTGCGGGGGGTCCGGAAGCTGCCGCCGGCCCACACCCTCCGCATCGATCCGGACGGGGAAATCTCCCTCAACGCCTACTGGCGGCTCGACTTCCGGGCGGACCCGGAGGAGGCCCGCTACGGGTTCGGGGACTGGAAAGAACGGCTGAACGCTGAACTGGAAGCGGCCATCCGGCGGCGGCTCACCGCCGACGTGCCCGTGGGCGCGCTCCTGTCCGGCGGCCTCGACTCCAGTTTATTGGTGGGGATGCTTTGCCGGGCGGGCCAGTCGGATCTGAACACCTTTTCCATCGGCTTCGAGAGCGTGGGCGGCGAAGAGGGGGATGAATTTCAGTACTCCGACATCGTGGCGGACCATTTCGGCACGACCCATCACAAGATCGAGGTGGACGCCGACCGGGTGCTGCCCGCCATGCGCGACTGCGTCCGGGCCATGAGCGAACCCATGGTCAGCCACGACTGCATCGGGTTTTACCTGTTGAGCCGGGAGGTCTCCAAGCACGTCAAGGTGGTCCAGAGCGGCCAGGGCGCCGACGAGGTCTTTGCCGGCTACCACTGGTATCCGCCGCTCATGGAGAGTCGCAACCCGGTGGACGACTACGCCGAGGTCTTTTTCGACGGGGCCCAGACCGACTTCATCCGGGCCGTCAACCCTCGATTCGTGACCGGCGACCACAGCCGCCGGTTCGTGGAGGAGCACTTCGCCCTTCCCGGCGCGGACGCCGCCATCGACAAGGCCCTGCGGCTGGACAGCACCGTGATGCTGGTGGACGACCCGGTCAAACGGGTGGACAACATGACCATGGCCTGGGGTCTGGAAGCCCGGGTGCCCTTTTTGGACCATGAACTGGTCTCCCTGGCGGCCCGGATTCCGGCTGAAATGAAGGTCCGCTCCGGCGGGAAGCACATTCTCAAGGAGGCGGCCCGGGACGTCATCCCCGAGGCGGTCATCGACCGGCCCAAGGGGTATTTCCCCGTGCCGGCCCTCAAATATCTCCAGGGGCCCTACCTCGATTTTGTCCGTGACATCGTCAAGTCGCCCAGGGCCCTGGATCGCGAACTCTTCAACCGCGACTATGTCGATACGGTCCTGGCCGACCCCGAATCCCACATCACGCCCCTCAAGGGATCGCGGCTGTGGCAGATGGCCCTGCTGGAGCACTGGCTCCAGGTCCACAAAATCTGAGAATTCGCCGGGAAAGGAGAAAACAGCCCCATGACCACCAAAAACCCCGTCGCCAAAGACCGGTTGGACCGGCGATCCGGCCCCTCCCTGCGGAACTGGGAGAAACCGACCCGGCCCAGCCGGCGGCAGATGTCGAAAAACGCCGCCGTCGACATGGGATGGGGACGGCTGATTTTCGGCCAGACCTTCGACGACAGCCGGACCCTGGCCGACGCCCTCATGGACGAGCCCAGGGGCCGGCGCAACATTTCGCTCTATCTCCGGGATCCCCACGTGCTCCTCTCCCTGGCGCCCCAGGATCTGTTTCTGGACCCGTCCCACACCTACCGCCTCTGGTCCCACGACTACCGGGCGGAATCGGTCCGGGCCCAGGGGCTGACGGTCCGGCGGCTCTCCAGCCGGGCCGACGCCGAGGCCATCAACCGGATCTACGCCGGCCGCCACATGGTGACCTGCGACCCGGCGTTCATGGTGGACGAGCACGCCTCCCGGCTGCGGACCTACCTGGTGGCCGAACGGACCGCCGACGACGCCGTCGTCGGCACGGTCACCGGAGTGGATCACACGGCGGCTTTCAACGACCCGGAGAACGGATCGAGCCTCTGGTGCCTGGCGGTGGACAACCAGACCGCCACGCCGGGGGTGGGCGAGGCCCTGGTCCGGCGGCTGGTGGAACACTATTTCACCCGGGGCCGGGACTTCGTGGACCTGTCGGTGATGCACGACAACGCCGAGGCCATCGCCCTGTACGAGAAACTGGGGTTCCGCCGGGCGCCGGTCTTCTGCGTAAAGCGGAAAAACCCCATCAACGAACCGCTTTTCGTGCCGCCCCTGCCCGAATCCCGCCTCAACCCCTATGCCCGGATCATCATCGACGAGGCCCGGCGGCGGGGCATCGGCGTGGAGATCATCGACGACGAATACGGCTATTTCCGGCTCCGCATGGGCGGCCGGTCCATCGTCTGCCGGGAATCCTTAACGGAACTCACCTCGGCCGTCGCCATGAGTCTGTGCGACGACAAGCGGCTGACCCACCGAATTCTCCGGTCCGCCGGTCTCCGGGTTCCGGCCCAGTACGCGGCGGACGACCCGGAGAAACGAAAAGAAGCCCTGGACGCCTGCGGCCGCCTCGTGGTCAAGCCGGCCCGGGGGGAACAGGGCGCCGGCATCAGCGTGGACGTTAGGACCGCCGGGGAACTGGACAGCGCCGCCGCCGCCGCCGAAAAGGTGTGCGAGGACGTCATCCTGGAAGAGATGGTGGAGGGGGAAGACCTGCGGATCATCGTCATCGACTTCGAGGTGGCGGCCGCCGCCGTCCGGAAGCCGCCGGTGCTCACCGGCACCGGCCGGCACACGATAAGGGAACTCATCGGGAAATACAACCGCCGGCGGGCCGCGGCCACGGGCGGGGAGAGCCATCTGCCCATGGACGCGGAGACCGAACGATGCCTCAAGCTGCTGGGCTACGACTTCGACAGCGTGCTGGCGGCGGATGAGACGATCTACGCCCGGAAGACGGCCAACCTCCACACCGGGGGCACGATTCATGACGTGACTGCCGATCTCCACCCCGAACTGGAACGGGCCGCCTGCGCCGCGGCCCGGGCGTTGAACATTCCGGTCACCGGGCTCGACTTTCTGGTTCCCGACGTCTCGGGTCCGGAATATGTGATCGTCGAGGCCAACGAGCGGCCGGGGCTGGCCAACCACGAGCCCCAGCCCACCGCCGAACGGTTCATCGACTTGTTGTTCCCCCAGACTGTCGCCGGGGAATGATCTGGAGTGATGAAACTGAAATGAAAATAAAACGGTGAACACGGACTGACACGGACTGACACGGACCGGCAAGGACCGGCAAGGACGCGCACGGACGACGAGGGGAAGCTTTATTTCTCTATGGAATTAGTCGACATCGACGAGGGGTATATTCTCGATATTCTCGAGAAGCTGTTGAACATTCCCAGCCCTTCGGGCTATTCGGACCAGATCGTCCATTTCATGGGCGAGGAACTGGAGCGGCTGGGGATCGATTTTCACGTCACCCGGCGGGGGGCCATCCGGGCCTCGCTGCCCGGCGCCCAGGACGATGTGGCCCGGGCGGTGGCCGCCCACCTCGACACGCTGGGCGCCATGGTCCGGGAGATCAAAGATAACGGTCGTTTGGGGATCGCTCCCATCGGTTCCTGGTCGAGCCGGTTCGCCGAGGGGTCCCGGGTGACGGTATTCGCCGAGGGGGTTCCCCACCGGGGGACGGTGCTGCCCCTCAAGGCGTCCGGTCACGTCTACGGAAACGAGATCGACCGGCAGACCACCGACTGGGACCACCTGGAAGTGCGGGTGGATCACCGCTCTTCATCGGCCGAGCACCTGGTCTCCGACGGCTTCGACGTGGGGGACGTGGTGGCCTGCGACGCAGCCCCGGAGATCACCGGCAACGGGTTCATCAACGCCCGCCATCTGGACGACAAGGCCGGCGTCGCCATTCTTCTGGCCGCGGCCAAAGGGCTGGTGGAAAACCGCGTCCCCCTGCCCGTGACGTGCCACCTGATCTTCACCATTTTCGAGGAGATCGGGGTGGGCGGATCGGCGGTGCTCTATGAAAACGTCACCGAAATGGTCGCCATCGACCACGCCCCCCTGGCGGCCGGCCAGAACGGCAGCGAGTTCGGCGTCACCATCGGAATGATGGATGCGGCCGGTCCCTTCGACTACCACCTGAGCCGCAAGCTGGGCCGGCTCTGCCTGGACCACGGCATCGAATACAGCAAGGACGTCTTCCGGCTCTACCGTACCGATCTGGCCTCGGCCATCGAAGCGGGCAACGACACCCGCACCGCCCTGGCCTGTTTCGGCGTGGACGGCGCCCACGGGTGGGAGCGGGCCCACATCGACTCCCTCAAGGCCGTGGGACAGCTCATGGCCCTCTATCTCCAGAGCGCCCCCACCTTCAGCCGGGACCGGAAGGATCTCTCCTCTCTCAACGGATTCCCCCATCAACCGACCCGGGACGTGATCAAAATCAAGACCTGACGGGGAACGCCGAATCGTCCCAAAACAAATCCTTGACAAAGCATTGAGTTCAATATATATTGAGATTCTTTAGTGGGGCTGACGCGCAGTTTATGACGATATTTCGTCCGATCACAAGCATTTATACGACATCGACGCTGTTTTTTCAGGGATTCACTAATTTTGAAATCTATTGAGCCAAAAGCAATTCGCCCGTCGGGATCATCCCCGGTTCCGATGCGGCCCCAGACGGATGGAAGAGGAATCAGATGACACACAAAATCGAGGTGCAAAACCTGTACAAGGTGTTCGGTCCCCATCCCCAGGACGCGATCAAAATGGTCGAGCAGGGGAAAACCAAAGACGAGATCATGGCGGAGACCAAACACGGGGTCGGCGTGGCCAACGCCACCTTCCATGTCAAGGAAGGCGAGATCCTGGTGGTCATGGGCTTGTCGGGGTCGGGAAAATCCACCCTGGTCCGGTGCCTGAACCGGCTTATCGACCCGAGCGCCGGGAAAGTCCTGATCAACGGAGAAGATGTGACCCAGCTCGATACCGACCAGCTCCGGCGGTTCCGCCAGAAACACCTCTCCATGGTCTTTCAGAATTTCGCCCTATTCCCCCACCGCACGGTGCGCCAAAATACGGAATACGGGCTGGAGATCCAGAAGGTGGACCCCGAGATCCGAAAGGAAAAGGCGATGAAAGCCCTGAGCCAGGTGGGGCTTGCGGGATGGGAAGAATCCTATCCGGCCCAGCTCTCCGGCGGCATGCAGCAGCGGGTCGGCCTGGCCCGGGCCCTGGCCCTGGACGCCGACATCATGCTCATGGACGAGGCATTCAGCGCGCTGGACCCCCTGATCCGCCGGGACATGCAGGACGAACTCCTCGGTCTCCAGGACAAGATGCAAAAAACCATCGTCTTCATCAGCCACGATCTGGACGAGGCCCTCAAACTCGGTGATCGGATCGTGCTCATGAAGGACGGCTTCATCGTCCAGGAGGGCACGGCCGAAGACATCCTCACCAATCCGGCCAACGACTACGTGGCCAAGTTCGTCGAGGAAGTCGACATGAGCAAGGTTCTGAACGCCGAATCGGTGATGATCAAGCCCCGGGAAGTGGCCTATTTCAGCACCGACGGACCCCGGGCCGCCCTTCGCAAGATGGAGCACGCGGGCATCTCCTCCCTTTTCGTCCGGAAGGACAAAAAGCTCTACGGCGTCGTGACGGCCGACGACGCCATCGAAGCCGCCGAGCGCGGGGACAAGACGCTGGAAAAAATCGTCGATACGGAGTTCATCAAAGTCGATCCGGATACGCAGGCCAACGATCTCTTCGCCATGCTGGCCACCAGCAAATATCCCATCGCCGTGGTCAACGATGAAGAGCAGTTGATGGGCGTCATCATCAAAGGCTCCTTGCTGGCCAAGCTGTCTGAAAAACGCATAAAGGAAATGGAGACGCAATAATGGAAAATTTCAGCATCCCGATCGGCGAGGCCATCGAAGCGACCATCGATTTTCTGGTCGAACACTTCGCATTTCTAACCAAGGCGTTTTCCGAGGTCACGGGCAACGGCATCGACATCCTGGTCAGCGTCATGATGTTCTTCCATCCCGCGATACTGATTTTCCTGTTCGCCGGCATAGCCTGGTTCATCACCAAGCGGACGGGGATCGCCCTCTTCACGCTGCTGGGGCTGGCGCTCATCTGGAACATGGGGCTCTGGGAGCCGACGGTCAGCACCATCGCGCTGGTGCTCATCGCCACCCTGTTCGCCATTATCCTGGGCGTGCCGCTGGGGATTTTCGCGGCCATGAGTCAGATCTTTTACCGGATCGTCATGCCGATCCTCGACTTCATGCAGACCATGCCGGCCTTCGTCTACCTGATCCCGGCCATCCCGTTTTTCGGTCTGGGAAAAGTCGCGGCGATCTTCTCCACGGTGGTCTTCTCCATGCCGCCGGCCATCCGGCTCACCTGCCTGGGCATAAAGCAGGTGCCCAATGAACTGGTGGAGGCGGCCGACGCCTTCGGGTCCAACAAATGGCAGAAGCTGTTCAAGCTTCAGTTGCCCATCGCCACGCCCACCATTAT
>JAABTM010000432.1 GCA_011389855.1 Desulfobacteraceae bacterium
GGCTCAGGGAGAGGTGGCGGATCACCGCCTGGAGGCACCGGTTCGTCAACCGGGCGTTGTTGAGCAGCGGGGTGGCGGACGGCTCGAAAAGGGTGGCCGTCAGCGGAACCTGCTCCAGGTCCCGGAGGGATTCCAGGCTGTAGCCATGCCGGTACAGATCGTCGGTGATGGGCAGGATGCCCAGTTCCCCGCACCTGGCCTCCGCATAGAAACAGAACAGGAGCCGGTAAACGAAGATCAGGGCCTCGTGCTTGAGATGTTCCGCCGTGATCCCGTCGGCCCCCTGCCGCCGCCAGCCGGCGATCAGCTCTTTCACATCGTTGGAAAAGGTCGTGGCCAGATAGTGAAAGCTGTAGTGTTCGCCGACGTTTTCGATGCTGGGGTCGAGGGACATCTTTGTTTTATTGCCGGAATGGGGGTTTCAATGAAATTCCTTGATCATCCGCTTGGCCATTCAACTCCCTGCGCCCCTTCAGGGCGCATTGGCCGGGCACTCTCGACCTGGGGTTTAAACCCCAGGCTATATGCCGTTGCCGCTCTGCGGCATACACCGGCCGAAAAAATGATCCGCCTCAAGAAAAATCCTGGGCCTTGCCGCCTTGGGTTAAAACCCCAGGCTATATGCCGTTGCCGCTCTGCGGCATACACCGGCCGAAAAAATGATCCGCCTCAAGAAAAATCCTGGGCCTTGCCGCCTTGGGTTAAAACCCCAGGCTGAATCATCTGAAACCGGCTGAAAGCCGGTTCGGGTTTCACATTTTCTGATTATAACGGATTTTTGAGAGCCCCATTTTGATTTGAATTGACCGAGAATAAAACCCCGAAGGGGTTGAACATACCAGCCCAGGGCAACGCCCTGGGACTTGGGCCGCAAAATATATGCCGCCCTTACAGGGCTCAACCGGTTGATGACGCCGCCCCCCAGGGCGTTGCCCTGGTCTGGTATGTGCCGCCCTTTCAGGGCGATTTCCAAAATCCTTTAAAATCAGCAAATTTGGCATTGATCATCGTTTCGGCCAATGAATGCCGCGGAGCGGCAACGGTATATAGCCTGGGGTTTCAACCCCAGGGGTGGGAGCGACCAACCAATGCGCCCTGAATGGGCGCGGGCAGGTGAATGGCCGAAACGATGATCAATGCCCCTGCCGGGCCTGGTCCTCGAATTTTCGTCGTCGAACCCGATGGGAGCGGTTGACAAAGACATTCCGCGCATGGGCATGACGGACCTTCTCCAGATGGCCGGACGCCCCTTTCAGAAGAACCTGGGGCGTAAGACCGGCCGCCTCTTTGGAGCAGCTCTTCAGCAGGGAGAATTCTTTGTCTGTCAGACCTTCGGGAAACATGCTTGTCATGGAGGAGCCCCATCTTTATCATCAGTACCTCGGGCACCATACAGGAGATATCCGGGTTTTTCAAGCATCCCTTGACAAATTCATCATTTTCCTCCATTCCGACGGAAACGTCCGGGGGCATCGTTGTCTGAACCCGGATGGCCGGGATGAAAGGATGACCGGGATGTCGTCATCCTCATCCCATCAATCCGTTAATCCCCATGGGCGCGGACGTGGTCAAGATGAGCATGGAACTCCGTCGGCCCCGGCCGGTGGCCGGCAGCCGGTTTCATCCGGAAATCATGGAAAAACTGCGGTATGTGGCCGAATATCCCATGACCGCCATCGCCAACCTGGCGCCCCGGGCCGTCACCAACCATTTCCGGGACGACCGGATCGAATTCACCCGGTGGGGCTTCAAGCTCACGGGCGCCGCCGTGGGCGAAGGGGATATCGACATGGCCTGCGCCTACCGGATCTTCCGGGAGACCTCGACCATGGACCGCATCAACATCGAAACCGAAATGGCGATCCCTCTGGACGACCGGGAGACGGCCCTGCGAATGGAACTCGACGCCGTCCGCCGGTCCATCCGCTACTGTTGCGACGCGCTGGAGATCGGGAAAGCATCATGATCACCGACAAATGCCGCCGGTTCAACGGCCCGCCCATGGCGTATCTGAGCGACAATCTCATGGAAGAGATCCACGAAGCGTCGTTGGCCATCCTGGAAAAGATCGGCTGCCGGGTCTGCCACCCGGCCGGACGGGAACTGCTGGAAAGGAACGGCGCGCGGATCGAAAACGAAGACCGGGTCCACCTCCCACCCGATCTGGTGGACTGGGCCATCGAAAAGGCGCCGGACGCCATCACCATCTTCGACCGCCTGGGCCGGCCCGCCATGAAAAAAGGGGAAACGACCATGGGCGAACGGGCCGGCAAAAAAATCGCCGACATTCTGGCCTCCCATGAACCGATCCCCCTGGATGCGGCGGCCGACGCCCGTCCAAATCAGATCATCGAACAGGCCCAACGCCGCGCGTCAAATATCGATCCATCGTAGAAAAAGGGCGCGACCATAGCCGGCTTCAGCCGGGTTCCCTCCTGTAGCCGGGGGATTCATTCCCCGGCGGCATCGCCCGGCGGCATCGCCCGGCGGCAATGACCAGCTTCGGATCATATGGACGAAGACCTCCGAGGTTTTCAAAACCTCGGAGGTCTGGGTTCGGGAAAATTCTACTCCTTCAACAACTGATCGATCATCTCCGAAAAAAAACTCATGGGCCGCACGCCGCTGATCAGCGCCCCGTTCAAAATAAAGGCGGGCGTGCCGGTGATATCGAGTTTTTCGGCGGCGGCCAGGTCGGCTTCGATCCATTTGGCGACCTTGTCCGACTTTCGGTCTTTGTTGAATTTGTCGATATCCAGCCCCAGCTCCTCCGCGAATCTCACATACATTTCCTCGTCCAGATCCCGGGAGTATTTAAAGAGCTGGTCGTGATATTCCCAGAACTTGCCCTGGATGTGGGCCGCCATGGCGGCCTTGGCGGCCGGCAGCGCCTCATCGTGACTTTCCAGGGGCTTGTTTTTGTAGACCCGCCGGACCTTGCCCCGGTATTTCCGCAGCAGGTTGTGGACGATCTTGTCGCCCCGCGAGCAATAAGGGCACTGAAAATCCGTGTATTCGATGATGGTGACCCTGGCGTCTTCAGGGCCCTTGGTGGGGTTATGGTCGGCGACCTGTGTTTCCACCCGGTTCTCCAGAGACTCCTCCATGGCCCGCGACTGCTTTTTCTCTTGCTGCTCCCGAAGGTAGTCGTTGATGGTGTCGTAGAGCAGCTTGGGGTTCTCCCGGATCACCTGTTTGACGAACTCCCTTAGCTGGTCCTCGGTCAGGGGCGCCATTTGGGCGGTCGCCGTCGCCGGCGGGAAAAGGAGCGCCGCCCAAACCATGGCCGCGCCGAATATCGCCGTAATCACGCCTGTTGTATTGGAAAATCGATTCTGTCTCATCATCCTCCTCGCATGGTTTCATCAGGTTGAATTGGATCGTAAAAGCCGCTGTAGTGATTGTCTGCGGCGCTTTTTTTCATAATACAGCATCCGGGTCCGTTGCAACACCTAATTTTCACAGGGCCTCTGAAGCGTTCGGGGATGTCCGCTTTGACAGGCCCGGACAAGCTGCCTATAATGACACAAAACCCGATTGACCAACCCCAACAGGACGGAGGAACCGGAACCGTGGGACAAAAAGTGATCATT
>JAABTM010000140.1 GCA_011389855.1 Desulfobacteraceae bacterium
GATTTTGATCTAACCAAAGAACAGGAGATGATCCGCAAAGAGGTCCGGAAATTCGCCCAGAGCGAGATCTTGCCGGTGGCCATCGAACTCGATGAGGAAGAGCGGTTCCCGGTGGAACTGACCAAAAAGATGGGCGAAATCGGACTGTTCGGCATGTTCGTGTCGGAAAAATATGACGGGCAGGGCATGGACTACATCTCCTATATCATCGCCGTGGAGGAGATCGCCCGGGTGGACGGCTCTCAGGCCGCGACCATCGCCGCCGGAAACTCCCTGGGCATCGGTCCGCTCTACTATTTCGGCAGCGAAGCGCAGAAAAAGAAATACCTGCCGCCCCTGTGCCGCGGCGAGGCCCTGTGGGGATTCGGCCTCACCGAGCCCACGGCCGGGTCCGACGCCGGCGGGTCCAAGACCACCGCGGTCAGGGACGGCAATGAATGGGTGATCAACGGCTCCAAGATCTTCATCACCAACGCCGCCTGCGAGATGACCCTGGGCGTCACCGTCCAGGCGGTCACCGGGACCCGCCCCAGCGGAAAGCCGGAATACACCTGTTTCATCGTGGAACCCGGCGCGAAAGGGTTCAAGCAGGTGGAGATGCACGGCAAGATGATGTGGCGATCCTCCAACACCGCCGAACTCTACTTCGACGATGTGCGGGTGCCGGCGGAAAACATCCTGGGGCAGCAGGGGGACGGCTTCCACCAGATGCTCAAGACCCTGGACGGCGGCCGGCTTTCCATCGGCGCCATGGGGCTGGGCGGCGCCCAGGGGGCCTACGAAATGGCCTTGAAATACGCAAAGAAACGGGAGCAGTTCGGCCAGCCCATCAGCAAGTTCCAGGCGGTGGCCTTCAAGCTGGCGGACTGCGCCATGGAGATCGAATGCGCCCGGAATTTGCTTTACAAAGCCTGCTGGTTGCGCAACAATAACCGCCCTTTTGAAAAGGAAGCGGCCATGGGCAAACTCTATTGTTCGGAACTCATGGGCCGCGTCGTCAACCATGCCGTCCAGATCCACGGCGGCTACGGGTTGATGAAAGACTATCATGTGGAGCGGTTTTACCGCGATCAGAAGCTGCTGGACATCGGCGAAGGGACATCCGAGGTCCAGCGGCTCGTCATTTCAAGGTACATCGGATGTTAGGAGGGATCAGGAAGTGAAATTGCCAGAGTTTACGGTCGGAGAGACCACCATCGGGCAGTTGGTCGACGCGGTTGCGGATCAGTTCGGCGATTACAAAGCGCTGGAGTACCACAAGCTGGGCATCCATTATAATTACCGGGAGTTCCGGGACGTCTGCGACGCCGCCGCCAAGGGGTTCATGGCGCTGGGCGTCGAAAAGGGCGAGCACATGGCCATCTGGGCCAACAACGTGCCGGAATGGGTCTACACCCAGTTTTCCACCGGCAAGATGGGCGCGGTGCTGGTGACGGTCAACACCAACTACCGCTCCTTCGAGCTGGAATACCTGATGAAGCAGTCCGACGCCACCACCCTGTTGCTCATCGGCGGGGTCCGGGACGACGAGGACTACCTCCGGGTGGTCTACGAGATTTGTCCCGAGCTGAAGGAATGCGAGCCCGGCAAACTGGAAAGCGAGCGGCTGCCCCTGCTCAAAAACGTCGTCTTCCTCGGCGAAGACCGCCATCCCGGCATGTTCAACTGGGACGACATCGTGGAGATGGGAAAATCGGTCACCGACGACCAGTTGGCGGCCCGTCAGAAATCCCTTGATCCCGACGACGTCATCAACATGCAGTACACCTCCGGGACCACCGGGTTTCCCAAAGGCGTGATGCTCACCCACACCAACATCATCGGCAACGCCAAGTCCCTCGCCGAGTGTATGCAACTGTCGGCCGGCGACAACCTTTGCATCCCGGTGCCGTTTTTCCACTGTTTCGGCTGCGTGCTGGGGACCCTCACCTGCGTGGTGTCGGCCACGGCCATGTCGCCGGTTGTGGCCTTCAAGCCCGATGAGGTGCTCGAAGCGGTCCAGGCCGGCAAGTGTACGGCGGTCCACGGCGTGCCCACCATGTTCATCGCCGAACTGGAGGAGATGGAGAAAACGCCCTATGACACGTCCTCTTTGCGAACCGGCATCATGGCCGGGTCTCCGTGCCCCATCGAGGTGATGAAACAAGTGGTGAACGTGTTGGGCGCCTCGGAAATGACAATCGTCTACGGCCAGACCGAGGCCTCGCCGGGGATCACCCAGACCCGGCCGGAGGATTCCCTGGAGCGCCGCGTCTCCACCGTGGGCCGGGCCCTGCCCAACGTCGAGGTGAAGATCGTCAACGAGGCCGCGGGCGAGGAAGTGCCGCGCGACACCCAGGGCGAACTCTGCACCCGGGGCTATCACGTGATGAAGGGATACTATAAAAATCCCGAGGCCACGGAAGCGGCCATTGACCGCGACGGCTGGCTCCACACCGGCGACCTGGCGGTCATGGACGACGAGGGCTACTGCCGGATCACCGGCCGGATCAAAGACATGATCATCCGGGGCGGCGAGAACATCTATCCCCGGGAGATCGAGGAATTTCTCTACACCCACCCCGACGTCAAGGACGTCCAGGTGGTGGGGGTTCCGTCCCGCAAATACGGCGAAGAGGTGGCCGCCTTCCTTCAGCTCAAAAACGGCAAGCGCGTCTCGGACGAGGAGATGCGGGATTTCTGCAAAAACAAGATCGCGTTCCACAAGATTCCCGCCTTTTTCCTTTTCGTGGAGGATTACCCCACCACCGCCAGCGGCAAAATCCAGAAGTACAAGCTGCGGGACATGGCCACGAAGGAACTGGGACGGGAATCGGACGCGACCATCGAAACCGCATAGATCAACATCCATAATGGAGGCCAGATGACCGACGACATTCTGTTGCGGGAAGAAAAGGACGGGACCGTCCTGCTCACCCTGAACCGGCCCGGGGTGATGAACTCCCTCGACTTCGCCCTGCTCCACGCACTGCGGGACGAGGTGGAGGGACTCCGGTTCCGGCGGGACGTTCGGGTAATCATCGTCACGGGCGCGGGGGAGAAGGCGTTTTGCTCCGGAGCGGATCTCAAGGAGCGGCGGACCCTGACGCCCGGGCAGGTCAAGGAATACATCTTCACCATCCGCGACCTCTTTTCCACCATCGAGAATTTGAACAAGCCGGTCATCGCCGGGGTCAACGGCGTGGCCCTGGGCGGGGGCACGGAGCTGGCCCTGGCCAGCGACATCCGGATCGCCTCCACAAACGCCTCCATGGGGCTGACCGAAACCCGGCTGGCCATCATCCCCGGCGCCGGCGGCACCCAGCGGCTGCCGCGGCTGGTGGGACGGGGCAAGGCCAAGGAGTTGATTTTCACGGGCCGGCGGGTGGGCGCCGACGAGGCCCTCTCCATCGGGCTGGTCAATGGGGTTTGCGAGCCGGGCGAGTTGATCGACAAGTGCCGGGAGATGGCCGCCATGATCTGCGAGACCGGTCCTGTGGCCATCGAACAGGCCAAGTACGCCATCAACCACGGGATCGAAACGGACCTCAACACGGGGCTGGCCATCGAATCCAACGCTTACTGGGTCACCATCCCCACCGAGGACCGTCTGGAAGGACTGGCCGCCTTCCGGGAAAAGCGGAAGCCGGTCTACAAGGGGAAATAGTTTTTAAACATCGTTGCAGCCATAACCGGCTTTAGCCGGTTTCAGAAGATTGAGCCTGGGATTTCAATCCCAGGCGGCAACTGCGGCGTTCGCGAATTCCGCCGAAACGCCCCCATTTTTCAGCAAAGGAGCGACACATTATGACGGAATATGATTACTGGAAGATTTTTCCGCGGATGCCGAAGAAGGTCACCATCGGCGACATCACGGTCAGGGACGGGTTTCAGCACGAGGAGAAATTCATCTCCACCCGGGCCAAGAAGTTCTACCTGGACGAACTGATCTTCGCCGGGTGCCGGAACATCGAGGTCACCAACCTGGGCAACCCCTACCTGATGCCCCAGTTCGAGGACGCCGAGGAGCTGCTCACCCACCTGCGCGGCGACCGGTTCAAGAAGCGGTGCGCCAAAAAAGGCGTCAATTACGACGACATCACGCTGACCTGCATCACCATCCGGGAAGGCGCCGTGGACCGGGCCATCCGGCTCAAGGAGCAGGGGATCGGTCCCGACCGGATCCTGATGATGGTCTCCACCGAGGAGGATCACCACTTCGCCAACTCCGGCGCCACGCTTCCCGAGTACTGGAAGGAGGCCGAGCGCTGCATCAAGAAATGCACGGACGCCGGCATCAAGATGTGCGGCACCGTCTCCACCATCTGGGGATCTCCCATCGGCGGGGCCACGGACCTCAAGGACGCCGTGGAGTTCACCAAGCGGTGGCTGGAGATCGGGGCCCACGACATCGAGCACGCCGACCACGACGGCAGCGCCTCGGCCCCGGAGGTCTACCGGTATTTCTCCATGATTTTAGACGAAATCCCCGACACGAATCTCCACATCGCCCATTTCCACGAGACCAAGCGGGTGTCGTCGGCGTCGGTGCTGGCGACCCTCCAGGCGGGCATCACGAATTTCGAGGCCACCCTGGGCGGCCTGGGCGGCCAGCCCGCCAATTTCCTGGACGACAGCCCCGTGCCGGGCACCGGCGAATACTACTACGAAGACCCGCGCTACGTGGGTCTCACCTGCCTGGAGGACATGCTGGTGCAGATCGACGAGATGGGCATCGACCACGGCTACGATGTGGACCGGATCCTGTGGCTGGGACGCCAGATGGAAAAGACCATCGGCCGGCGGCTCCGCTCCGAGGCGGCCATCAACGGCCGGACCCTCAAGGAGGGGCATCCCAAGTTCGCCCGTCCCGGCCTGAAGAAGCTGAAGGAGAAGCTGGGCGAAGATCCGGATCAGAAACTGCCCGAAGGGTGGGGGGCGGAGGCCCTGCTGCCGGAGCAGTACCGGCCCTAAACCGACAACCCTTTCGCGCCTGTCCGGAGGCGGCGGCCTCCGGACAGGCGCGCATGGATCCCAGGAGCCCATTATGGAACCCAAAAACCAGAAACCCCATATCAATGTGGATTATTTCGAGGACCTCACCGGCGACATCGACGAGGGCAAATCCGCCTCCGTGCCGGAGATCGGCAAGCGGATCCGGACCCTGCGGGAGGAACGGGGCCTCACCCTGGAATCCCTGGCCGAGGTGACCGGCTACGGCGTGGACCTGCTTTCCCGGATCGAGAACAACGAGGTCCAGCCCCAGCTGGGAACGGTGATGAAGCTCTCCAAGGCCCTGGACGGCGCCTTCGGCCGGATTCTCTCCGGCGCCGGCGACAGGCCCTACACCATCACCCGTAAGGCGGAGCGGAAAAGCGTATCCCGTTCGACGACCCAGAAGGGGCAGCGCCATCTTTACAGCTACAAGAGCATGGCCCCGGACGTGAAGAACCGCCACATGGAGCCCCTCATGGTGCAGCTGGAGGAAAATCCCGACGAGGAGACCTCGCTTCATGACGGCGAGGAGTTCATCTTCGTGCTGGAGGGGACCGTGTTGCTCAAGGTGGGCGACGAGCGGTTCGAACTGGAGCCGGGCGACAGCGCCTATTATCTGTCCACCACGCCCCATCTCATCGCCGCCAAGGAGAATTCCGCGACCATCCTGGCGGTGCTGTACGAGGGCTGACGCAACCAAATCAACGGAAAGAGGGAGGAAAGAAAAATGGGCAAGCTGCTCTGGACGCCTTCCGGGGAGCGGGTCAAGGCGACCAACATGTACCGGTTCATGACCCGGATCAACGACAAATTCGGCAAGGATTTCAAAGACTACAACGACCTGTATGACTGGTCGGTGGATAACCTCCCCGATTTCTGGGCCGAGATGTGGGATGTCGCCGGCATCAAGGCGTCGGAGCCCTACACGGCGGTCGTCGATGACGAGAACAAGATGCCCGGCGCCAAATGGTTTGAAGGCGCGAAGCTCAATTTCGCCGAAAACCTGCTCCGGCACCGGGACGACGAGATCGCCCTGGCCTTCAAGGGGGAGGGGATGACGCCCCGGTTGCTGACCTATGCTCAACTCTACGACGAGGTGGCCCGGGTGGCCAGGTCGCTGCGGGAGATGGGCATTCAGCCGGGCGACCGGGTCGTGGGATTCATGCCCAACATGCCCGAGACGATCATAGCCATGCTGGCGGCCGCCAGCATCGGGGCGGCCTGGTCCTCCTGCTCGCCCGATTTCGGCATCAAGGGCGTCCTGGACCGGTTCGGCCAGATCCGGCCCCGGGTCCTGTTCACCGCCAACGGGTACTCTTTCAAAGGGAAAAAGCTGGATTCCCTGGCCCGGATTACCGACATCCTGAAGAGAATCGATTCGGTGGAAAAGGTGGTGGTGGTCCCCTACACCGAGGACGCGCCGGACATCTCCGGGGTTCCCAATGCCGTGATGTACGACGATTTCAAGGCAGCCGAATCGGGTCTGGAGATCGACTTCGCCCAGCTCCCCTTCGATCATCCTCTCTACATCATGTATTCCTCCGGCACCACCGGGCTGCCCAAGTGCATGGTCCAGAGCGCCGGCGGCATCCTGATCCATCATTTAAAAGAGCTGATGCTCCACACCGACCTGACCCGGGACGACACGATCTTTTATTTCACCACCTGCGGGTGGATGATGTGGAACTGGCTCACCTCTTCACTGGGAACCGGCGCGACCCTGGTGCTTTTCGACGGCAACCCGTTCCACCCCCATCCGGGCGCCCTGTGGGAGATGGCACAGGATCTCAAGATCAGCGTCTTCGGCACGAGCGCCGGCTACCTGTCGGCCCTGGAGGCCGCCGGCGTCAAACCCGGCAAGGAATACGACCTGAGTCCGCTGCGGGCCGTCCTCTCCACCGGATCGCCGCTCTCCATCGAAGGGTTCGAATTCGTCTACCGGGACATCGCTGGCGCTAAGGGAGATCTCCAGTTGGCCTCCATTTCCGGCGGTACCGACCTCAACGGCTGCTTCGCCCTGGGCAATCCCATGGGGCCGGTCTATTCCGGCGAACTCCAGTGCCGGGGACTGGCCATGGCCGTGAAAGCCTTCAACGAAAACGGCGAGCCCGTCATCGGTGAACAGGGCGAACTGGTCTGCACCAAGCCCTTCCCGTCCATGCCCATCTATTTCTGGGACGACCCCGACGGCAAAAAGTACCACGACGCCTATTTCGACGTCTATCCCGGCGTCTGGCGGCATGGCGACTACATCGAGGTCAGCGAGCGCGGCGGGGTGGTCATCTATGGCCGGTCCGACGCCACCCTCAACCCCGGCGGCGTGCGCATCGGCACCGCCGAGATCTACCGCCAGGTGGAAGGACTCGACGAGATCGCGGACAGTCTGGTCATCGGCCAGCCCTGGAAAAACGACGTCCGGGTGGTGCTCTTCGTCAAGCTGATGCCGGGATATGAGCTGAACGATGATCTCAAAAACCGGATCAGATCCACCATCCGGTCCAACGCCTCCCCCCGCCACGTGCCGGCCAAAATCATCGAAGTCCCCGACATCCCCTACACCCTCAACATGAAGAAGGTGGAGCTGGCGGTCAAGAAGGTGATCCAGGGCAAAACGGTGTTGAACAAGGATGCGCTGCGGAACCCGGAGATCCTCGATTATTATGCGGACTTGAAGGAATTGGGGGAGGATTGAATCGGGATTTTCAGATTGTGACTGGATGGCCGGGATGGAAACGGGCCATCCAGAATATCTTTTATCGAGCCGATGTCCGGCTCATTTAAGGCGAATTACGGAAATGAATATCCCAACAAGGCGAATTCAACGGCGCCGCTCGCCATTTGCCGCGCGGGAGTAAACTCCCACGCTATTTTATGATGTCCCTACAGGACATTTTTTTGCAATTTCAGTCCTGTAGGGACGACACATAGTAGCGTGGGAGTTTACTCCCGCGCGGTTGGGCGGGATCAAGTCTGGTATCATTATTCCAGTAATTCACCTAAGTCGGTAAGCGGCATCGTGGGGTCCCACTAACACGAATTTAATCGTCTCGTCGGGTGTTTCAGCGCAATCGGCGCAGGCGACGAAGGGTGAATCCCCCTTTTTTCGACAGGCCCGGCAATAAAGATAGATGATGATAAAATTTCGTCGGACGGCGCAGGAATAGAATCCCCTCCAATTGTCTTTCAACGGTTCGCCCATTTCGATCGGATGCTCGATGATCTGACGCACCTTCCGCTCTATCTGCTTTTTGATGGCGGCATGCTTCCGAACGCCTTTGAGGAAGGCTTTTTCAAACCGGGTCTCCATCAATCGCCGAATACATCATCAAAGGTGTACCAGCGGGCCGTTCCGTTTTGAAGCTTCGAACGGACCTCATTCATGGCTTCCCGAAAGGCGGGATCCGACATCAAAATTTCCGTTGTTTCGCCGTTTGTTCGCCGCTTAATGGCAAGAAAATATTGCGTGACGATATCGGAAACGGTCACACGGTTCTCTCTGGCGTACACTTTGGCGAAATCGGCCAGATCCTGGTCGATGCTGATGTTTAAACGGGTTTTCGACATGGTGTTGCCTCCTTTATATGCGCCTATTTTATACATGTCGGGAACACCCGTCAATCTGAATCGGCGGAGATGTTCGGCAACCCGATCGAAAGTCCGCTTTACAATCTTTCCGAATATTGCTAAAAACAGGGGATGAATCACCTTTGACGCCACACGGCGACGTCGCACCCAACAACCATCCTGATGAGCAAGGAGGCTTTTCATGTCAGTCATCACCATCTCCAGACAGTTCGGCGCCGGCGGAAAGACCCTGGCCCAGAAAGTAGCGGACAAACTCAACTACAAGATCGCCCACGAGGAGATCATCGAGAAGCTGGCCCAACAGGCCAAGGTGTCGTCCGACGTGGTCAGCGCTTTCGAGAACGAGGGGAGGGGGTTGCTGAAACGGGCCTCCAATTTCCTGACGCGTCAGCGGTTCATCGACCATGTGATGGATGAGAACCGGAATTATATGGACGGGGAAATTTACATCGACATCCTTGATGAAATCGTCCCCGAGGTGGCCGACGAAGGTAACATCGTCATCCTGGGGCGGGGCTCTCAGTTCATCCTGAAAGGGCGGAAAGACACCTATCACGTGCTGCTGGTGGCGGAACGGGACGACCGGGTCCGGTTCATGCAGGAGCAGTACGGGCTTTCCCAGGAAAAAGCCCGGGAGGCGGTGGACCGGCAGGGCGAGAGAAGGGAAGCCCTGATGCGGCTGTTCAAGAGGGGGGACTACGACGACGCCACCCATTACAATCTGGTGATCAATCAGTCCAAAATGGACCTCGATATGGCCGCGGAGCTGATTTGCGAAATGGTGGACGGCGCTTCGTAAGAAACCTTATCGATTCATCAACTCTTCGATCTCTTCGGCTTCAACGGGAATGGTCGCCATCAGATCGACGGGGCCGTCCTTGGTGACGAGGATGTCGTTTTCAATGCGGACCCCGATCCCCTCATCCTTTATATAGAGACCCGGCTCGCAGGTGAGCACCATGCCCGGCGTGAACGCCCGGTAAAGATCCCCCACGTCGTGGACGTCCAGCCCCAGGTGGTGGGAGGTTCCGTGCATGAAATATTTCTTGTACAGGGGCTTTTCGGGATCTTGGGCCTTCACGTCTTTAGCGTCCAGCAAGCCCAGATCGATCGATTCTTTTTCCATGAGACCGCCGACCGCCTTGTGGTATTCTTTCAATGCCGTTCCGGGCCGCAACATATCGATGGCGGACCGCTGAACCCGCAGCACGGCATCGTAGACGGCCCTTTGGCGGGGCGTGAAGCGGCCGTCCACGGGGACGGTCCGGCTCAGATCCGAGGTGTAATTGGCATATTCGGCGCCGAAATCCATCAGGACCAGGTCGCCGCTTTGGCACTGGCGGTCGTTTTTGACGTAGTGGAGGATGCAGGCGCCGGCGCCTGAAGCGACGATGGGTTCGTAGGCCGGCCCCCGGGACCGGTTCCAGAGAAATTCATGGAAGATCTCCGCTTCGATTTCAAACTCCCACACGCCGGGCCGGATAAACCCCAGCAGCCGGCGGAACCCCTTTTCGGTGATCGCGCAGGCCTGTCGGATCAGATCCACCTCGATAGGGGATTTAACGGCGCGAAGGTGGCGCATGATAGGGGCCAGCCGCTCGTATTTGTGGAGGGGAAAGGCGGATTGGCACCATTTGATGAACCGGTCGTCCCGGGTTTCCACCGATACATCCGCCCGGAGATGTTCGTTGGTGTTCAAATAGAGATGTTCGACCTCGCAGGCAAGGGACCGGAAAACCGTCTCGAACTCCGATGTCCACAGGACCGTTTCGATGCCCGAGAGCCTGGAAGCTTCTTCCTTGGTGTGTTTGGGCCCTTCCCATGTGGCGATTTTTTCGCTCGTCTCCCTTAAAAATAGGATTTCCCGATGCTTTTCGTTTCGCGCGTCGGGGCAGACGACCAGAATCGACTCCTCCTGATCGATGCCGCTCATGAAGAAAATATCGGTGTTTTGAACAAACGACCGAACGCCGTCGGCGCTGGTGGGCATGATGTCGTTGGAGTTGAAAACGGCCAGTGATCCGGGGTTCAGCCGGTTGACAAGCCGCTGGCGGTTGCGGATAAATAGATCCGGTTTGATGGGCGCGTATTTCATTTGATGGTTGCGGGCTTTCCTGGAAAAGGGTATTTTATGTTATGTCGAGGTGTTAATCTTAAGGAGCGGCGGGAGCTGTGTCAAGCATGCATCTATACAAGTGTTAAAATATGGGAGCGCTTGAAGCGGGTTTATGATCGAAGAAAGTAAAGACGGTTTTTCATGCAAAAATTGTTGAGCCCGGAAAACGATTTTGTATTCAAAAAGCAATTGTCCAGGGAGAGCGCAACTTACCCTGAGCACTCATGATAAAGGCGGGAAATGAACAACCCCCACGACCGATTTTGCAAGGAAACCCTGACCCGGAAGGAAAACGCGGCGTCGTTTTTCCGGGAATATTTGCCCGAAGACGTAGCCGGCCGGGCGGACTGGCAGACGCTTACAATTGTCAAGGAGACGTTCATTTCCTCGGCTTTGAAGGAGCGGTTCTCCGACCTCGTTTACACGGTTCGCGTCAAAGGATTGCTGGTATTTTTGTACCTGCTGTTTGAACACCAGTCCACCATCGACGCCCTGATGCCACTGCGGTTTTACCATTACATGGGCGGGATATGGGATTTGTTTTTAAAGCAGAATCCGGGCGCGACCAAGCTGCCGGAAATCGTCCCGATTTTGTTTTACCACGGGAAAGACCCATGGACGGTCAGCCCCCGGTTTCAAGACTTGATCGTCGAGCCGGCGTCGATGCCGGATTGCAGGCCCAGGTTTGAACACCTCGTCCGGGATCTTTCGGCGTTTAGCGATTCGGAAATCAAGGGAAATGTTTCCATACGGCTTTTTTTGAGCGTTATGCGACGGATATTTTCCCCGGATTTTAGCGAACACCTTGACGGGATGCTGCCTTTGTTCGGTGAACTGTCGAGGAAACGGACGGGCATGCAATATCTTGAAACCGTCTTGCGGTACATTTATAATGTGCGTGACGACATTGATCCGGAGGAGACGGAAAAGAAACTTATTCAAGTTATTGATGAGGACAAAAAGGAGGGGGTTATGACCGTGGCGGAAAAATTGAGAAAAGAAGGTAGAAAGGAAGGCGCCATCTACGGCAAGATGGAAACTTACCAGGAACTTCTTGCAAGCGGGCTGTTGCCAAAAGACTTGGTTGAGCAAAAACTTGCGGAGCTGAACCAAAAGCTGGCGCAATTGACCGCAACAGACCCATCCGGCGTCGAGCAATGATGGATTTGACATTATGGCATACACGAATAAAATCAATACACCCCACGCCCAGTTTTTCAAGGAAACCTTTACCCGGAAGGAAAACGCCGTGTCCTTTTTCCGGGAATATCTTCCAAAAGACGTGACGAGTGAGGCGGACTGGCGAACCCTTAAAATTACCAAAGACACGTTCATTTCCCTGAGACTGAGAGAACGGATGTCCGACAGTCTCTACACGGTTCGCATGAAAGGCTTGCTGGTCTTTTTATACCTGCTGTTTGGACACCAGCCCACCGTGGACGCCCTGATGCCGTTGCGGTTTCAATATTACATGAGCGTAATATGGAACACGTTTTTGAATCGGAATCCGGATGAAATCAGACTTCCGGGAATTATTCCGATTCTATTTTACCCTGGAAAGGGGCCATGCAACATCAGCCCCCGGTTTCATGACATGGTCGTTGTGCCAGCGTCGATAAGGGATTACACGCCCAGGTTTGAACACGTCGTCCGGAACCTTTCGGCGTTC
>JAABTM010000141.1 GCA_011389855.1 Desulfobacteraceae bacterium
TATCGACGATATGGGAGAAAAAGCGAATGCGGGCCGGCGGTTCCCGGCCTTCCAGCGCGTCGAGAAGCGGCGTCAGGTGGTCGCTCAGGGTCTGAATGTCCAGGGAGAACCACCAGCACATCCCCTCCCTGGAGATCATCCCGATGTACTTGTCCCACGCCTCGTTTTGCAGATATTCGTCGTATGGGGGGCTCAGTTTTTCAGGTTCGGCCGTCACAACCACGCCGATCCCCCAAGCCCGGCCAGTTGCTTCAGCGCTTCGCGACCCTCTTCGCCGGCGAGGCGTTCAAAGGCCAGCGCCGCCTGGCGATAGACCTTATGGGCTTTGGACGGCGCTCCACCTCGAAGATAAATCCCCATCAATCGTTCGTAAATTTCAGGCGTTAAGGGGATTTTGCCGATCGCCTTTTCGAGATAGGGGACGGCCGCCTCGACGCGATCCATTTCGCCGCACCGGTCGGCAAGGGCGAGAACGCCTTTCGCGTATTCCGATTTCAGACGCTCCCTGTGGTGGATGATCGAGGCGTCGTTGACGTCGTTTTTAAGGAAATCATCCGTATAGAAGTCCAACGCTTCGCTGAGCTTCTGGACGCCGGCGCCCTTGGACAGGGCGGTCGCCAGATGCTCCTGAAACTCGACGGCGTCCACCCGGCAAAGCGTCGGCGACAGGGAGACGCGCCGGTTTCGCACGGTGATCCACGGCGGCGGGGCGTCGTCATTCCGGGTTCCGACATGCCGCAGCCCCCGGAGGGCGGCCTTCAGGCAGGAGGCGGGATCGGCCGCGTCCGGCCAGAGGATGCGGATCAGCTCTTCGGCCGACACCTCCGCGACGCCCAGAACGATGAGCGCCTTTAAAAGCTGTTTCGCCCTGACGCTTTTCCACTGGCGGTCGCAAATCACATCCGATCCCGCATGGACCGTCAGTTCCCCGAATGTCTGGATGTAAATCGGCGGGGCGTTTTCATCGGACTGAATTTCCAGCGGTCCGGCGGCGGGAAAAAGCGTGGATTCGAGTGATTCGACAAAGGCCGAAGATCGGGCATGGACATAGATCGGCGTTTCCAGGGGCCAGAGATTCCGGGCGTTTTTGTATTTTTCCCGGGCCGCCTCCCTTCGCCCCCGCCGCGACAGCAGGTTGGCCGTCTCCATTTCACCGGCGATCACATACAGAACGTGGCCGCTGGTTTTCCAGGTCTCTTGCCAGGAGTCGAACAATCGCTCGGCTCCCTCGGCATCGCCCATGTCCGACAGCGCCTGCCCCCGGAGCATGGCGATGTGGGTTTCGCATAACGGACTTTTGCTCTCCTTGCCTTTTTCCTCGGCGCGTCGGACATGGAAAAGCGCTTTGTCGGGTTGGTCCGCGTTGAGAAAGGCGATGCCGAGAACGAAATGGAGATAGGATGAGTGAAACGGCATATCCATGGGAAAGGAGAGGCTCTGGACGCGCCCGGTCAGCCGCCTGAGCGCGTCGATGTCGCCGATCAGGGCGGCGTGGAGGGCGGCGTGGTTGTAAACATGCATTTTGGAATGCGTGGGCAGGTCATCGGCGCCGGCGGCGGGAAGGGTCCTTTTCAATATTTCCGCGCTTTTTTCCACACGGCCCCTTGCCGCCTGGTGAACGCCGACAAGCGACAGCAAAACGGTTCGCGCCCCATGGGCGACATCCGCCATATCGCACAGCGCGCCGACATCCGCGAGGATCGGTTCGATTCTATCAAATTCGGCCCCACCCATGCAGCCGAAGGCGTAGAGTATGCATGCGTGAGCGCGGAGGTTGTTGGCGCCGGCTCTTTGCGACCAGGCCAGGGATCTTTCGACGGCGTGAATGACCGGGGTCGTATCGCTTTCGACGCATGCCCCGATCATGCCCCGGTAATGCCACAGCCCGGCGATGGCCGGCGCGTTTAAGGCTTCCTGATGGCGCAACAGGTATTCGATCCGGTCGCGCCAATCGCCGAGGCGATCGAACCCCCCGCCCCTTTCGAACGTGAACAGGACGGCGGCCCCCGCCGCAGCGGCCGCCGTCTCCGGATCGCCGTCTTTCATAAACCGCTGATAATAGTCATGGAGATTATCCGGAGTGGCCGTCATGTTGACGACCTCGGAAAGGAACCAGAGGCGCGGGGGGATGCGGACGCGGCGCGAAGCCGACGCCAGGGGGACCAGGTGGGCGGCCAGGGCGGGGGTTTCCATGTTGAACCACCACGTCAGACCCTCCTCGTTCAGATCGGCGACATAGCGGTCCCACGCGTTCCGTTGGAACAATTCATCGTATGGCGGCTTGAGGTTGCCGAGGACGAACATTACCGATTCTCCTCCTTTCCGCCCTTATGGGGCGGTTTCCCTGGAAGATGGGGGTCGATACCCTGCCGAATTTGCGCTGCTTGTTATCCTTATCATCTTCGATTCGATTTTTCAAGCACGGCGTTTGTTGCATTGGAACGAGGCGAGGTTCGGCTGGAAAAGGGTGCGAAGAGCGGAATGGCGGCGATTTGGCGATTTTAGAGATTGACCGGTAAAGCGTCGCTCTGGTAAGGTGGACGCTGTTTCCATGTAGTTGTTTCTCAAAGCGGCTCGACCGATGTACCGCCGGTTCCCCGTGAATCGGAAAAAAAAAAGGAACTCCCATGAAAAAAGCGACCTGTTCAACGATGATCCTGCTGACCCTTTTGGCGTTCTCCGGGGGCCCGGCATTTGCGCAAATCGACATCAAAGGCATCCTGGATCGCGTGCTTAACGGCGACCGGACGGGCGGAACCAGCGAAACCAGCGGAACCGGAATGTCCTCGAACCTCGTGGCCCGGGGGTTGAAAGAGGCGCTGTCCATCGGCATTCAAAACGCCATCGACCGACTCGGAAAACCGGGCGGCTACCTCAACAACAATTTGGTGCGGATCTCCGTTCCGGAAAACATGAAGATAGTGGAATCCACCCTGCGCAGCGTCGGCCAGGGGAAACGCGTGGACGAATTCATCGCCGCCATGAACCGGGCCGCCAGCGACGCGGTCCCCGAAGGAACGCGGATATTCGTGAACGCGGTCAAGTCCGTTTCGATCCAGGACGCCATGGGCATCCTCAACGGCCCCGACGATGCCGCCACCACCTATTTCAAGAGGAACACCAGGGACGCCCTGAAGTCGGCCTTTCTCCCCATCGTGAAACGGAGCATGGAGTCCGCCCAGGTCGTCGGCTACTACAACGCCCTCGACAGCGCCTACAAGACCTACGGAAAACCGCTGATGGAAAACGAAAACGTCCAGGCTCTCGCCTCGATCCTTACCGGCGAGTCGGTCGACGGAACCGTGGGAGCGTCCGAAGCCGACCTGGACGCCTACGTGACCCGGGAAGCCCTGGATGGCCTGTTTCTGATGATCGCCAAGGAGGAAAAGAAGATTCGTGAACAGCCCGCCGCCCGAGTGACGGATTTATTGGAGAAGGTGTTTGGGCAGGCGGCGCGGTAAAGCTTACGCCCCAAAGGCATCAAAAAGCTTCGAGTTCATCGGATAATTTTTTCAACAGGCGGTCGATTTCATTCGAGGCGACGGCGACCCTAACCTTCCAAATCTCCCTGTTCCATCCGGGAACAGGGTCTCCGACAGTGGAATCGGATTCCAGTTCGCGAATGACGCCGATGATGTCGGTCTTGATGTTTCTGTATTTCTTCTTCAGTATTTTTAAACATTTCTTAAACGTATGGGTTAAATAAACGTCATAGGTCATCCCATACATCCTTCCAGTGATCCACCCGATTGAGTCTGACGTCGTCCAGACCATTTCTGATGAGTCTGGCAAATTCCGCCGACTGTGAAAGATTCTTTAATTCCCGATAGTCTTCAATCTCTCCAAGCATCGAGCGAAAGTCTTCTATCGACAGGATAACCGCCGTTGGATTGCCTTTTTCATCAACGATATATTGTTCACCGGATAATCTTGAATTCGTTTCCACGGTCATATAAAAATCCTTTATCCACAAACGGCTCTATCATTCCTAACCGTTGCATAGAGACATCTGACAAATAGGACATGTTTGTCTTAGCAATTCGCTGTAAAAGCTAAAATCATAAGCACTTACGATCTATTGCCATTATCTTCAAATTCCCGAACAAAGTCAAACACGAAATTATCGTTTGCGACAGGGAACGCTCCGGGCCTCGGCGCCCGGCATTCTGGGAGGCATTAAAATGCCTGTGACTGCTTCCGTTTTTCACCGCATGTCCGGCAAACTCAGTGCAATCGCCGTACTCGCCCCACTCTCCACATTATTCCTGGAAACGGCCGTAACGTAGACCCGATCTCCGGGGCCGGGCGCGCCGTCCGCGGCGATATGCAGTTCGCGGCGGCCGGTCATGGCGATGAGGTTGCCGATGGTCTCCGGGGCGTCGTCCACCAGATCTTCCCGGTGGATGGCGTAGACGGCGTATTTCAGGACCGAGGCCGGCGGGTTGGGGTCGTCCCAGGACAGGATGTGGTCGGCGCCCCGACCTTCTTTGGGGACGAATTTCAGGTTTTGGGGCGGCCGCGGTCGGGTCATGGGCAGCCACGGCATTATCGGCGGCAGGGCGGGCGTGGCGTAGCGTCCTTTTTTCAATCGGTCGCCCAGGGCCGTTTCTCCCAGGGCGCGGTCTTCGATGTTGACCGTCCGGTAGAACACGTTGCCCAACACCCCTTTTTCGCGATGGCGCCGATTCAGGTCCAGCTGGGACACAATCTCGTCGGATGATTGGGGTTTGTCCCCATTTCCGACCCGCAGATCCTCCTGAAGATAGTAAATGATCTGGCCCGGATAGATGTGGCGCTCGAATGCGGCGCCCTTTTCGGCCCACCATTCGAGCAGCTTGCGGTAATCGGTTCGCCCCCCGACTTTCCAGTAGAGCTGGGGCGTCAGGTAATCGACGCCGCCGGCTTCGAGCCAGGCCAGGGCGTCGCTGTAGATGGCGTCCCGGCCGCTCATGCCGGTGACGCCTTCGGGAACGCCGCTTTGCCATATCCCGAAGGGGCTGACGCCGAACCGGACAAAGGGATCGATGGATTTGATCCGGTCGTTGACGGTCCGGATCATCCGGCTGATGTTGCCGCGTCGCCACGTTTTCAAGTCGATGGACGCATCTTCCCGGCGGCGGAAAGCGGCGAGATCCTCGCCGCCGGCGCCGGAGAACGCGCCTTCGGGATAAGGATAGAACATGTCGTCGAAATGGACGCCGTCCACGTCGTATCGCCCGACGACATCGGCGACGACATCGGCGATATGATCCGTCACCTCGGGAATGCCGGGATTGAGCATCCGGTAGCAGCAGCATCGCCCGTTTTGAGACATCCGAAACTCCAGCCCCCATTCGGGATGGGTGCTTGAAACATGATCCGGATGGACTTTCACCGAATCGGCCCCGCATCGCCTGGAAAGCCGGGTTCGGTAGGGATTGAGCCAGGCGTGAAGTTCGATGCCCCGCTCGTGGGCCGCCGAGACGGCGAAGGATAGTGGGTCGTATCCGGGGTCCTCTCCCTGTTTGCCGGTCAAAAGCCGGGACCAGGGCGCCAAGTCGGTCCGGTAAAGCGCATCCCCTTCCACCCGGACGTGGAAGAACACCGCGTTGACATGAAGCCGTTTGAAAGCGTCGAACATCCGGATGAGGGCGGCTTTCTGAACCTCGGCGCCCGCCAGCGCTTTCGGCCAGTCGAGGTAGGCGACCCAGACCGCGCGGAATTCCCGGACCGGGTTGGCGGCGAACCGAGCGGTCAGCGCGGCGTCGGCGACATTGAAAACAAAATGCCGTTCCCGGGCCGCTGAAAAGAGCGCATCGATCAGATCGGAAAGGGCGCCGGGGTCGGCCACCGTCACCGTGAAACGCTGCCGTCGGCTGTCGGGACCCGCGGCTGTCGGAACGCCTTCCTTTACGCCGTCCTCCCCGCCCCTGAGCGCATGTTGTTCGATAATGCGGCGGATCAGGGGGAACTGCGCTTCCAGGGCCGCGACATCCAGCCGAACGGTCACCGGAAAACCAGGCCCGACTTTTCTTTTCAGCTGCACATGGACAGTCTCGTCTAAGCGGGGGACCGTCAGCGGCAGGAACCGGTCGTGAAATCCGGAAGCCCGGAAGCGGAGGGTATGGGTCGTCTCCTGCAAAAAGCTTTGCGTTGCGGATTCAGTGGAAAGAACCTCCCGGTCTCCAAACCCCGAGGTTTTGAAACGGCGCCTGAGCAGTTGAATCTCGTTGACGCTGTATGAAAAAGGGATTTCCAGGGGCGTTTCGCCCACATAGCGGCCATCCACCCAGAGGGCGGCGGGGGGCTCGCTTTCCACGCAAAGGGTCTGGATCTCCCGGACCGTTTGAAGGGCGTCGTAGGTCCATCCGTCTTCCTGGTGGATGCGGGTGCAGCCGGCCATGAAGCTCAACAGGATCAGGAAGATCGCCCAATATGCATGACAGCGTTGGGGCCGAATGTCTCTCGATTTTGTGGTAATCCGCCTTTTCCTTCCTGTTGTGCGTTGACAGACGGTTATAGATTGGTCGGAAGATACCAATAGTATTCGGTCGATGTCAAACGAGAACGTCGGTTCACCCTGTACGCCACCGGATTTATTTCACCGGCCATGGCGGCGCTGGAGGAAGTCGGATCGACCATTGCGAGCGATTTTCTTAGAGCCAATGCCCATGAATGAATGAGATTCAGTCGGTGGCCGATTTGCCGGGGGCTAAACCCAATACCCGTGAACGAATTCTCTGTAGAACAGCCTGGAAGGCTGTTTTACGGGTAAAAAAAACCGACTGAATCTCATTCATTCACGGGTATTGCTCTTAGAGCCTATCCGATGATTTCAAGGAGGGATGCGCGAGGTTAAAATTCGACGGCGGAAGCGGTGGCGACGCCCGATCCCCGGATCTGCTTTGCCAGCGCAAGACCCTGGCGGAGCAGCACCGTATCCCGAAGCGCTGTCGCCGAACTGCTTGATTCGAGGGAAACCGCGTCCTGAAAGGCCTCGATGGTCCCGACGTAGGCGTCCAGCATATCTCTTTTTTCTTCGCCGGTCAGAAACCGGTCTAATCCATTGGGTTGACGGAGGGGCCGGTTCAGGTTTGCCTCCAGGCGATGGATGTGGAGCATCGAATGGATGAAAGAGGTGCAGAATTCATCGAGGTTGTCCCCGGCGTGTCCCCCTTTCCGGTTTTCGATGAAGTGCTTTTCGTTGATGAAACGGAAAAAAGCTTCGCCGGCGTTGCCCGGGGTTTCTTCTTCAGAAGAGACAATGCCTTGGGAGACCATCAAGAACCGCTCCAGGGAGAGTGGGCCATAGCCTTTCAGGTCGGAAAATTGCTCGCGAATTCGGGTGCTGAGCGCCAGTCGCCGCCGGTCTACATATTTGTGGAGTGCCTCGTGAGCGGCGATGGTTTCCAGTTCCGCGATGGGTTCGCCGCGGAACGTCTCGATATAAAACCAGATGGCGTCGCTGTCATTGCGAGTGATGGCGTTTTCGACGGCGCTGAAATCGAGGATCACGGCTTCCGAAACCAAGACGGCGCCGACTGCTTCCTCTACGAATGCGATTCCTCTCCCGATGGCGCTCAGACGCCGCCCGAAGTCCGGAATATCGGTTTCCAGCCCGGCAAGCCGCGTTCCATGGTATCGGAAAGGAATCCGGATCTTTGAATGGTAAAACTGTTCGGAATCATATCCGACCTGGCGCACCGCCAGTCTGGTGGTCGTATTTTCGGCGTTAAAATGGAGTTGAAACTGTTCTTCGGGCCACACAGCGGCGCCCCGCACTTTAGGGAAATAAGAGTATGCGTTCCCGTTCTTCCGAAGCTTTGAAAAAAGATGGCCTTCAAGCTGGATGCGCATGGGGGTCTCGCAGAACACGACAATCCCGCTGACGTAACCTTCCACTGCTAAACGATCAAGATACGCTACCTCTTTTCGAGCCACCGTATTCTGGAACGAAACGCCGTCCCGGACGCCGTAGACGCGGATGGCGGTGATCCGATCAAGGGGAGAAAACGTCGCCGCTTCGACGCGGTCGCACAAATCAGATTTTAGGGGGAAGAGGGACAAATGGATAAAGAGGGCGAGGAATCCGGCAGTTGATAATAGTTTGGACATCACGATGCTACCTCACATGTCTGGGTAATTTCCCCACCATTCGACTACATGATCTCTCCCATACCCCATTGAATCATGTATTCGATGTAGAGAGACGTACATGCTTTAACCCAGTATGACGAAGATGTCAACCTGTTTTGGCGGTAATCAGTCTCGATTTCCAAATAAAACAGACAATCATTTTCTAAATTCCGCCAAATAGTTTATTTGGATCGTTATCTTCAATAATAGCAGTTTTTTAAACGTGATTTAAAGTATAAATATTTTGCCGCACAGCCATAATACTTTTGTTGTAGACAAGGCGTGAACGCTATGGATTCGAAGCATCGTGTTCCCGAATACAGCGGTTTTAACGCTTAAATACCCGCTTCACCTGATTTCAGCAGGTCGCTTCGGATTGTATAAATTGAAAAGCGAACAGCGTGCCGTTTACGACTTTACGACCGCATCAAAAATGTTGCCGGCGATGCGGGGCGGCCCCATCGATTCGCTTCAACAGAACACAACAAACAGGAGGTTAGAATGGTCTTTTTTGATGATTTTTATGGACTGTTTCGAATTGTCGTCGTGGCCGTTATTTTTTACATTTCATTCATCGTATTTTTGCGCGTAAGCGGCAAACGCTCCACGTCTCAAATGAACAATTTCGACTGGTTGATCACCGTAACATTGGCCTCTATGCTGGGAACGACGATTCTTATAGATGAGGTGGTGGTGCTGGAAGGTCTCATCGCCGCGGGCGCCCTCCTGGGCTTGAATCTGGCGTTGACCAAAGTGGCCTTTTATGCAAAGGAAAGCCGAACCGTTTTGTACGACAAGCCCTCGCTTCTGTTTTATAATGGAGAATTTTTGCTGAAAGAAATGGAAAGGGAACGCGTCTCCGAAGACGAAATTATGGCGGCGATTCGAGGTTGCGGATTTGGGAGGCTAAATGAGGTCGGCGCGGTTGTTTTGGAGACGAACGCCTCTCTAAGCGCACTGCCCATGGCGGCTGACGATGACGAGGACGTGTTGGGTTTGTTGTCCGACGTCAGGGGCTTTCCGGAGGCCCTTGCCGCCGCGCGGGCGCGTGCCGCTGAAAGGGACTCAGCATAGACTTGCACCCAAAGTAGGTCTCCATACAGCCCGTTATAAAGGCTTATCTGGTACCGAATACAGTGTTTTGCCTATTTCCCCCCCTGCCTGAATGGCATATAGTTTAACGAAACTCGGCGAGGGAACCGAAAGGGTCGGAACCTGATGAATGAAGCCGGGAATTTTATCAACTATGAAGTTTTAGTCAAAAGGAGAAATGATGATGAAAAAGAAGAACGCGATTTTTGGTCTGTCGGTATTCGCCTTGGCCCTGATGATGGCATTCATGCTTCCGCGGATAGTCGTGGCGGATGGATTGGGTCAAGACGAAAACGTCAACGCTGAAATCTCCGACCCCGATGTGAGCGAAGCTATGGAACAGGAGGTAGCGGAAACCGCCCAGGATGTCCGCCAGGGCGCACAGGACGCGGCTCGGAAAACTGAACAGATGGCCGAGACAGCGACCCGGGAAACCGCTGAATTCCTGGAGGAAACAGAGGATGTCCTTGATCGGGCTACCACGTTCCTTACAGAAACGCTCGAATCAAAAAAGCGCATTCCAAAGTCGGTAATCGAGAATTCCGCCGGCATCGCTCTTTTTCCGGACGTCACCAAGGCCGGTTTTATCGCCGGTGGGCGTTATGGCAACGGCATTCTGATGCTCAATCAGAAAAACGGCTGGAATGGTCCAATCTTTCTCTCTCTTATGGGGGCCAGTGTCGGCGCCCAGATCGGCGTTGAACAGTCCGACCTTTTCATGGTCTTCAACAACCAGGAAGCCATCAACGATCTGGTTGACGGCGAGCTGACCCTCGGGGCTCAAACCTCCGTGTCCGCCGGGACCTGGGGCAACAAAGTCGGCGCTTCCACGGATGCGGACGTGCTGGTCTACAAAAGGACCGAAGGCCTTTTCGCCGGCGCCTCTCTGTCGGGCGCTGTGATTAATGTTGATGAAGACTCGAATCTGGCCTATTTCAAGAGCCAGGAAGAAACCGGTCGCGCCTATTACGGTACCGACAAGATGCTGTCCGGTGAAAAAGAATTCCCCAAAACCAATAAGGCGGACAAAGTAATCGTCATTCTGTCTGACTGGGAATAGGCAAACCAAAGAGACCGGGGCGGGGCACACGGTCGATAGACCATGCCTTGGCCCCGGGATCGAAATGAATCCCTTCCCCTAAGGCATAGATGGGCGGCTCATGGGGATTCTCCTATGATGAGGACGGCCAACAAGGGCCACCGCCCGATGGCAATGAGCGCCTGGAAGGAATCTGGAAAACCGAGAAAACGGGAAAAGGATTGTTTTCCTTCATCCTCCAAAAGATATCCCGCCAACCGGTTTTGGGGATTTCCCCGGGCGTTTCAGCGCCGCGCCCGCGCTCCGGCGTCGTCGAATCCCCAAAACAATTCCCCCTGCCCACCGGCAAGGGGAATCATCGATTGAATGTTTTGGCTTAAAGGTGAATATAGCGTGGATCAGATAGCGAGATTCTGCCGCTCGGCTTCCTCTCCAGCGGCTTCCGCGGCGCTTTCCGCCGCATGATCGAGCACATGCTCCGCTTTTTCAACCACTTCCGTTCCTTTTTTCCTTGCCTCCCACATTATATCGTCTCGGGTCTCGCCCATCCAGTTTCTTTCATGCTCCGACTCAGGTATGGCGATTCCAAAAAGCGTTCCAACCGCCAGGGCGGCGCCGGCCAACGCCAACGGGTTTTCATGGAGTGTATCGAAAAACCCTCTGCGAACCCTGCGATACTGATGCATGCTTTGTTCGCCGATCTCCGACGCTTTCCTTCCCATCCGGTGGGTCGCATGGCCCATTTGATCCTTGATATCCGACGCCGCTTCCGACGCCCGGTCTTTTGCCTGACCAGCGGCGCTGGAAACGCGATCTCCCGCGCTATGAACCCGATCCTTGACCTCTTCGGTGGGAGAACGCCGCCGACCGTTACCCCCGCGCTCCGCTCCGGGTTCATCTTGCACCGCACGAAACTGGTCGTCGGGCGCATGTCGCCACTCATCGAACTCGGGATAGACGTGAGGCGGATACCCCCCTGGCAGCCGGCCTTCCCGGGAGGGGGTTTCTTTGTTGCTCTTGAGCAGCCATGCGATGCCGCCGGTGATCAGCATTGTTGGAATAATATTGTCTTTAATAGCGTCAAACATGATTCCCCCTGTATCTTTGGCAAAATCGGTTGTAGAATTGGCGAAAGCTTTCGCTTTGTCGACCGTCGCTTCCTTGATTTTTTCCCGCGCCTGGGCTGTGAGGGCTTCAGGCGACAATCGGTGATGGATAGCATCGATGGTATGAGCCGTTTCCCGACGGGTTCGGGCGATATCCGCCCGCATGGCGGCGATGGCGCCGCCGCCGGCATCCATTCCGGCCACCCCGACTACACGTTCATCGGTCGTTTTTCTCAGAGCTTCCCTTTGCGTGCCTATCTTCCCGCTTGTGGGTTGTCGAAATTCAACACCCGGTTCGGGGGTCGCGGTCGGCCCAGATTCCGGCCGGGGATCCCGATTGGCTTGGTCTAAGTTTATTTGATGGTCTTGAGCCATTCCTTGCCCTCCTTGAGCGTCTCGATGGTTTGTTCCGGAACCGGGGTCATGCGTTTAAGACGTTTCAAACCGATGTGAATCAGGCCATATCCGATGATGCCGGCCATCAGGCCGATGAACAGCGCGGAAAGCCAAATGGGCATGGCCAACGCCAACGCGAAAACCGCCGCCGCCAAAAGGGTTAAAAAAGCCCCGTAAGCCATCGCCGCGCCAACGATTAGCATGCTGCTGTGTTTGGCCATCCGGGTTCCTTTTTGAACCATTTCCAGTTTGGCCAGTTCCGTCTCCTGCTGGAACAAAAGAGAGATCTCGCTGGTCAGTTCCGAGAAGAGATCCCCCAAACTTTTATCCTCCCTCCGCATTTCAACCGCCATAACGCCCCCCCTTACTGGCGTCTGGACGCCTTCAAAAACCGGGTCGTCGCCAGGCCCGCGATAAATGCGCCGCCGATGGCGATCCATGGCCGGCGACGGGCAGCCTCCTGAACATCCCTGGCAATATCGCCCGGGTCCCGATCATACAGATAATCCGAGAAACCCTGAATCTGGGACGAAGCCCGTTCGGCATATTGGCCGATGCCGTCCTGATCGTTTTTCCGAAACTGGTCGCC
>JAABTM010000142.1 GCA_011389855.1 Desulfobacteraceae bacterium
ACTCGGCTTCGGAAAGGGTTCCGGGCAGGTCCGGCGTCATCCAGAGGCCGACCTCCCCCGAAGGCCGCTCGCCGCCGACGGTCCGGGCCACGTGGAGGTCGCGGGGCCGTCCGGACCCGGCGGCGGGTGCGGGGCGCCGCGGCTCGAAACCGGCGCCCCCTGTCGGAGGCGGCATGGCCGGAACCCGCTCCAACAGGTCCGAGATCATCCGTTCCAGGGCCGGTTCCCGCCGGTCCACCAGAAAGACCGGGCTGCCGTTCCTGGGGCCTTTCTTGCCGGTCCCCTTGAGCTGGAGCCGGCCGCCCCTGGGCACGGACCGGGTCACCCGCTGGACCCCGTGGCCGGGCTGGTCCTCGTACCCCACCCGAAGCGTATCCCCCGGCAGCAGCGGGATCCGGGGGGAGAGAAACCGCTTGCCGGACGGCCCCTTGACATGGCCGACGATGTAGCCGGAGCCGGTCTGACCGTCGGGGGGGATGGGATTGTAGGGCCGCTGAGGCAGGAAAGTGTAGTGGGTGGCCGGACGGCCCAGGGCCATCTCCAGGAGCTGGAGGGCCGACCGCTTGGCGTTGGGGTCGTCCCCTTCGTCCCGGAGCATCTTGTAGGCGGCGGTGGTGTAATGGACGTAGTGGGGCCCTTTTTTCCGCCCCTCGATCTTCCAGGCCCGGATCTGGGGGATCGCCTTGAGAACCTTGACCAGCACGTCGAGACTCAGGTCCCGGCAGGAGAAAAACCGTCCGTCGGCGCCCTCCTGGCTATAGATGCGCCGGCAGGGCTGGACGCACCGGCCCCGGAGCCCGCTCTTGCCCCCCATGTAGGAGGACCAGTAGCACCGCCCGGAGACGCCGTAGCACAGGGCCCCGTGGACAAAGACCTCCAGGCCCAGCCCCGGCGGGCAGGCGTCGGCCATGGCCCGGATCTCGTCGATGGTCAGCTCCCGGGGGATCACCACCCGGTCGGCGGACAGTCCTTTCCGGGCGATCTCCAGACCGCCGGGCGCGCTGACGTTGGCCAGGGTGGAAAGGTGGCGCTCCCCGGAAAACCCGGCCGCTTTGGCCAGGGAAAAAAGCGCGAGGTCCTGGAAGATGAGGGCGTCCGGCCCCACCTGGCGGGTCAGGTCCGTCAGGAGTTGCCCGGCCCGCTCTAAATCGGAGGGTTTCAGCAGGGTGTTGACGGCGATGTAGACCCGGGTTCCCTCCTCATGGGCCAGGGCGGTCAGGCCGGCCAGTTCTTCCAGGGCGAAGTTTTTGGCCGCCATCCGGGCCGAGAACTGCTTCAGCCCGCAGTAGACGGCGTCTGCCCCGGCGGCGACGGCCGCCAGAAACGAGGATCGGTCCCCCGCCGGGGCGAGGATTTCCGGCAGCGGCCCAACGCTCATGAGCCGCCGACCCCGGCATATTTCCGCTTGACGGCCGTCAGCTCTTTCTGGACCGCTTTGACCCGGACCCGGAGTTCCTTGACGGCGTCGTGGGTGGTGGCGTCGATCTGTTCCGCGTACTCCATCTCGAAGGCTTGGTAAAACCGGTCGAGGTGGATGTCCAGCTCTTCGTCGGTCAGTTCGGGATGGCGCCGCTCGATGATGGGCATGATCCGGTCTTCGAAATACTGCTTCATCTCGTCCACCACCCATTCCCGCATCTGCTCCGGGGAGGGGATGGCGAAGGTCTCGTCGCACAGATCCCCGAAGCGGTCGCCGATCACCGTCCGCACGCAGCGGTTGGCGATCCGCTTCAGGGAGTGCTCCTCGAAATGTCCCGAATAGGCGACAATGCTGTCCACCAGCACATCGTCGATGCGCCGTTCCGATTTTTTCTTGTCTCCCGGCATATGCTACCAGGCCGCCTTCAGCTCGCCGGCCTTGGGGGTCCGGGGCCGCTGGAGCAGGAAGAGAGAACCGTAGATGGCCAGCCCGATGAGATAGGTCCAGTACCGCTGCTCGTGGGGAATGCCCAGCCAGGCCGCCACGGCGTCGGGCCGCATGAGGCTCACGGTGACGGAGAGGAACAGGGGCAATTCCCAGATGCGGTTTTTGGCCACGAACCATCCCTGGGTGGCCGATGCAAAGGCGAAATTGCCCACGCAGGCCATGGCGAAAATCAGGAGCGCCTGGGTCCAGGAATAGATCTCGTGCAGGATCAGGTCGGCGTTGAAAATGAACATAAAGGGCAGGATCGCCGTCCGGATGTCGTACATGAAGCCCTGGATGCCCGTGGGGATGGGGGGCGACTTGGCGATGGCCGCCGCCGCATAGGCCGCCAGCCCCACCGGGGGCGTGTCGTCCGCCAGGATGCCGAAGTAGAAGCAAAACAGATGGGCCGACATGAGGGGGACGATGAAATCGTTATACCCGCCGATGGTGACGATGGCCGGGGCGGTCAGGGAGGCCATGACGATGTAGGTGGCGGTGGTGGGCAGGCCCATGCCGATGACCAGGCTGGCCACGGCGGTGATGATCAGCATGAGGTAGATGTTGCCGCCTGAAATGGTGTCGATGATCATGGTGATGAGCCCGCCCAGCCCCAGGGCCACCACGCCCACGATGATGCCGGCCGCGGCCGTGGCCAGGGCCACGGAGACCATGTTCCGGCCGCCGGCGGCCAGGGCCGAGAAGATATCGACCACACTGGATTTGAAGGCCGGCAGGAGCGGTTCCTTGGCGATGTAGGCTTTGATGGGATTCTGGACGAACATGATCGCCGCCATGACCCAGATGGCGTTGAAGGCCGCCATCTCCGGCGAGTGGCGAAGGACGATGAGTTGATAGAGCAACATGGTCAGGGGAATGAGAAAATGGATGCCCGACAGGAGCGTCTTGAAGAACTCCGGAAGCTCCTCGCGCTTCATGCCCGTCAGCCCCAGCTTCGATGCCTCGATATGGGTAATGAAAAACAGGGCCGCATATGAGGCGAAGGCCGGCACCGCCGCCGCCTTGATGACATCGACGTAGGGCACGTTGACGTATTCGGCGATGATAAACGCCGCGGCGCCCATGATGGGCGGCGCCAGCTGGCCGTCGGTGGAGGCCGCCACCTCCACGGCCGCCGCCTTGGTGGCGGGATACCCCACTTTCTTCATCAGGGGGATGGTGAAGGTGCCGGTGGTGACGATGTTGGCGATGGACGAGCCCGAGACGATGCCGGTGAGGCCGGAGCCCATGATGGCCGCCTTGGCCGGCCCGCCCTTGAACCCGCCCAGGAGGCTCAGGGCGAGCTGGATGAAGTAATGGCCCGCGCCCGCCTTGTCCAGCATCGACCCGAACAGGACGAACAGGAAGACGATGGTCGCCGAAACATCCAGTGGGATGCCGTAAATTCCCTCGGTGGACATGGTCATCTGCCCCATGAACCGGTCCATGGACACCCCCTTGAAGGCGATGAGATCGGGCATGTAGGGGCCGAAAAAGGCATAGATGATAAAGGCGATGGCGATGATGGGCAGGGCCGGGCCGATGACCCGCCGGGAGGCCTCCAGCAGCAGGACCACCAGGAGACCGCCCACCACGAGATCCCGGAGGATGGGCGCGCCGTACCGGGTGACCAGCCCCTCGTAGTCGATGGCGATGTAGAGGGCCGCGAAACAGGCGACGATGGCGATGACGTAGTCGAACAGGGGGATTCGGGTCTTGGTGGAAAGGACGTCCAGACCGGGACGGTATTTTTTCAGCAACGGGTAGTTGAGAAACACGATCAGGAGGGCGAATCCAAGGTGGATCGCCCGGATAAAAGTGGAATCGAGGATCAGCCAGGAGGCGATGGAAAGCTGGAAAAGCGACCAGCAGACCGCGATGGTCGCGATGACGTATTTGGAGGGGCCCTGCGGTTTCCGGGCGATGCCGGCCTCCTCTTCCGCCAGCTTCCGGGCCAGATCCAGGGTCTCTTCGTCGCCGAGACCGCCGCCTTTGCCGCCGCCGCTTTCGCTGCTTTCCGTATCCTTCTTATCCAGTTCGCTCATCTTCATCCCCTCCAGGAAGGCATTGGCCTGTCCGGAAAACAAGACGTTTTCAAATGGTTCGGATCAACACGGCATAAGGAAAGGGCGGCGGTCGGAACCGCCGCCCGAACAGGTGGGCCTTATGTTGAGCGGATTGCTACTTCAACAGGCCGACTTCTTTGAAATACTTCTCCGCGCCCGGATGCATGGGAGCGGACAGCCCCTCGAGCATGCCCTCTTTGGTCAGGACGCCGTAGGCCGGATGAAGCTTTTTGAAATCTTCGAAATTATCGAAGACCTCCTTGGTGAGGGCGTAGACCACGTCCTCGGATACCTTGGCCGAGGTGACGAAGGTCGCCTTGACGCCGAAGGTGTCCACGTTCTCGTCGTTCATGGCGCCCGGATAGAGATCCACCGGCACATAGGATTTGGCGTAATAAGGTTTTTCCTTGATCATGGCGTCGATGCCGGGGCCGGCGACCTCCACGAACCGAACCTTGCGGCGGCCCGCGGTGGCCTCCTTGAAGGCCCCGCTGGGATGGCCCACGGTGTAGAAGAAGGCGTCGATGCGGCCGTCCTGGAGAAGACCCGGCGCTTCGGCGGCCTTGACCTGTTCGGCCATCAGGTCTTTCTCATAATCGAGTCCGGCGGCCGTGAGGGCGTCGATGGAATTCTGACGCTGGCCGGAACCGGGGTTGCCGATGTTGACCCGCTTGCCCTTCAGGTCGGCGATCTTCTTGATCTCCGCATCCACGGCGGCGGCCAGGGTCACCGATTCGGGATGGATGCTGAAAACCGCCCGAAGGTCCTTCTGGGGACCGGCTTCATCCCATTCGGCCATGCCGTGGATCGCCTGATACTGGCGGTCGGACTGGACGATGCCGAACTCCAGGTCGCCGGACATGACGGCGTTGACGTTAAAGACCGACCCGCCGGTGGACTCCACCGTGGCCCGGATGCCGTATTCGTCCCGCTTCTGATTGACCATCTTGGCGATGGCGCCGCCCGTGGGATAGTAAACGCCGGTGATGCCGCCGGTGCCGATGGTGACGAAGGTGGTTTTGGCCGCGGCCGCGCCGGCCATCATGGCCAGACCGAAAATAACCGCCAGTCCCAATACGAAAGTCTTTTTCATGCGTCGATCCTCCTTTTTCTGCTGTAAGTCCTCTCATTAACATGGACGCGGCAAGACGCCGCATCCGCTCCTATCCTGACTGGTGAACCCAGTTCACTCCATATTCCGGACGGGCAAAGCCCGATAGGCCCGGTAGTGGACCATCCGGTCGGTGTAATGGTAGCCCCGGTTGAAATTGTAGACCCGGGCCGTGATCGATTTCCGCTCCGAGGTCCAGATCCAGCCGCAGGTCAGTTCGATCTCCGGCGCGATCTTCACCCGCTGGCCGCAGTCCGTCTCGTATCCTTTGTACCCCTCGTCCCGGACGTAGAGGCTCGCCAACTCTTCCAGGGTCGGCAGCCGCCAGTCGTCGTAGCCGGCCGGGATGGTGTCGGGAAAGGTGTATTTGACCCATTTCTCCGCCTGGCGCCAGTCGATGTCGCCCGGGTTGCTTTCCCGGGCCCACATGAGGCCCAGTTCATGATCGGCGACCGTGCCGTCCGGATTGACGGTGAACCGCTCTCCGGCCAGCGCGGCGCTGCAAAGAATCGCCAGCCAGACCCCAGCCCACCGGATGATCGACCCCGAACGATTTATCATGGCCCCTCCCTTGGTCGCCCCTTTGCGAAGAATTCATTTAATGAATAGTTGTTAATTAAAAATCAGCCCCATGTCAAGAACCAAAGCGGCCCTTTTTCACTTGCCAGCCCGCCCGTAAAGCGATAGAAACCCGCCCATGGCAGTTGTCAGCGTCATTATCCCGACTTACAACCGGGTCGATTTTTTAAAAGAGGCCGTGGATTCCGTGCTGGATCAGGACCATCCGGACTTTGAACTCATCGTGGTGGACGACGGGTCCACCGACGAGACGCCGGAACTGCTGGACCGATACGGCGACGACCTTCGGGTCGTCCGACAGGAAAACGCCGGGGTCGGCGCCGCCCGCAACGCCGGCATCCGGCGGGCGACCGGCCATCTCATCGCCCTGCTGGATTCCGACGACCGGTGGCTGCCGGGCAAGCTCGCGGCCCAGACGGCCTTTTTCGACGCCCATCCCGATTCGGTGATCTGCCAGACCGAGGAACTTTGGGTCCGGCGGGGCCGACGGGTCAACCCCGGAAAACGCCATCGCAAGCGGGCCGGGTGGATCTTCATCCCCTCCCTGTCCCTCTGCCTGGTGTCGCCGTCGGCCGTCATGATGCGGCGGTCTCTTTTGGACAGAGTGGGCCTTTTCGACGAATCCCTGCCCGCCTGCGAGGATTACGATTTGTGGCTGCGGGTCGCCCGCCGGCATCCCATCGACCTCATCGAGACCCCGCTCATCGTCAAACGGGGCGGCCACCCCGACCAGCTCTCGGCCGCGCCGGGGCTCGACCGGTACCGGATCCAGTCCATCCTGAAGATTTTAGAGGAGGAAGACCTGCCGGCCGATTACCGGGAAGCGGCGATCACGGTTCTGGCGAAAAAATGCCGGATCTACGCCAACGGCTGTTTCAAGCGGGGACGCCGGGACGAGGGCCGGCGCTACATGGCGCTGGCCGACCGGTATGCCGCCTTGCGGGAAGGGGACGGGGATGGTAGGCTGTAGGTCAGGATTCCCGCCGTTCCGACCGGTAGATGAGATACCGGTTGATGAGGCGGATGGTAATGGAGACGATGACGCCTGCGCTCATGACCACCATAAGGACGGGAACCCACAGATGCTCCCGGTATTCTTCGATTTCGTTGGCCACGGAGATGCCGGCCATGCCGAAAAGGAAGACCAGGAAGAGAAAGATGAGGGTCAGCAGACAGGCCGTCTCCGAATCGTACCAGGGCACGATGGTCCGTCTGAACACCGGTGATGATTGATCCAGCCGCATAAGGGGGTACTGTATGAAAAGCGCCGAAAAAATGCAAGCGTTCCCGAACCGCCGGTCAGGGACGGCGGCACGGGGTCTCGTCGTCCTGGCGGCGGCCCTCTTCCTTTCGGCCGGCTGCGCCGCCGTCGGGGACGCCGACCGAACCGGAGACCGCGCCATGAAACAGCCCAAAGACCGCATCATCCGGACGGCGCCCCGGGGACCCGAGCCGGTCCTCTTCGGGGAGATGGTGGACGACCTGGCCGGGGCCCGGGTGGTCTACGTGGGAGAACAGCACCGCCGGGTGGCCCACCACCGGATCCAGCTCCGGATCATCGAGGCCCTCCACGAGCGCCATCCCGACCTGAAGGTGGGCATGGAGATGTTCTCCCGCCCCTATCAGCCGGTGCTGGACGACTGGTCCGCCGGCATCCTCGATCCGGATGCATTCCTCAAGGCGAGCCACTGGTACGCCAACTGGAAATTCGACTACGAACTCTATGAATCGATCCTCCGGTACGTCCGGGAGAACGGGCTGCCGCTCATCGCCCTCAACATCCCCTTCCACATCCCGCCCAAGATCGCCGTGGGGGGCATCGACACCCTGCTGCCCGACGAACGGCGGTACCTTCCCGGCGAAATCAGAACCGACGACCCCGAACACCGGGCCTACCTCGAAGACGTCTACGAAGCCCATCGCGCCATGCTCAAGGGCCGGGACGATTTCGAAAACTTTTACATGGCCCAGAACGTCTGGGAGGATGTGATGGCCGAAACGGTGGCCCAAAACCTGAACGACGCCCACATGGTGGTGATCATCGGCAACGGCCATATCCAACGGCGGTTCGGTGTGCCGGAACGGGCCCATGACCGGACCGGGGCGGACTACCGGACCGTGCTGACCGATCCGGGAACGGATCTCGAAACGCCGGAAATCGGGGATTATATCTGGCGGACATTCTCGCCGTAATAGCAAGTTCCGTGCCTGAAATTTTTGCCTTTTTCACGATTCACCTTTCCGAAAAAAAATCCGCGCTGTTTAGCCCGCTGTTTTTCCTGAGTTTACTGCCTTCGACCTATCCTCAAAAATACCATATGTAGAAATTTTGGTTTGACAGACAACAATATGTAGGGGTATGTTGGGACCAAACAACAGACGAACATCCCTGATCGTCATAGATGGTCGATTTTATTTTCCCTTTACAATTTTGCCCAAAAAAACGGCGCAACAGCGAAGCGGAGGCAACGAGCGTGTTCGAAGAGATCAAAAAACGGGACGGAAGAGTGGTGGAGTTCGATGCATCCAAAATCACGGCGGCCATCGCCAAGGCCGGCAAGGCCGGCGGCGAATTCGAGGAGCGGGACGCCCGGAAGCTGACCCTGCGGGTTCTGACCCTGGCCCATGAACTCCGGCTGGGACCCATCCCGGAGGTGGAGGAGATCCAGGATATCGTGGAGCGGGTTCTGCTGGACACCCCTTACTACAAGACGGCCAAGGCTTACATCCTCTACCGGGAACAGCACGCCCAGATCCGGAACATCGCCGAAAAGGCCACCGACGGCCTGGTGGAGCAGTACATCCGGAAGCTGGACTGGAAGATCAAAGAGAACAGCAACATGTGCTATTCCCTCCAGGGCCTCAACAACTACATCTCCTCGGACGTCACCTCCGAATACTGGCTCAACCGGATCTACCCCCCCGAGATCCGGGACGCCCACAAGAGCGGCGACCTTCACCTCCACGATTTGAGCCTGCTCTCGGTCTACTGCGTGGGCTGGGATTTGAAGGACCTGTTGGTCCAGGGATTCCGGGGCGTGGAGGGCAAGGTGGAGAGCGCGCCGCCCAAACACCTCCGGTCGGCCCTGGGCCAGGTGGTCAATTTCTTCTACACCCTCCAGGGCGAGGCGGCCGGGGCCCAGGCCATCTCCAATTTCGACACCATGCTGGCCCCCTTCATCCGGTACGACGGACTCGGCTACCGGGACGTCAAACAAGCCCTCCAGGAGTTCGTCTTCAACATCAACATCCCGACCCGGGTGGGATTCCAGACGCCGTTCACCAACATCACCATGGACCTCTACGTCCCAGCCATCCTCAAGGACAGCCCGGTGATCGTCGGCGGCAAAGAGATGGACGCGGTCTACGGCGACTTCCAGCCGGAGATGGACACCCTCAACCGGGCCTTTGCCGAGATCATGATGGCGGGCGACGCCCGGGGCCGGGTCTTTACCTTTCCCATCCCGACGTACAACATCACGGCGGACTTCGACTGGGACAACCCCAACCTGGAGCCGGTCTGGCAAATGACCGGCAAGTACGGGATCCCCTATTTTTCCAATTTCGTCAATTCGGACATGTCGCCGGAAGACGCCCGGTCCATGTGCTGCCGGCTGCGGCTGGACAACCGGGAACTGCTCAAGCGGGGCGGCGGCCTCTTCGGCGCCAACCCGCTGACCGGCTCCATCGGCGTGGTGACGCTCAACCTGCCCCGGATCGGCTACCTGGCGGATACCGAAAAAGACTTTTTCGACCGGCTCCGGGAGATGCTCGGTCTGGCCCGGCAGAGCCTCGACATCAAGCGGAAGGTGCTGGAAACCTTTACGGATAAAAACCTCTACCCCTATTCCAAGTTCTACCTCCGGGAGATCAAGGCGGGGTCCGGCCTCTACTGGAAAAACCATTTCTCCACCTTCGGCATCATCGGCATGAACGAGGCCTGCCTCAACTTTCTGGGAGAAGGGATCGGCAGCGACGCCGGCCAGGCGTTCTCCCTCAAAGTCATGGACTTCATCCGGGGCGAGATCGCCCAAATGCAGGAGGAAAGCGGCGACATCTTCAACCTGGAGGCCACCCCGGCCGAGGGCACCTCCTACCGGCTGGCCATGAAGGACAAGGAGCGCTACCCGGACATGGTCTGCGCCAACGAGCCGGATTTCCGGGAGGGAGAGGACCCCTACTACACCAACTCCACCCAGTTGCCGGTCAACTACACCGACGACATCTTCGAGACGTTGTCCCTCCAGGACAACCTCCAGGCCAAATACACCGGCGGCACGGTGCTTCACATCTTCCTGGGCGAGCAGGTGACGGACGTGGAGGCGGTCAAGTCCCTGATCCGAAAGGTCTCCGCCGGCTACCACCTGCCCTATTTCACCCTGACCCCGACCTTCTCGGTCTGCCCGGCCCACGGCTACATCAAGGGCAAGCAGGAAGAATGCAGATCGGAAGAGCACGAGACCGAGGTTTATAGCCGGGTGGTGGGCTATCTGCGGCCCGTCAAGCAGTGGAACGACGGGAAACAGGCGGAATTCGGGAAGCGGAAGACGTTTCGGGTGGCTTGATCTTCGGCAAGCCGCCCTGGCAATGACGCCTGGGATTGAAATCCCAGGCTCAATCATTCAAAACCGGCTGAAAGCCGGTTCGGGTTACATTCATTATCCATCTCGCCGATAGCTGTAACCGGCTTTCAGCCGGTTTTATGGATTCAGCCTCGGAATTCATTCCGAGGCGTCGACGACGGGACAATTGACAATAAAGGTTATTCCATAACATGGTGCTCGGCGGCCTACAGAAAAATTCACTGATCGATTACCCCGGCAAAATGGCCTGCGTCCTGTTCCTGTCGGGATGCAATTTCGACTGCCCCTACTGCCACAACCCGGAGCTGGCCACGGGTTGCGCGGACTGTCCGGCTTTTTTCAAGGAAAAGGAGAACCTCTTCGATTTCCTGAAGCAGCGCCGCGGATTCCTGGACGGAGTGGTGATTTCCGGCGGCGAACCCACCCTCCAGAAGGACCTGGCCGACCTGTGCGCGGCCCTCAAGGAGATGGACTACCCCGTCAAGATCGACACCAACGGCAGCCGCCCGGCCGTCCTCCAAAGCCTCATCGAGGAGGGGCTTGTGGACTACATCGCCATGGACATCAAGACCGATCCCTTCCGGTACGCCCCCCTCATCGGAAGGGACATCGACCCCCGGCGCATCCTGGAGAGCATCGGGATCATCCGGGGGTCGTCCCTCCCCCACGAACTCCGGACCACCTGCATCCGCCCCCTGGTGGACGATCACATCATCGAAACCATCGCCATGCTCATCCAGGGGGCGGATCTTTATGCATTACAGCAGTTTCAGGAGGCATCGGTGCTGCACCCCGAATTTTTCCGGGGGGATTGTAGGTTTACGGATGAGGATCTGGAGCGGTTCCGGAAGATCGCGGGGCGGTGGGTGAAACGGTGTGTTGTAAGATAATATAAGTTAAACCCATGAATTGGCAAGAATGGTCAGATGCGGCAAAAAACGAATCGAATTGGCGGGATCATCACGAAAAAGGCCTGCTGAAAGCCGAACACGTCCGCGATTATGTTCTGCGCCTCTGGTTCGAAGAAGACATGGATGTGATCATCTATGAACTCGATTTTTATCCTCTGCTCATGGAAGAGGATCCAGGGCCGGTTTTACGCCCCATGAGAGACGAAGAACGGTTCAAACTCATCAAGGGGGACTATGCATTGATCTGGTTGAATCCGGAAAACGGCGCTTACGACGAAAACGCCGTCGATATTGCTCCTGAATGCATTCGTTTCTTTTGCGAAAAGTACGGGAAAAAAGTTAAAACTCCGTCGGTTAAGGCGGCTTAAAACAATCTTGCAGTGTCTTTATCGGGAATAATCTTTTTTTCTTACGCCCGGTTTTGTCATCACCGCAACGACGACTCCAACTCCATAAACCACGCCTCCCCCTCTTTTTTATAATACAGAATAAACTCCGGATTCTTGATTTTCCCGGAATTGAGCACGTTCACCTTGGCCTTCATCTTGACCCGGCCGCGGGTTCCCGTGGAATCCAGCGTGCTGTCCAGGATGGTGTATTCCATGACGTCCAGGAGTTCGGGTTTGATCTTGAAGAGCCGTTCCATCAGCTTGGGGATGTCCACCTCTTCCTGGTCCTCGGGGCTGTGGTAGGAGGCGGCCTTGTTGAAGTCCTTGAATTTGATGTCTTCCATGAACGCCAGGGAGATCTCCTCGATCCTCGCCAGATCCTCGGAGAAAAAGCCCATCAGGACCGAGCGCCCCCACTGGGAATCATAGAGAATGTAGCCGCCCACCGCGAGGGCCGCCAGAACGAACGCCACCGTCGATTTTTTCATCCGTCATCCTCCGCGAACCAGAGATGGAACAGCGTCAGCAGGATAAACACCACAGTCAGAACCGCCAGGATCAGCATCGACATCCCATAATCGCCGTACACCATTTCCCCCTTCCGGCTCGCCTTCAGCCCCTCGAACCCCCATTTGACCACCATCAGCTTTTCGATCTTCACGGCCGCGCCCTTCAGCGTGTTTTCCGGCAGCACGAATTTGGAAAAGACGATCTGGGGGATGATGACGATG